>JBBTHA010000127.1:0-25807 GCA_038060535.1 Elusimicrobiota bacterium | reverse complement strand
GTTCGAGCCTAAAAGGACCGGTTCCCATGGCCTTTTCGAAGAACGGGGAGCTTTGCTTCTGCGGGTTGTTGTAGGTTGTCCAAGTCTCCTGGGCCCCGTCCCAATCGCCGTTGGCCGCGGCCCAGCTCTTGGAGACCGCCGGCGCCCACGAGGCGAGAATGGTCAACAGGGGGGCGTAGGGACGAGGCAGGCTCAAGACCAGAGTGTCCCCCCGCACCGTCACGGCCCGGCTTGCATCCTCCCACACCGAAGGCAGAATCATTCCCTTCTCGTCGCGGGTCGAGGGGTAGCCGAGCAAGGGCTCTAGAAGCAGCGTTGACGGGCCGGCGGCCCGGTCTTGCAGCATGAAGCGCAGCAGCGAGTAGCGCACATCCTCGGGAGTCAACTCGCTTCCGTCGTGGAATTTGACGCCTTTGCGCAGCGGGATCGTGTATGTTTTTCCATCCGGCGAGATCAGGCCGTTGGCGTGGCTGGGGACCTTCTCGGCGATCAAGGGGATCAGCTTTTCCGTCGACGATTTTTCGAATTGAAACAGGGGTTCGTACACGTTGAGGACTATCATGTGGCTGGCCGTATCGTAGGAAAACGCCGGATCCAGGGAGTCGGCATCGGAGATGGTCAGGTACGTGTATGTGTCGGGATTCTTGACGCCGGCGGCCGCGGCGAGGGGCGCAAATCCCGTGATGAGAAGTCCGATGAGGGCGAGCATGGCGCCTATTCTAGCACTCATGGCAGCTTGGTCACGTCGTAAAGCCTGCCGTAGGGCTGGATCGGGTGATACATCCAGCCCTGCACCTTGGAGCTGCGCACCACGAGATTGGAACTGTCCACCGTGAAGATCGCCGGGGCGTCGAAGATCGCCAGCGCTTGGAGCTCGAAGTACAAAGATTTGCGTTTCGCTCGATCGGTTTCGGCCGCGGCTTGCTCGATCAGGGCGTCGGCGCGAGAATTGCTGTAGCCGAGCGCCGCGGCGAAATAGCCGCGAGAGTGCAGAAAAGGCTCCACGGCATTGTGCGAATCCGGGTAATCCAAGATCCAGCGGTAGACGAAGCAGGGCAAGCGACGCGAGCGGAACTCATCGAGCATCCGCGACTCGGAGAGCGGCCGGCAGTCCACGTGGAATTTCGGGTTGAGCTTTTCGGCGCCTTCCTTGAGGAGTCGACAGGCGATGCGCCGGTCGCTGCGGCCCTCGGTGTAGGCGACGGACAAGGAAAAGCCTTTGTTCCAGACCTCCCCGTTGCCTGCGCGCTTAAAGGCCGCCTCGGCTTGGTAGGGAGAATACGGCCAGGGCCTTTGACGGGGGTTGTAGCCGAAGAGCGGGGGCGGAATGGGGCCGCGGGCCACGACCGCCTTGTCGCGGTAGGCTTCCCGGACGAAGGCGTCATAGTCGAAGAGCATGGCAAAGCCCTTGCGGATGTCGAGGTCGCTGAAGAAATCGGGAGGCACTCCGTCTCCGAGGCGGCCGCTTCCAAGCCAGGCGTTGTCTTTGGACTCCGCGTTCAGGTTGAACAGAATCGTATTTTGCGTTTCCAGCGCGGTCAGCCCATCGGTTATGGTCACGCCCGGAAGATTTTCGAACTGCTCCGAGTAGCGGCGCTCCACGAAGGCCACGTCGACGTCGCCTTTGGCCAGCAGGTGCCTGCGTTCGCGCGAATCCGCGATGGAAGTCAGGTTGACCCGCGCCAAAGCGGCCGGCGTTCTCCAGTACGGCTCGAAGCGCGCCAGCGTCACGGTCTTGGCGAGCGAGTCCCAGGACTCGAGGCGGAAGGGGCCGGTGCCGTTGGCCTTGGCATGAAGAGACGAGGATTCCTTGGCGGGATTGCGGTGCTTGACCCAGGCGTCCTTGCTTCCATCCCACCCGCCGTTTCCCGCGATGAAGTCCTTGGAGACGATGTGGCCGAAATTAGCCAAGAGGCCAAGAAGGGGAGCGAACGGTTTTTTAAGGCGCAGCACCAGCGCGCCGCCTTCAATGGATACGGCCGCGTCGGCCAGTTCGAAAATCTGATCGGAAGGGAGCTCCTTGGTCGAGCGCACTCCGAGCAGCGGCAGAAGCAGGAGAGTGGAGGAGCCCCCCTCCCGGTCGAGAAGCATGAAACGCAGAAGAGAATACTTCACGTCCTGCGGAGTCAGGGCGGTTCCGTCGTGGAACTTAACCCCGCTGCGCAAAGGGAAAGCGTACGTCAAACCATCCTTGGACAGGAATCCGTTCGTCTGCGACGGAACGACGGCGGCCAGGCGGGGCCGAAAGGAATCGAGCGAGCTGCCGTCGAACTCGATGAGCGTTTCGTAAATTTGATCCGCCGCGAACAGCGACAACGCGTCGTAGGCCCAGTGAGGGTCGAGCGTGTCGATGTCCGAGGCCAGCGCGTAGTCGAGAGTCGACGAATCCCGAGCGGCGCGGGCGCAGACGCTCCCGGACAGAGCGAACAAGACCGTGAAAGCCAAGCGTGACACGGGAAGTATTCTAGACAATTTCAGACGGCGCGTCTCTTGGCGGGTTTATCCGTAAGCCACTGTTCCCCGCCGACCAAGAGCAGCAAGAGGGCCAGCACCCCGAAGGCGACCATCGCGGTCAGGTCGTTGCGGGCGATTGATCCGAAGCGTTCGCTGAAGTCGAGGTGGCGGGAGACGGCCGGGCTCATCGTGACGAGAGCGACGATGATGCCCGCGATCGCCCCCCCGGCGATGTAACCGGAGGAAAATAAAATACCCGGACTCATTTCGGACTCCGCCTCGCTCTTCTTCGTCCATTTGTCGGCCAGCCAACGCAGGAGGCCTCCGATGAAAATCGGAGTGGAGGAAGACAAGGGAAGATAAACGCCGACGGCGAACGGCAGCGAGGGAACTTGGCACAGCTCGAGAACCAGGGCGATGCCCACGCCGAGCAGGACCAGTCCCCACGGCAGCTTGTTGGTGAGGATGCCGTCGATGATCAGCGACATGAGCCTGGCCTTGGGGGCGTTGTACTTGAGGACGTTCGTGCCGTCAAGGCGCTTGTTCTCGACGCCGTTGATGCCGGGGTCTACGAGATATTTGATGGATCCCGAGTCATCGACGAGATATTTTCCCTGCGGCAGGCCCGCGATTTCTCCCTCGGCGACGTGCCACACTTTATAGATCGCGGGGTCGAACGCGGCGTCGGAACCCTTGAGGCCTTCGCTTGTCTCGAGGTCGGCCGTCGGGGCGGTGATGGCCGGATAGTTCCGTTTGGCGTAGGTCGTGCTCGCGTTGTTGAGCAGGATGAGCGTCAAGCCGATGACCAGGGCGGAGCTCAAGGCCCCGACGAGCAGTCCCACCTGCTGGTGCCGCGGCGTCGCTCCCACCAGGTAGCCCGTCTTGAGGTCCTGCGAGGTCGTTCCGCCGTTGGAGGCGGCGATGCAGACGATGGCGGCTATCGACAGAGCCGTCAGCCGGGCCCCCTTGCCGATCCAGTGTCCGCCGGGATCGAAATGATTGAGCAGAACGAAGATCAGGCAGGTCAGCAGCAGCGTCGCGACGGTCATGCCTGAAATCGGGTTGGACGATGAGCCGATTTCTCCGGTCAGGCGCGAGGAGACCGTGACGAACAAAAAGCCGAACAGGACGATGAGAGCCGAGCCCAGAATGCCCTTGAATCCGAAGCCAAGTCCCAGCCCGGGGGCCATCGCGATGGCCAGCACCAAGGCCAGGCTCCCGATGACGACGACCGAGTTGGGCAGATCGTCGTCGGTGCGCATCGGACGCCCGGTTGTTTTAGACGAGTTTCCTCCCACGATGTCCTTGATGCCGGAGTGGAGCGAGGAATAGATCGTGGGAAGGGCCTGGAGAAGCGAGATGATGCCCCCGGCGGCGACGGCGCCGGCTCCGATGTAAAGGATGTAGGACTTCCAGATTTCCCCTGGGGACATGTCGCTGATGAGCTTGCTGGCGGGAAACAAAGGGGCGCTCAGGCCGTCGCCGAAGAGCTTGATGGCCGGGATCAGCACCCAAGAGGCCAAAATGCCCCCGGCGACCATGACGCAGGAGATCCTCGTTCCGATGATATAGCCCACGCCGACGAGTTCCGGCGCGACTTCTCCGCTGATCGCGGCGCCCTTGAAAAAAGGGATCGGGCGCTCGGGCGCGTCGTTCCAGAGCTTAAAGCCGCTCATGAGGACCTTGTAGGCGGCCGCGATGGAAAATCCGGTGAATACGGTCTTGGCGCTCGAGCCGCCTTGCTCGCCGACGATGAGCACGTCCGCGCACGCCGTTCCCTCGGGGTAGGGAAGGCGGCCGTGCTGTTTGACGATGAACGCCCGGCGCAGAGGGATCATCATCAGAACTCCGAGCAGGCCGCCCAAGGACGAGACGATGAGCACCCGGGCGGCGTCCATTTCGTAGCCGAGGATCATTAAAGCCGGCATCGTCACACCGACGCCGAAGGCGATGGACTCTCCCGCCGAGCCGACCGTTTGGACCATGTTGTTTTCCAGGATGGTGGTCCGCCTGGCGCCGGTCAGGGTTGAAAAGAGCTTGAACAGGGTGATGGACAGCACCGCGATGGGAATCGACGCCGAGACGGTCATCCCGACCTTCAAGACCAAGTAGAGCGAGGAAGCCCCGAAAATAATCCCCAGGACCGATCCGACGGTCACGGCCGACCATGTCAGCTCGGGCATGACGGCCGAATCGGGGACGTAGGGTTTGTGAAGGGCTTTGCCAGGGGTGGTCATTGGATGGTTTCTCCTCTCAGGGTCGTTATGGCTCCACGAGCGCGGCGATGCTTCGCGCCGCCTTGAACGGCAGAATTTCACACGCCGTTTCATGTCCCCAACGATCCTGGATCAGCGTCTGTTCGTTGGTGCTGCAGGGGTCCCTCATATAGCGGCAGCGGGGGTGGAAACGGCAGCCGGATGGGGGTTTGAGGGGCGATGGGACGTCTCCGCTGAGAATGATTCGCTTGCGGCGTTTCTCGACCGAGGGATCGGGGACCGGGACGGCGGAGAGAAGGGCCTCGGTGTAAGGATGCTGAGGTTGAGTGAATAGGGGTTCCGAATCGGCGATTTCCACTAGCCGTCCTAGATACATAACGGCGATTCGCGTGCACAGGTGGCGGATCACGGACAAGTCGTGTGAGATGAAGAGGTAGGCGAGCCGTCTTTCTTTTTGGAGATCCTTGAGCAGGTTGAGGATTTGGGCTTGGATCGAGACGTCCAAGGCGGACACGGGCTCGTCGGCGACGATCAACTGCGGGTCCAGGGCCAGCGCGCGCGCAATGCCGACGCGCTGACGCTGTCCCCCGGAGAATTCATGGGGGTAGCGAGGCAGGTAGGTCTTGGCGATTCCGCAGTCGTCGAGGAGGGCGTCGAGCGCGCGGGCCCGATCGGCCGGGTGCCGGTGCATGCCATGGATCGCCCAGGGCTCGGTGATGATGTCTTCGACCGTCATGCGGGGGTTGAGGCTGGAATAGGGATCCTGGAAAATAACCTGCATCTTGCGGCGCATTTCCTTGAGCTCGGCGCCGTTCATCTCCGCGATGTCTTTTCCGAGGAATCGTATGCGGCCCGCGCTCGGCCGTTCCAGGGCCAGGATCAGCTTGCCCAAGGTGGTTTTTCCGCAGCCCGACTCTCCGACGACGGCGAAGCTTTCCTGGGGCATGATCGCGAAAGAAACGCCATCGACGGCTTTGACGCAGGAGGATCGCCTGAAGGCGCCTTTTCGAATGATGAAATGCTTCGCGAGGTCCGCGACTTCCAGGATCGGAGAATTCATGCGCGCTTGAACGCCCCGTCGTAGCGATGGGAGCGGCCGGCGGCCTCGGCCTCTCGAAGCCAGCAGTTGGACATGCGTCCGCTGGCGAAATGGAATTGGGGCGGATCCTCGCTTTTGCAGCGTTCCAAGACGCCCGCGCAGCGGGGCGCGAAGGGGCAGCCGGAAAATCCGCCGCCTAGATCGGGGGGCTGGCCCGGGATGGTTTCGAGGCGTTCCTTTCGCGAGTAAACCGAGGGGACGGACGCGAGCAGTCCGGCGGTGTAAGGGTGTTTCGGGGTTTTGAAGAGCTCTGCGATGGGCGCGGCTTCGACGGGGCGTCCGGCATACATGACGACGACGTCATCGGCCATTTCCGCGACCACGCCGATATTGTGCGTGATGAGGATGATCGCCATGCGGTACTCCCGCTGCAGGTCCTTCATCAACTCGAGGATTTGAGCTTGGATGGTCACGTCCAGGGCGGTCGTGGGTTCATCGGCGATGAGGATGTCCGGCTCGCAGGACAGCGCTATGGCGATCATCGCACGCTGCCTCATGCCGCCGGAGAATTGATGCGGGTAATCGCGGGCCCTTTCCTCGGGGTGCGGAATGCCGACTTTTCCCAAGAGTTCCACCGCCTTGGCCCAGGCTTTGTCCTTGGGGGCCGATTTGTGAAGCATCACCGCTTCGGCGATTTGCGTGCCGATTTTGAGCACCGGATTGAGACTCGTCATGGGTTCTTGAAAAATCATGGCGATGCGGTTGCCACGGATGGCCCGCATCCTCAGGGGGTTTAGGGTGAGGAGGTCTTTTCCATGGAACAAAATCTCCCCCCCCGCGATGCGCGCGGGAGGTTCGGGCAACAAGCGCAGAATCGAAAGAGCGTGGACGCTTTTTCCCGAGCCGGATTCGCCGACGACCGCCAGCGTCTTTCCGGGGTGCAGGTCGTAACTGAGGCCGTCGACGGCCCGGACCGTCCGCTCCGGGGTGGAGAAATGAGTCCTCAGGCCTCGCACGGAGAGGACGGGCTCGTCCACTAGATCGACGTCGTCACGAGGCTCTCGGTGGACAGCACTCCAGGAGTGGCCCGGATGTCTCGCACCACGACATTGGACAGCGTGGCCACGTCTTCGGTCTCGATGTCAAGCACAAGATCCCAACGTCCGAAAACGGCGGTGACATGCGATACGCCTTTGACTTCCTTGATCCGCGAAAGCGCCCCCTTCTCCTTGCCCGCCATCAGCCGCACCAGTACGAGTCCGGTCACCATGTCGCTTCCCCCTCCATTGGACGCCGCCGCCAAAGACCGGCAGTATATCAAAAAAAGTAGAATTCCCCCGTCATGCGCGCCCATCGGGGTGTATGGGGATTCGTCTTGATCGCGGCCGCCTACGCGGGGGCGTTCTCTTTGGCCAAGTTCTGGATGAGGGGCGCAGCCGAAGTGCGTTTGGGAGCCGCCCGCCCCGAGTATTTCCACTACGACATCGTGGAACTGGTTTTGCGCACGCGCGAGCGCGAGCTCGATGCGTCTTTCCTGGAGGCTCCTCCGCGTCTATTCGTCGAACGCGGGGGAGAGCCCGTGACGACGATCGCGGGGGTTCGGGAGATGACTATGGCCCGGGTGTCCGGGGGAGTTTGGATCGCTCGCTGGCCCGTTCCGTGGAACGCCCCCTCGGGCGAGTACCGTCCCCGTTTGATCGGTCGCCCTGAAATCGCGCAGCGTCTGGTCGTGTCTCCTTTTCGAATCGCGCGCCGCGCGCCGCAGCCCATGCCTCGGGGACTGGTGGTCGCGACGTTGGAAAGCGGGGCGCCTCTGGAGTCCATGCGCGTCAAGGGCCCCGACGGGCTTGAGACGGATTGGCGAGGGCTGCTGGATTGGGCTCGCTGGATAGGGGCCGACGCGTTCTGGATGCTCGGGGGTCAATCCCCGGGTCATGGCGAAGACGACATCTGGTTGAAGACCAATCTGAATATGATTCCGAGCGTGGCGAGCGAGTGCCGCAAGCGGGGGCTCAAGTTCGGGGTCTACGTGATGTATTCCTTGACCACCGCCAAGAAAATGATGCCCGGTTATGAGTATGGAGTCGAGATCCAGGACTCTCGGCCGGTGGCGACTCGCGCGATCTCGATCGGCGATCGAAAGCGTCTCGACGACGTGGCGGCTTTTCTTCGGCCCTTCGCGGCCGATCCCAATGTGGACTATATCGGCCTCGATTATATTCGAAACGCCTTGGGCGGCTATGAGCTGGTCGATGATTTCGTCGCCGAGATGCCCGGCCTGACGCTGCCGCCGGAGTGGCCGAAGCTGACGCGGGCCGAACGCATGGTATGGCTTGCCCGCAAGAAAATCATGCGTCGAGACGCGGATTTCGTCGAGGCCTGGCAATGGTGGCGCGCGCGGCGCGTGGCGCTGATCGTGCGGGAGCTCAAAGCCCGTTTGGGAGACAAGCCCATGTGGGCCTTCACCTTGACGTGGGAGAAAGGCTGGCATCACGGCCAGGATCCGGTGATGATGAACGACGCCGGAATTGACATCGACGCTCTGATGTTTTATGAGGCGGACAAGGTTCAGTACGCCGAGATGATGGAGAGCTGGAACGGCTATGTCAAGCGCGGCGACGTCCAGCTGCTTCCCGGAAATATTTTCGATTGGGGGCTGCACCAGAAGGATTCCAAAGGCCCCGGCGAATTTTCCCGGCGCTTGAAGACCGCGGTCAAAAGCGTGTACAGCGACGGACCGGCCCGAGGAGTCTTTTTCCACGATGTGTCGCGCCTGTGTTGGGGCCGTTTAGGGAAATGGGGAACCGCGGGCTGGGCCCAAGAAGCGCGTCAGACAGCCGCTTTCGTCAAGAGTCTTTCGGCTTCGGAGATGGAAAAATGATGATGTACGCCCTCATCCTGTCGGCCATTTTTTCCGCGCGCAGCGCTCCGAGCGCCGAGTGCAAACCCCAAGTCGTCGAGAAGAAGGCCTCCCTGACTTTTCCCGGCGGAGAGTCGATCACGGTCGATGTCGTTGACACGCCCGCCACGCGCGAGAAAGGCCTGATGTGCCGCAGGACTCTGTCCAAGAATTACGGCATGCTTTTCGTCTTTCCCCGGGAGATGGCGCTTCAATTCTGGATGAAAAACACTTTGGTGTCTCTCGATATCATGTGGATCGATTCGGACCGGGCGATAACGGTGATCCATCCGCGCCTGAAGGCGTCGCGGCTCGACACGCCCGAATCGGACATCGCGGCGGCCGGAGGGCGCGGCCTCTACGTCTTGGAGTTGGCGGCGGGGGAGGCGCGCCGACGAGGCTTAAAACCCGGAGATCGTCTGGCATTTAAAGTCGCGGCGGCCCTCAGATGAGGCGCGTGATCGATCGATTGCCATCCTGGCGCCGTCCTGGTGAACCCGAAATCTTAAGTTGATTCTCTGCTGATGAGGGAGCTGCGTTCGGATCGCCCCTTGTCGGGATCGCTCGGGGTTGACCCTCGCTTGGCGCTCGCGGCGGCTGAGCGGGGTCGGCCGTCCGCTCGCGACATCCCGCCAAGGGACGATCCGAACGCCGATCACGTCGTTTTCGCTAGACTCCCTGAAAAACGAAGCACCGTCTCGACGGCAAGGGATGGGATCTTTCGGTCGGAGGATCTGAGTTGGGACTTATCCCAAACTCGTCCTGAAACTGGTTTGTGGACAACCATTCGCTGATGATTTCAAACTGAAGATGTCCGGTTAATGTGGGGAGGTGTTGACGGGAGGCAGGCGCAGAAGCTCTATTTCGGGATGCTTTTCCGATAGATACTGAAGCGACCAGGGAGTTGGAAACAGGATCATGTCCGCTCCGCTCTCGTCGCGCGCGCGGATGGACTGCATCGGAAGTCCCACGGCGTCCAAGGCTCCGGGCGGGGTTTTCGGTCCGATCCAGCGAGCCAACGTCCAAGGCATCGGCTCCAGGCGGGATTCGACGCCGTATTCGGACAACAGGCGGAACTGGGCGACCTCGAATTGAAGCGGTCCGACGGCGGCGAGCAGGGTCGATTTGGCGTCCGTGGCCTCGTGCGCAGTCACCACGCGCACCACACCCTCGCGCAGCAGCTGCTCCAGGCCTTTGGCGAAGGGCTTGTACTTGGCCGGGTTGGGATTGCTCAACCGCGAGAAGCACTCCGGCGCGAAGCGCGGGATCTCGTCGAAGGTCACGGCTCCGTCCGCGCTGAGAGTGTCGCCGATGCCGAAGTCGGAGTAGCCGACCAGGCCGATCACGTCGCCCGCGTAGGCTGCGTCGATGATCTCGCGTTCCCGGCCGAAGATCTTGTGCGCGTTGGCCAGGCGGTAGCTTCGGCCCGTGCGCGAATGGATGACGGGTAAGTCGCGAGTGAATCGTCCCGAACAGACCCGCAGGAAGGCGATGCGATCTCGGTGCTTGGGATCCATGTTGCCCTGGATCTTGAAGACGAAGCCGGAAAATCCGGGATCGTCCGGAGCGACCAAGCCGCCGCGGGAGCGGCGCGCGGCGGGCGGGGGCGCGTGCGCGAGCAGCGCCTCCAAGAGCAGCTGAACTCCGAAGTTGTTGACGGCGCTTCCGAAGAAAACCGGGGTCGTTCCCCCCTTGAGGGCGTCGGCGCGGTCGAAGGCCGCTCCGGCGGCGTCGAGAAGAGACAGCTGCTCGACGAAGTGATGATAGGTGTCGGAATCGAGGGCGTCTTTGACCGTCGCGTCGCCGATTCCCGCGACGCGCACGGGGGCCTTGTAGGCGCCGCGCACGGTGCGCTCGTAGAGGTGCGCCTCCTGGGCGATGCGATCGTAGACTCCGCGAAATCGAGCCCCCGTTCCCATCGGCCAATTGATCGGGAAGGCGTGGATTTGGAGGGTGTTTTCGATTTCATCGATGAGCTCGAGAAGGTCGCGGGTTTCTCGATCGAGCTTGTTCATGAAGGTGAGGATCGGGATGCCGCGCAGACGACAGACTTCGAAGAGCTTGAGCGTTTGGCTTTCGATTCCTTTTCCGGCGTCGATCACCATGACCGCGGCGTCGACCGCGGTGAGCACCCGATAGGTGTCCTCGGAAAAATCCTTGTGTCCCGGGGTGTCGAGAAGGTTGATCCTGCGTCCCTCGTAGTCGAATTGCAAAACCGTGGAGCTGACCGAAATTCCGCGCTTGCGCTCGAGCTCCATCCAGTCCGAGGCGGAGGCGTTTTGGTTCTTGCGCGCCGTCACCGACCCGGCCAACTGCAGCGCGCCTCCGTAGAGAAGAAGCTTCTCGGTCAGGGTGGTCTTGCCGGCATCCGGATGCGAGATGATGGCGAAAGTGCGGCGGCGCGCGACTTCCGCGCTGAGATCGGACATAAGGCGGACTTAGTCGTCGAAGCGGTATCCGAAGCCGCGGACGGCGACGATTTTATCGGCGGGAGAGCCGAGCTTGTTGCGTAGGTGGGACAGGGTGACGTCGATGACCTTCGTCGTCAAATCGATGCCGGAGTCGTAGCCCCAGACATGCTGGAGCAAGAAATCGCGAGTGAGCACGCGATTTTTCCGGTAAAGAAGGAACCACAGCAGGTCGAACTCCTTGGCGGAAAGAGGGGTCTCCTTATTGGCGACCCAGGCTTTGCGCGACTCCCGATCCAGCTTGATTGCGCCGATTTCGATGATCGGGGGCTCCTCGGATTTTCCGAAGCGGCGCAGAATCGCCTGCACCCGGGCGACGAGTTCCTCGGTGTTGAAAGGCTTGGCGACATAATCGTCCGCGCCGACGCGCAGGCCGACGATCTTGTCGGCGACGTCTTTCTTCGCGGTGAGAATGATGATCGGCAGGGCGCCGAGCTTTTGGTCTTCGCGAAGCTCTGTCAGAAGGTCGACGCCGTCGCCGTCGGGAAGATTGCGATCGAGAATCAGCAGATCCGGCGGGGTCTTCTTGACGCGGGCGCGGGCTTTGCCCAAGGTGTCGACGCTTTGCGCCTCGAAACCCTCGGTCTTGAGGACCTCAAGAATCAGGTCGGCCGTGGCGGCCTGGTCTTCGACGACAAGAATCTGAGCCTTGATCATACGCAGGCGAGTCTAGCAAAAAATTACAGCGGGATGTTGCCCCGGTTCTCATGCGTTCCGGGCAGGCGCTTGTCCTTCAAAAAGCGCAAGGCCCGAATCACTTTGTAGCGCATCTGCGAGGGCTCTATGATTTCGTCGATGGAGCCGGTCCCGGCCGTTTGGTAGGGAGAGGCGAACTTGGCCGCGTATTCGGACGTCAATTTGGCTCGAAGCGCGGTTTTTTCGGCGTCCGATTTGCAGGCCGCCAGATCCCGCGAGTAGAGGATTTCGATCGCTCCAGCCGGACCCATCACCGCGATCTCGGCGCTGGGCAGGGCGAAATTGAAGTCCCCCCTCATGTGTTTGGAACTCATGGCGATGTAGGCTCCCCCGTAGGCTTTGCGCAGGATGACGGTCACCTTGGGCACCGTGGCTTCGGCGTAGGCGAACAGGATTTTCGCGCCGTGGCGGATGATGCCGTTGTGCTCCTGTTGAACGCCCGGCCAATAACCGGGAACATCGACCAGCGTGAGGATCGGTATGTTGAAGGAGTTGAGCATGCGGATAAAGCGCGCGGCTTTGTCCGAGGCGTTGATGTCGAGAGCCCCGGCCAGATGTGCCGGGTTGTTGGCGACGACGCCGACCACCTCTCCTCCCATGCGGCAAAAGCCCGTGACCATGTTCTTCGCGTAGGCCGCGGAGACTTCGTAGAACTTGTGTTCATCGGCGATCTGCCAAACGACATGATGGACGCGGTAGCTTTTGCGCGGATCTAGGTCGGACATCTTCTCGAGCAGGGGGACGTGTCGGCGGATCGGGTCCGGGTTGGCCACTCGAGGAGGCTTCTCCCAACGGTTTTGGGGCAGATAGTTCAGCAGTTCTCGGACCTGGCGAAAACAATCGGGCTCGGATTTGGCGACGAAATGACAGACGCCCGATTTGGACGCGTGCGCTTCGCTGCCGCCCAATCCATCGAAAGAGACCTCCTCGCCCGTGGCGGCTTTGACGACATCGGGTCCCGTGACGAACATTTGGCTGATGCCTTCGACCATGAAGACGAAATCAGTCAGCGCCGGGGAATAGACCGCGCCGCCGGCGCAGGGGCCCAAGATCACCGAGATTTGCGGGATGACCCCGGAGCACTTCACGTTGCGATAGAAAATATCGGCATAGCCGTCGAGGGAATCGACCCCTTCTTGAATACGGGCCCCCCCCGAGTCCAGAAGTCCGATGACGGGAACTCGGTTTTCATACGCGAGATCCATGATCTTCGCGATCTTCTGGGCATGCGCCAAGCCCAAAGAGCCTCCGAGGACGGTGAAGTCCTGGGCGTACACGCAGATTTCACGGCCGTTGATTTGCCCGAATCCGGTGATCACCCCGTCGCACGGGATATCCTTGTCCTTGAGGCCGAATGCGGTCGCGCGGGTCGAGACGAGAAGATCCAGCTCTTGGAACGTGCCTTCATCGAGAAGATAATGAATGCGCTCGCGGGCGGTGAACTTCCCGCGCGATTTTTGAGCTTCGATGCGCGCGGCTCCTCCGCCCGCGGCCGCGTGCGCCATGGCGGCGCGTAATCGCAGGACGTTGCCTGGGACGGGTCTGGCCGGTTTTGCGGTGTTGAGGGCGTCTTTGTTCATGGTCAATCTCCCGTGTAGGCGACGGCCAGCATGACGTCCGAGCGGCGTTGGTAAGCGAGTCTCACTCGGGGAGAACCCAAGCGCCGCCAGGCTTGGCCGGGCAGCCCCGAGAGCGCGGCGGTTTCGCCCTGAGGACGCACGTTGCGGGCGTCGGCATTCAAGCCGAGCCCGAAAAGTTTCAAGACTGCCTCTTTGCCGGTCCACAGCTTTGTCTGGGCTTCCACGTCCCAAGACTCGGCGGCTGTTCTCTCCTCGTCGGTGGAAACGAAAGCAAGCACCGAGAGCGGGCGAGGTGCGATGGTTTCCATGTCCACTCCGACGTGGCGTCCCGGGGAGGCCACCGCCGCCGCGGCGCCGTGCGAGCAATGCGAAATCGAAAAGGAAGGCGCTTGGGCCGGAGCGCCGGCGGGCAGCCGCAGCAGCGGGCGCCCATCGGGAGCGTTGAAGATTTCGAGTTGCCGCTCTGCCGGGCTCCAGCCGCATACGGTGGAAAAATGCTCGCGCAGGGCGTTCTTGGCCGCCACGCGTCCGCCCACGCGGTCCAGGCGGCGTCTTTGGCCGAGTCCGGTGATTTCGACGGCTTCCTCCTCGCTGAAGCGGTTGAGAAGCTCGGCGGGGCTAGACAGAATTCTCTCGGCCTCACGGCGGGAGCAGGTGGCGATTTGGAAGGCAGGGGAGGCCGTCATCGATCCGGCTATTGTACTTAAAAAACGACGTTGGCTTGACACCGGCTCCCCGCATGGATACCATTCCTTAAGATATGGTGGGACTTCTCGGGGACGGCTGGTTTTATATTTCGGCGGCGGGACTTCTCATCAGCGGGGTCTTGTTTTTCTTCCTGCTCGGCCAGTACCGCGCCGCCTGCGAAGCGGCGGACGCGACCGAGAGCGATACGGTCGAAGCTCCCGTCGTTCATGCGATTCGCCCCGTGTGGGTGCATGACGATTTTCCGTCCGAATCGGTGGCCTCTGTTTCTGTGGAGAAAACATCGAGTCCCGCCCTCGCGCAGGCCAAACCGGCCGAGGTCAAACCCGTCGAGGTCAAACCCGTCGAGGTCAAACCGGCCGAGATCAAGCCCGTCGAGGTCAAGCCGGATGAAATCAAACTCGTCGCTCCCGGGGCTCCAGACGGCGTGGTTAAGCCTTCTGAGATAAAGGGAGTCGATAAGGAGTCCACCGCGAGCGTCGGCGCCAACAGCCCGGCCGTCGTTTACCTTAAGCACATCAAGGGCGAGTTGTCCGAACTGCATGAGGAACTGCGCGCCTTAGGAAAGCGCGTGGACGCGGAGCTGAGCGGCGTCTCGGCTCGCGATCAAGCCCTGATCCTCCGTTTGGGCGAGTTGACCGAGGCGGTCGAGGCATTGAGGGCCGTGGGACCGAGGACGGCCGCACCCGCGCCTACGCCTGCTGCCGCCGACGCTTCGACCGTGTCCGCGGTGCATAAGCTCGAGACCGATACTCAGGAGATGAAGATAGAGCTCGGGTCGAGGCCCATGGTACGCCCGGCGTCGGAAACGTCGCCTCAAATTGCGATCGATGAAACGACGCGCCAGCAGCTCGGTTCGGTGATCGGCTCTGGGCCAACGCAAGAGAAGCCCGTGTCCGCCGCCGTCTCTCAGACGCCCGAGCCCCTCAACCCTGTCGTGCAAGAGGCGCCCGCGCTAGAGAAGCCTCGGCGGGGGCCGGTCTGGCCCGTTTAGTCGCTCTGGTCACGGCGTGCGCGCTCTCGGCGTCCGCGGCTCGCGCGGGCTTTCTTCCGGGAGGTGCTTTCTCCGCCCGCGCGTCGGGGACGACAGGGGCTTCGTTTTTAAAGACGTCCGGCGGCGCTCGCGCCGCGGCGATGGGCGGAGTGGCCGCCGCCGCGGGGCAGGGAGTCGACGCCGTTTTCCTCAATCCCGCGGTCCTCTCTCGCCTCGAGCCCGAGTCCCCCTCCGAGTTGGCGTTCGGCTACGACGCCCTCATCGAGACGGCCTACTCCGGCTTGGCGGCCTTTGCCCGTCCGGTCAACCGGCAAGGCGCGTTCGCCGTCGGGCTGCTCTATGCGTCTCAAAGGGCCCAGACCTCTTATAACGGGGTGGGCGACATGACCGGCAGCTTCACGCCGTCCGACGCGGCGCTGGGCGGGTGGTACGCTCATCGTCTTGGTCCCGTGTCGGCGGCCGGGGGCGTGAAGCTGATTCGTTCTGCCCTTGCCGAGCGCAGCGCGATGTCCGGGGCGGTGGATATCGGTTTATTGGCGAGCCATGTGGTGGAGGTTGGAGACGGGCCCCTGGATCTAGGACTTGCGATTCAACATGTGGGTCCTCCGATCAAGCTCGGCGCTGTCGCCGATCCGCTTCCCGCGCGGGCGCGGGTGGGCATGATGTGGCGCGCGTCGCCGACGTTCGACGCGGGCTTTGATTTGGTGCTTCCGGTCGACCAGGATCCTTATATGTCTATGGGCGTGGAATCCCGCTTTCCGGCCTCGATGATCGGGTCCGTGAAGCCGTGGACGGCGAGCGTGCGCGCGGGCTTCGATGAAAGCCGCACCCGCGGAGTGGACGGATTATCCGGCTTGTCCGCGGGTGGGGGCCTTGATTTTTTCTCCGCTCGCGTCGATTACGCCTGGATCCCCTACGGGGATATGGGCTCGGTCAACCGGATCACGCTCGGCCTGCGCTTTTAAGCCGCGAAAGCATCTCGGCGTGCACGCGGGAGTTGGTGGCCAACGTTTCTTCCCCCATCGTTCTCCATTCCGTCCAGGGACGATTTCTGAAATCGGTCACCCGTCCCCCCGCCTCGGTGACGAGCAGCAGCCCGGCGCACACGTCCCACGGATTCAATTTGAATTCCCAGAAGCCGTCGGCGCGGCCGGCCGCCACCCAAGCCATATCGAGAGCGGCCGAGCCCGAGCGGCGGACATCGTGGCTGCGCGTGATGAAGGTTTTGAACCTGGCGAGGTAGTAGTCGGCGCGCTCGGCGCGATCGTAGGCGAAACCCGTGATGAGAAGTGCGCTGGAAACCGTCCGGGTGGTCGAAACCGCGAGAGCCTTCCCGTTCAAGGTCGCGCCGCGGCCTTTTTCCGCCAGAAAGAGTTCGTCGCGAAAGGGATCGTAGACGCCGCCCAGAAAAGGCTTTCCTCTCTTGAGAACCCCGATGGAGACGCAGGAGACCGGATATCCATGGGCGAAGTTGGTCGTTCCGTCAAGAGGGTCGATGATCCAAAGGTGCTCGGCGTCCGTGAGTTTGACCGCGTTCTCCTCGCTTTTATAATCATCGTTGGGGAAAGCGCCTCGAATCGCCCCAAGGATGGCGCTTTGGCTTTCCAGGTCGGCCGCCGTCAGCAGATCGGCGCGCCGTTTTTGGACGTAAGACACTTTTCCAAAGCGCCGCCTGAGAACGGCACCGGCGCGCAATAATGCCTTGGTCAGCAGCGCGCGGCGGGTCATGGACGGTTTCTCAGGGCGTCTTCGACGGACTTCGCGAAGGACTCGGCGTCCGGTTTGAGAGCGGTCGCCGCCGGAGGCAGTCCCGCTTTTTTCAGGGCCGCGGCCGTGGTGGGCCCGATGGCGATGGCGGCGGCTCCTTTGAGGCCGCGACCGCCCAGTGCCGCGACGGCTGAGCCCGAGGCAAAGCACACCGCGTCGACTCCGCTTGCGAGCGCGCGGCCCAACACGCGCCGGCCCCGCGCGTCGGCGACGGTGCGGTAGGCCGTCGGCGTCGTGACGTGGAGTCCCGCCTTTTTTAGGGCTTGGGGCAGGACATCCAGCCCCCCTGCGGCGCGGGGGATGAGGACGCGCGTTCCCCTCGGCAGGCGCAGTTCCCGGGCCAAGCCCGCGGCGCGGTTGTCGTCGGCGACGAACGTGCAGTTCCAGCCCCCGGCGCATAACGCCTTCGCGGTCGAAGGGCCGACCGCCGCGACGATCGCGGGCGCAGGAGGCCGGGTCTTGAAAATTTTCTTTATGCGGGCGAAAACGAACGCGGCGGCGTTGGCGCTGGCGAAAATGACGGCGTCGTATTGTTCCAGATGGTTCAAAGCCGAATCGAGAGGGCGCCAGGACCGAGGAGCCATCGTGCGGATCAGGGGAGCGAAGATCACGCGCGCTCCCCGTGCGCGCAGGCTCGCCGCCAAAGTCCCGCAGGCGCCGCGGGGGCGAGTGACGACCACGGTTCGTCCGGAGAGCGGGCGTTTCACGGCGCCATTCTACAACAGTTTGACACCCCCCCTGAGTCCGTGCGATAATACCGGGAGTATCTCCCCATGGCCTGGTTCCAGAAAAAGCCTCCCGAGCCTTCCGCAGAGCTTGTCAAGAATTCCCCGCCCCCAAAAGCGGTTAAAGGGTTGAAAATTTCATCTCTGTTGAGCGAGGCAACGATTCTCTTCCCTCAGGAAGGGCAGGATAAATCATCCGTTCTGCAGGCGTTGGTCGCTTCGGTGTGCGCGAAGTCCGGCACCTTCGATTGGGCCCCTCTCCTCAAGAAAGTCGAGGAACGCGAGCAGGGCATCTCGACGACGCTCGACACGGGGCTGAGCCTTCCCCACGCGAGGGTCGACGGCCTCGCGGCGATCCAGGCGGGAATGGCGGTGCTTCGCAAGCCGATCTCCGACCCCAAGCAGCCCGACTTGTCCATTCGTATCATGTTCCTGTTCTTCTCCCCTAACAAGCAGGAAGCCTTCGCTTTGCATTTGCAGCTTCTGCGCGGCGTTGCCTCGTTGTTTCAACCCGCCTTCATCGACCAGCTGACTGCGACTTCCGGTCCGGCCGCGGCCCTGGAGCTGGTCCGCAAGCTTGAAGCCTGAGCCCCGTCCGGGTCGACGCGTCACCGAAGTCGTCGTTTTGACGACGGCGATGCTGTCGTTCATTTCCTTTTGGCGCGCGGCCGCCATCGTGCTTTGCGACTTGGCCTCGACCGCTTACTACATCGGAGGCATCGTCGAACAAGCGGTCGGCCCCTCGGCGCCGTGGTTCATTCTCGGGGTGATGCTGTTTTCCTACGCGATCCGTTACGTCTATATGGAGTCCTGTTCGATGTTCGTGCGCGGGGGCGTTTATAAAGTCGTCAAAGAGGCGATGGGCGGCAAGCTCGCCAAGTTGTCGGCCTCGGCGCTGATGTTCGACTACATCCTCACCGGGCCGATTTCCACCGTTTCAGCCGGTCAGTATCTCGCCGGCTTGCTCAACACCATTTTCCCGTATCTGCGAATCGACTGGCACCTCGATCCCCACGCCTTCGCGGTGGTCTTCGCCATCGCCGCCACGACGTACTTCTGGAGAGAGAACGTCAAAGGCATCCACGAATCCAGCGACAAGGCCCTCAAAATCATGCAGCTGACGGCCGTGATGGGCGTGATCATGATCGTCTGGTGCGGCTACACCCTTTGGGCGCGCGGTTTCACATGGCCGCCCTTGACCTTAAGGTTCAGCACGGAAGGCCTGGGTTGGGCCGCGAATGTTTCATGGCTCAAGCCGGTCGGAGCCATCGGCATTCTCATGGCCTTCGGTCATTCCCTGCTGGCGATGAGCGGCGAGGAATCCTTGGCCCAAGTGTACCGGGAAATAGAAGCTCCCAAAATCAGGAATCTGGCCCGCGCCGGCATCGTGATCTTTATTTTCAGCTTGCTGTTAACTTCCCTGGTCAGCTTTTTCGCCGTCATGATCATCCCCGATTCCGTGCGGATTTCCCAATACGGCAACAATCTCCTCGCCGGCTTGGCGATGTCCGTGGTCGGCCCTAATTGGATTCGTCTCCTTCTTCAAGTCTTCGTCGTGGGAGTCGGTGTGCTGATTCTCTCGGGTGCGGCCAACACCTCGATCGTCGGCGCCAACGGCGTGCTCAACCGATTGGCCGAGGACGGCATCCTGGTCGATTGGTTTCGGGGACTGCACAAGAAATTCGGCACGACGCACCGGCTGATCAACATGGTCGTCGGTCTCCAAATTCTGACCATCCTGGCCTGCCGGGGCGACGTCTATCTGCTCGGAGAGGCCTACGCCTTCGGCGTCGTCTGGTCGTTCGTGTTCAATACGATGGCGGTCATGAGACTGCGCTTCATCAAGAGGGAAGCGCGGGAATTCATGGTGCCGGGCAATATTCGAATCAACGGCGTCGAGTGGCCGCTGGGATTGGGCGCGATCTTCGTTCTCCTTTTCGCGACCGCGTCGATGAATCTTCTCACGAAAAAGGTCGCGACGGTTTCCGGGGCGGCGTTCACCTTGGTTTTCTTTTTGATCTTCGTGTTTTCGGAGCGTTGGAACGAGAAGGTTCATTCCGGCTTGAAGGCCCTGCACGCCAAATTCAACCTGCGCCAGGCCCATGATCTAAAAATCGTGAGCGATGAAATCGAAAAGCCCAACCGCACCCTCGTCGCCGTGCGGGATCCCGGGAATCTGCACCATTTGAAACGCGTCCTCGAAACGTTCGACGAGGGGACGACGGATCTCGTGGTTTTCACGTCGCGCATTCGCACGGGCCTGGGTCTTGTCGATGAAGTGGTGAACATGGACAATGAGGAGCAGAAGCTTTTTACGCGGGTCTTGGATCTAGCCGAAAAGGCGGGAAAGACCATCACGCCGATGCTTGTCGTCTCCAACGAGCCTTTTTACGCCATCACCCAGGCGGCTCAGGCCGTCAAAGCCACCGAGGTCGTCTTTGGCGTTTCGGCCAAGATTTCGACCGACGCCCAATTGGAACGATTGGCCATGACCTGGGGCTCCCTGCAAACCGACAAGAAGCCGGTGCGCTTTCGTATCCTGGGGCCCGGAGTCGAGCACGCCGTCGACCTTTAACACATGCCTATTCGACGAATCACCAAGCACGGCGAGAGAGTCCTGAAAACACCCTGCCCGCCCCTTGAGTTCGAAGCGATCAAAACCCAATTGCCCGAGCTGCTCAAGGATATGTGGGCGACGATGTCCGCCGCCCGCGGGGTGGGGTTGGCCGCGCCTCAAATCGGCCTGTCCCTGCGTCTTGCGATCATTGACGTCCGGCCGGAGGGTCAATCCCACAAGTTGGTCCTGATCAATCCCGAGATCATCGCAACGGAAGGCGAGCTCAATGACGAGGAGGGATGCCTGTCCCTGCCGGGCATTTACTCCAAGCTGCGGCGTTGCGCCCGAGTGCGCGTGCGCGCCCTCGATGAGAACGGCTGTCCCTGGGAGGCGACGGGCGAGGGGTTGCTGGCCCGGGCCTTTCAACATGAAATCGATCATCTCGACGGGATGCTCTACATCGATCGCCTGCCGTTCGATGAGCGCCTCAAGGCGCTCGACGCCATCAAAGACGCCAAGACGGGGTGGAGTTGAACTCCGGCGATGAAAACGATTTTCTTCGGCACGCCGGACACCGCGGTCCCGTTTCTGCGACGCTTGGCCAGCCGGACCCGGGTGTTGGCCGTCGTATCGCAGCCCGATAAGCCGGCCGGCCGGGGCTTGACCGTTTGCGCGACGGCCGTGAAAACCGCGGCCCTGGAACTCGGCTTGCCGGTTTTCCAACCCTCACGCCCCTCGGACATCGCGGGCGAATTGACCGCGCTGGGGGCCGATGTGGGGGTGGTCGTGGCCTACGGACGCCTCTTGAAAAAAGACGTTCTATCCTCCACACGGCTCGGTTTGCTCAACGCGCACTTCTCGCTGCTGCCGAAGTATCGGGGCGCGGCTCCGGTTCAATGGAGCCTCGTTCGAGGCGAGACGCGCACGGGAGTCACGTTGTTCTGGCTCGATGAGGGGATGGACACGGGCCCGATCCAAGCGTGCCGCCCGACCGAGATCGTCCCCGAAGAAGACGCTCCTGGACTTCTCGCGCGCCTGACGGACATCGGCGTCGATCTTCTCAGCGACGTTTTGGACGACCTTGAAAAAGGCGCGGTCGTGCGCAGGCCGCAAGAGGGCCAGCCGAGCCCGGCGCCGCTGATCACGCGCGAAGACGCGCGGCTCGACTTGTCGCGTCCCGCCGACGAAGTGCGCAACATCGTGCGGGGTTTTCGGGCTTGGCCCCGCGCTTGGCTGGAGCTCTCTTCGGGAAGGCTGCTGCTTCTGCGCGCGGCGGCGTGCGCCGACTCGGACCCCCCGGCCAAGGGGCGTCCCGCGGGCATACTGGCCGTTGATCGGAGACGGGGACTTTTGGTAGAATGTGGGTCTCGCAGTCGACTGTGGTTCCTCGAAGTCCAACCCGAGGGAAAAAAGCCGCTCAACGCTGCTGAATTCGCTAACGGCCTGCGCCTGGCCGTTGGCGATCTTTTGCCGTTATCCTTAAACACGATTTGAACATGGATTCAGCCGAAGTCAAGAAACTCGAGGTCGTCGCCGTGATGGCGGCCGTGGCGGGCTTCGCCTATTTCGCCCTCAATTGGGGACTTGAGGGCGTCATTCATTCCCGCAAAACTCAGATAGTCCCGGATCTGAAGGGACGCTCCATCGCGGCGGCGCTCGATCAGTTGGCGCCTTTGAGCTTGGGTCTGCGCAAATCCGGCGTCGAGTTCGATGCGGCCGTTCCCATCTCCTCGGTTTTGCGGCAGGAGCCTCCCGCCGGAACCGTCGTGCGCGAGGGCAAGACGATCCGCGTGATCGTCAGTCAGGGCGGGCAAACCGTGCTGACTCCGGGAGTCATCGGGCTTCCCCAGCGCAACGCCGAGATGATGCTTCGCCAGTCGCAGTTGTCCTTGGGAGACGTCAGCGAGGCGTACTCGCTCAAACAGGACAAAGGTCTGATCGTATCGCAGGATCCCAAGGCCGAGTCGAGCGTTGAGCGCGATTCCCTCGTTAATTTGGTGATTTCAGCGGGCTCTCCTCCCGCGGGCCTGAGCCTGATGCCGGACTTTCTGCGTAAAAACGTGGGCGAAGCCAACACGTGGGCCGCCGGCGCCGGCGTTCATCTCGGGATCAAGACCGATCCCTCATCTCTGCTTCCCAACGGGACGGTGTTGACGCAGACTCCGGCGGCCGATGCCGTGTTGTCTCCCGGCGCCGAGGTTCAACTGCTGGTCAGCGGTCATAAGGGTGCCGCGCCCGTCGTGGCGGCCAAGATGTTCAAATACGAGCTGCCCCAAAGCGGTTCGGAAAGCCAGGTGCGCATCGTCGTGGTCGACAAGTACGGCGAGCGCGAGCTCTTCAACGGCTTGCGCAAGCCGGGAACGAAAATCGAGGCTCCGCTGCAAGAGACCGGCGGCGCGCATGTGAAAATCTACATGAACGGAATTCTCGTCGAGGAGAGGGACCTTTGATCGTGGCGACCAAGTCTCCCATCGTGGTCCCGTCCTTGCTGGCGGCGGACCTCTCCGTCCTGGGCGCGCAACTCGACGCGGTCAAAGCCGCCGGCTGTACGTGGGTTTCCATCGACGTCATGGACGGCCATTTCGTGCCGAACCTCAGTTTTGGTCCCGATTTTGTCCGCCTGGCCAAGGTCAAAGGCTTTTGTGTCGACGCGCATTTGATGGTCTCCAACCCTCTGGAAGTGGCTCCGTGGTTCGTCCGGGCCGACGCCGACATCGTGACCTGTCATTTGGAGGCGGTCGCCGACGCGCCGGCGGCGCTCAAAGCGATCAAGGCGATGGGGGCCAAGGCAGGCTTGGCCCTCAAGCCGCGCACGCCGGTCGGGGGTCTTGTCGCGGCCATCGAGCATTGCGATCTGGCCTTGGTCATGACGGTGGAGCCCGGTTTCGGCGGGCAGCGCTTCATGCCCGAGATGATGTCTAAGGTCGAGGTTTTGCGCGGCCACATCGACTCGAGACGATTAGACTGCTGGATTCAAGTGGACGGCGGCATCAACGCGGGAAATATTTCGCAAGCGGCCGGGGCGGGGGCCGATAGTCTTGTCGCGGGTTCGGCGGTGTTCGCGGCAGTTGACCCGGCTGCTGCATTTCGCGAACTCGAGCATAAGGCTCGGGCGGCTTTCGGAATCAAGAACTAGGACGCAACGGAGGAATACATGGTCGTTATCAGGCTGCAGCGCAAAGGTAAGCCGCACCAGCCCTATTACCGGGTCGTCGCCATCGAGAAGTCGCGAGGGGCCTCCGGCAAGCCCATCGAGGTGCTGGGTTCCTACAATCCCCGCATCGAGTCCCAGGGCAAGAAGGTCGAGGTCAAGAAAGAACGTTACGAGCACTGGATCAAGGTGGGAGCGCAACCCTCCCAGACGGTCAAGACGCTCGTCGGCGCCGCCTTCAAGGTCGCGGCGGTCAAATGAAGACGAAGGATTTGACGACGATGATCGTCAAGCGCCTCGTCGATAAGCCCGAGGCCGTTTCGATCGAGGAGACCCAAGACGGCGATACGAACGTCTTGAAGGTGCTCGTCGACGAGGCGGACAAGGGCAAGGTCATCGGCAAGCAAGGCAAGGTCATTAAGGCGATCCGTTTCCTGGCGGGAGTGGCGGCGGCCAAGGACTCCGTGCGGGTCGCCGTGGAGATCGACTGAGCGTGAGGATCGACTTCGTGACGCTGTTTCCCGAGATGTTCGCGTCCGTCATGGACGCGAGCATCATGGCGCGCGCCCGGCAGAAGGGGCTTCTCTCCTGGGGCTGCGTCAATCCTCGGGATTTCTCCCGGGACAAGCACCGCAAGGTGGACGATCGTCCATTCGGCGGAGGCCCGGGAATGCTTATGATGGCCGAGCCCATGGCCGAGGCGATCGGCAGCGTCAAGAAGAAAGGCGCAAGGGTCGTTTTCTTGTCCCCGCAAGGCGACGTCTTCAACGACTCCGCCGCCGTCCGGCTGGCCAAAGAAAAGCGCCTGGTGCTCGTGTGCGGGCATTATGAAGGCATCGATGAGAGAGTTTTGGATTTAGCCGACGAGGAATTGTCCATCGGCGATTACGTCCTGACCGGCGGCGAGCTGCCGGCGATGGTCGTGGCCGACGCGGTGACGCGGCGCTTGCCCGGCGTGCTCAAGAAGGGCGATGCGTTGGTGCGCGAGTCGTTCGCGGCCGGAGTTCTTGATTTTCCTCAGTACACGCGGCCCCGCGTTTGGCGCGGCCGCGAGGTTCCGGAAGTTCTTTTTTCCGGCGACCATGCGAAGATCGCCGAGTGGCGGCGTAAGGCCGCGCTTAGGGCGACAAGGCGTAAGCGTCCCGATCTGATCGAACGGGCGAACTAAGACGTCAGGAGAAGCGTATGATGGCGGCGATGGAAGAGAAGAAGGCGAAGGCTCCCGAGTTTCGGCCGGGAGATACGGTTAAAGTGCACATGAAGGTCAAGGAAGGAGAGAGCGAGCGCGTCCAGATTTTCGAGGGCGTGGTGATCGTTCGTCGCGGACGGGGCGCCGGTGAAAATTTTACCGTGCGCAAGATCTCGTTCGGCGTGGGCGTGGAGAGGACATTCCCGATTTCCTCGCCGCACATCGAAAGGATCGAACTCGTGCGCACCGGCAAGGTGCGGCGTTCGCGCCTGTACTATCTGCGCGACTTGACCGGGAAAGCCGCTCGTCTCGATGAGCGCGAGGAAGCAGGCGAGGAGGCGTCGTCCAAGGCGTCCCCCTCCAAGGACGTCGAGACGAAAGCCGTCCCATCCAAATCCGTCGAGGCGCCCAAGGCCGAGATGAGCAAGGCTAAAGGCGCTTCCGCCGTCGCCAAGTAGTTTGGACAGTCGGATTTTCGACGACGAAGCTCGCCGCCGGGCAGGATCAGCGGCCGTGATCGGCGTGGATGAGGCCGGCCGCGGCCCTTTGGCGGGTCCGGTCGTGGTCGCGGCCGTTTCGCTGCCGATGCAGCCCGGAGCCGAGTTGATGTCCGTGCGCGACTCAAAACGGATGACCCCGAAGAGCCGGGAGAGACTCTTCGGGGTCATCCGTTCCCAGGCGGCGGCGGTGTCGGTGGCCTGGGCCCACCCCTGCGTGATCGACCGCGACAATATCCTGCGCGCGACGCTTGAGGCGATGGGTCGGGCGGCGCGTCGCGCGGCTCGTCGCACGCTCTTGAATCCCGTTTTGGTCCTTATCGACGGTCCGTGCCCCGTGCCGTCCTTCGAACTGCCGCAGAGAGCCGTCGTAGGCGGCGACGCCCAGTCCCTGTGCGTGGCCGCCGCCAGCGTGGTCGCCAAAGTCGTTCGTGATCGTTGGATGGCGCGTCTTGATCGGCGCTTTCCCGGGTATGGCTTCGTGCGCCATAAGGGCTACGGCACCCAGGCTCATGTGTCGGCGCTGACGCGCCTGGGACCGTGCCGGGCGCACCGCCGCTCCTACGGTCCCGTCGCGGCCGCCGGGGTCGCGGGGTGAATCGGGCCGAGATCGGCCGAGCCGCCGAGGACGCGGCCGCCGGATTGCTCGAGCGCAAGGGCTTGGTCGTCGTGGAGCGCAATTTCAGGGTCAAGCTGGGCGAGATCGACCTGATCGCTCGCGATCGCGACGAGATCGTTTTCGTCGAGGTTCGCGCCCGCTCCCGCGCCGACTTCGGCGGAGCGGCCGCTTCGATCGCGAGCGCCAAGCGCCGCAAGATCCTACGCGCGGCCGCCTCCTGGCTGCAGGCTCGGGGGTGGACCGGGCCGTGC
>JBBTHA010000126.1:0-41908 GCA_038060535.1 Elusimicrobiota bacterium | reverse complement strand
ACGGGATCACCAACGCCTCGGACGTGCAGCTTGCGGTTGATCAGGCGCGGGGGCGTTAAAGGATCCGCGGTCCCCCGAGATGCCACGATCTCCTGCTTGGGTCGGGGTTATCACCGGTCGTTGACGAAATGTAATAGAATCCTCCCATGGCGCGGATAATGCTCGTCGATGATGAGCGCGACGTGGTCGCGCTCGTTCAATTCATGCTGGAGCGCGACGGCCACACAGTCATCGCCGCACACGACGGCGGCGAGGCGCTCGCCAAAATCGGAATCGAGCCCCGCGACGAAACCGCTCTCGCCCCGGACCTCCTTCTTCTCGACGTGATGATGCCTCTTGTCGACGGCTACGAGGTGTGCTCCCGTCTTTACGAGGACCCGCGCACGCGCGCGGTGCCCGTGATCGTCCTGACCGCCAGGGGAGCGAGCAAGGAGCTTTTTCACGCCACGCCCAACGTCGCGGCGCACCTCGACAAGCCCTTCGATCCCAAGGATTTGCGCGAGCTTATAAAGGAAATGCTCGGCAGGCACTGATGGCCGCGATTCTTATCGTCGACGACGAACCCGATATCGTCACTTTGCTGCGCTTCGTGCTCACCCAGGACGGCCATCTAATCTTCGACGCGTCCAATGGCCAGGTGGCCCTGGAGCGGCTGGGCATCGAACCCGTCGCCTCGACCCCGCTGCCCGATCTCATCATTCTCGACATCATGATGCCCGTCATGGACGGCTATCAGCTCAACATGAGGCTGCAGACCGAATCCCGGGCCAAGAACATTCCCATCCTGGTGCTCACGGCCAAGGGACAAAAGATGCGCGACCTCTTTGAAATGGCGCCCAACGTCGCGGCCTACGTCCAAAAACCCTTCGACCCCAAAATGCTGCGCGAGCTCATCACCGGAATTCTGGCTTCCTGCGGAGAAAAAAAGAATGTCTGAACACCCCAAGACCCCCGCGACGCCCCCCGCCGCCGAAGGCCATGGGCTCGAGGAGCTCATCGCCTTGAAGAAGGCGAAAATACTCGAACTGAGGGGCCGGGGGATCGACCCCTACCCCGCGCGCGCCGTGCGCCAACACGACTGCGCCAGCGTCGCCCGAGTGGGCGCCTCGCTCGGCGAGCCGGCGGCGCACTCCGCCGAAAAAATCTCCATCGCCGGACGGCTCGTGGAGCTGCGCGACATGGGGAAATCCGTTTTCGGACGACTGGCCGACCTCTCGGGCCGCGCGCAGGTGTACTTCAAAAAAGACGCCTTGCCCGAGGCGACGTTTTCCCTTATCAAAAAAGACATCCACGTCGGCGATTTCCTCGCCGTGTCGGGCTCGGTGTTCATCACCAAGACCGGGGAACCCACGATCGCCGTCGAGTCGGCGACCTTGCTGGCCAAGGCCATCCGCCCGCTGCCCGAGAAATGGCACGGCCTGAGCGACGTCGAAATCCGCTATCGCCAGCGCCACCTGGACCTCGTCATCAACCCCGAATCGCGGGACGTCTTCCTCAAGCGCGCCAAAATCGTCTCGACGCTGCGCCGCGTCCTCGACGCGCGCGGCTACGTCGAGGTCGAAACCCCCGTGCTCCTGGGCCAGGCGGGCGGCGCCTCGGCGCGCCCGTTTCACACGCGCCACAACGCGCTCGACCAGGACATGGTCCTGCGCATCGCCACCGAACTCTACCTCAAGAAGCTGGTCATCGGCGGCCTCGATCGGGTCTATGAAATCGGCCGCGTTTTTAGAAACGAGGGTCTCGACACGCGCCACAATCCGGAATTCACCATGCTCGAGGCGTATGAAGCCTATTCGGACTATGAGGGCATGGCGGGGCTCTTCGAGACCTTCCTCTCGGAGTGCGCCGAGGCGTGCGCCGTCAAGGAGGTCGAGTGGCGCGGCGTCAAGATTTCCCTCAAGCCTCCCTTCCGCCGCCTGTACCTGCCCGAGGTCTGGAAGGACCGCTGCGGCGAGCCCATCGACAACGTGCTGGAGGGCAAGGGCTTCAACCGCCCCGGGCTGCTCAAGCTCGCCGAAAAGATGGGCGTGCACGCGGGAGAGAAAACCCCGAGCGCGAAGCTTTTCGACCGCATCCTGGAGTCCAAAATCGAAGACCTTCTCCAGCAGCCGACGTTCCTCTTCGACCATCCCACGGCCATCACCCCTCTGGCCAAGCTCAAGCCGGGAACTCAGTCCTTGGTCGAACGCTTCGAATGCTTCGCGGCCGGAGTCGAGATCTCGAACGCCTACTCCGAGCTCAACGACCCCCAGGACCAGCGCGACCGCCTCAGCGAGCAGATGAAGCAGAAAGAGGCCGGCGACGCCGAGACCGACCTGCTCGATGAGGACTTCATCCAGGCCATGGAGTCCGGCATGCCCCCGATGGGCGGCATCGGCGTGGGCATCGAGCGCTTGACCATGCTTCTGGCCGGGAAAGACTCGATTCGCGACGTGATCCTGTTCCCGACCCTCAAACGCGAAAAAACGTCCTGACATGGGACTGGAACTGTTCATCGCCCTGCGCTATCTCAAAGCCGAGCGAAAGGGCTTGTTCGCCGTCGTCACCACGCTCATCGGGGTGGCGGGCGTGACGGTCGGCGTGGCCGCGCTCTTGACCACGCTCTCGGTCATGAACGGCTTCCAGACCGACATCCAGAAAAAAATTGTCGGCGCGCAGGCGCACATCACCGTTCTCGGCGCCCGCTCGGCGCGGGACCTCGCCGACGCGCAGGCCGTGATCATGGCCGACCCGGACTCGGCCGCCATCGCGCCCTTCGCCCTGGGCCAGGCGATTTTGACCGTGCGGGAGCGCTCGATTGGCGTCGTCCTCAAGGGCATCGATCCCGCGCGGGAGTTCACGGTCAACGACTTGGCCGCCAAGCTCGCCTCGGGGTCCTGGGACGGCCTGGGCGGCGGGAAAAAACCCGGCATCGTCCTCGGAGCGGAGCTCGCCGACCATCTCGGCTGCCAAGTCGACGACGAGGTCGTTCTCGTGTCTCCCAAAAGCGTCGCCACGCCCTTGGGCCTGCTGCCCAAGATGCAGGCGTTTCGCGTCGCCGGAACGGTGAAAACCGGCTACTACGAATACGACAGCGCCACCGCCTGGGCCGGCCTGGAGGCCGCGTCCAAATTCCTGGGCGTGGACGCCGGCGCCTCCGGGCTGGGAATTCGGCTCAAGGACCTTCGCCGCGCCGACGACGCCGCCGCGCGCCTGCGGGGGGCTTTGGGATTTACCAAGCTCGTGCGCACCTACGCGCAGATGAACCAAACCCTGTTCGCCGCCCTCAAGCTGGAAAAGGTCGTCATGTTCATCATCCTCACCTTGATCACCTTGGTCGCCTCGTTGGGCATCGCCTCGACCCTGATCCTTCGCTCGGTGGAAAAGACGCGCGACGTCGGCCTGCTCAAGGCCATGGGAGCCGGGCCCGGTCTCATCCGCCGCATATTCCTGGTCGAGGGCTTTCTCATCGGCGGCACGGGCGTCGCCATGGGGCTGGGTTTGGGATTTTTGCTGTGCTGGATCATCGCGACGTTTCCGATCGTGGAACTGCCCCCCGACATCTATTACCTGTCGCGCGTCCCGGTCGATATTCGCCTGGGCGACGTCCTTGCCGTGGCGTCCATGGGGCTTATCCTCTCGCTTCTGGCCACGCTGTACCCGTCCTCGCGCGCGGCCAAAGCCGACCCGGTGGAGGCCATCCATTACGGCTGAGACGGCGATTTTCGCCCGAGGCGTCAATAAGTCCTACGGCCGCGGCCCCGCCGCGGTCAACGTCCTGCGCGGGGTCGACCTCGAAGTCCGCGCCGGCGAATTCATCGCCATCCTGGGACCCAGCGGCTCGGGCAAGTCCACGCTGCTCAACCTGCTCGGCCTCATGGACCGCCCCGACGAGGGCGAGCTCCTGGTGGGCGGCCGGCGCGCCGCCGATTGCACCGAGCTCGAACGCGCGCGCCTGCGCTGCGAACATATCGGCTTCGTCTTCCAATTCGACTCCCTGCTGCCGGAATTCACCATTCTGGAAAACACGCTCATGCCCGCCCGCCTTGCCGCCGCCCATTCCTTGATCCGGGAGCCCGCCGCGCGCCTGGAGGTCCGCGCCACCCGGCTGCTTGACTATCTTGGAATCGGTTCCCTGCGCGATCGTTTTCCGGCGCAAACCTCCGGAGGCGAGCGCCAGCGCGCGGCCGTCGCCCGCGCCCTCATCAACAGGCCTTCCGTGATCCTGGCCGACGAACCCACCGGAAATCTGGACCGCGCCAACGGCGATCTCGTCTTCGCCGACTTTCGCCGCGTCGCCCGCGAGGAGGGCGCGGCCGTCGTTTTGGTCACCCACGACGAGCCCGCCGCCAAGTCCGCCGACCGCCTCCTCCGTATGGCCGATGGGCGTTTGTTTTGATATCCTAGTCAAGATGAAGATCTATATCGATGGCAAACACTATGAGAAGGAAGACGCGAAAATCTCCGTGTTCGACCACGGCGTCCTGTACGGAGACGGCATTTTCGAGGGCATCCGCGCCTACAACGGACGGATCTTCCACCTAGACGAGCACCTCAAGCGCCTGGCCGAGTCGGCCAACGCCATCCTGCTCAAGCTTCCGATGTCCATCAAGGAGATCGAAAAGGCGGTCGTCGAAACCGTGCGTCTCAACGGCCTCAAGGACGCCTACATCCGCCTGGTCGTCACCCGCGGCATCGGCGACCTCGGCTTGGACATGCGCAAATGCAAGCAGGGCGCCTCGATCTTCATCATCGCCGACCGCATCGAGCTCTACCCCGAGGAATTTTACGAGAAGGGGCTGACGCTGGTGACGTCGAGCATCCGCCAAAAAGGCCTCGACCAAGTCACCCCGGGCGTCAAGTCCCTCAACTACCTCGCCAACATCATGGCCCGCGCCGAAGCCACCGCCGCCGGCGCCCAGGAGGCCATTCTCCTCAACGTCTCGGGGCATGTCTCCGAATGCTCGGGCGACAACATCTTTTTCATCAAGGATGGGAAAATATTCACCCCTCCGAAGTCCGCCGGCATCTTGGTGGGCGTCACGCGCAACGTGGTTATAGAGCTGGCCGAGAAGAAGCTCGGCATCAAGGTCATCGAGCGCAATTTTCCCCGCTACGACCTCTACACCGCCGACGAGGTCTTCCTGACGGGCACGGGGGCGGAAGTCATCGCGGGAGTCAAAATCGACGGTCGCATCATCGGCAAAGGCGTGGCGGGGCCGCTGACCAAGACCCTGATCAAGCACTTCCGCGAATACGCCAACTCCACCGGAACGCCCGTCTACGAAACCGTCAAGACCAAGTGAGCGCGTGAAGCTCGTCAGCTGGAACGTCAACGGGGTGCGCGCCGTTTGGAAAAAGGGCTTCGGCGACTGGCTCAAGGCCGGCCGCGCCGACGTGGTCTGCCTGCAGGAAACGAAAGCCCAACCCGACCAGCTGAGCCCCGAGACGCTCAACCCCCTCGGCTACCACGGCGAGTGGCATTGGGGCGAAAAAAAGGGCTACTCCGGCGTGGCGACTTTCTCCAAGATTCCCCCGTCGAAGGTCGAGCGCGGGTTCGCCGTCAAGGAATTCGACAACGAGGGCCGCGTCCTCGCCACCCAGCACGGCGACCTGACCCTCTTCAACATTTATTTCCCCAACGGCAAGCGCGACGACATCCGGCTCAAGTTCAAGATGGACTTCTACCGGACGTTCCTCGACGAGGTCATCGCGCGCTACCGCAAGCGCGGCGACGACAAGATCGTGATCTGCGGCGACGTCAACACCGCCCATAAGGACATCGACCTGGCGCGTCCCAAGGAGAACCGCACGATCTCGGGCTTCCTGCCCCAGGAATGCGCGTGGATCGACTCTTTGCTCGCCGCGGGATTTGTCGACACCTTCCGCGAGTTCGAGAAGGGCCCCTGCCACTACACCTGGTGGGACCAGCAGTCCCGGGCGCGCGACCGCAACGTCGGCTGGCGCATCGACTACTTCTTCGTCTCCGAGAACCTGCGGCCGCGCCTGAAAAACGCCTTCATCGAGCCCACGGTCATGGGCTCCGACCACTGCCCCGTCGGCATCGAGCTGGCTTAGCCGCCGGGCAGCGCCGCGGCCGACTCCGAAAATCCGCGGTCTCCGCCCCCAAGAGATCCGCCGCATCATTGCTAAGGCGATTGGACGCGAAGTACCAGTTGACCACTTGCCAGATCAGAGGTCAGCCCGGTCTGGCCGGACCTGAAGGCCACCACCCCACCATATCCCCTTTTGGTTCTTTGCTCAGAAGCATAATGAACCTCCTTCGCGACAAATAAACTCATTTATTTTGCTCCCGTTTGCTTTAAAGCATAAAACCAACGAAGACATGTTCCCCTCCCAGGGGCCCTTGCCCCATCGCCCCGTTACCGCTATTCTAGCCCCATGAAAAGCCGACTGACCGCCGCCATTTTCACGACGCTTTGCGTCATGAACACCACATTGGCCTCTGCAGGGGCCAAAACAAGAGGCAATAAAAACCAACCACAAACATTGCTGGCTATCGCCCAGTATGTGTTGGACCATGGGGTCGACAAAGGAATCAAAGCTCCCAACTCCCATATGCTCGGCTATCAGGTCGATGTTCTCATGACGAAAGCTCTGCGCCAAAAAAAAGATATTGCTCCCGACAATCAAGAGCATTCCTTCCACGTTATCCTCAGCACCGACCCCGCCTCCCCCCGCGCCATCGACGCGATTATCCTGTCCCATGTTCGAGTGACCGACAAGGATGGCCGAAAACACGTCGATTTGATGGATGCAAAAATTACGCCGACAGGTGAGCTCCTGGTCCTGCTTCATGTGACCGGATTTCCGGGTTCAGCAACAAGGACAGCATTGGATGTGAAAACCAAGAAGGCTCTGGTGCTTTACAAAACGGAGCTTGAGTATCAGCTGACTCAAATCGACTATCGCTCAATAAAAAAATGACCTCCGCTCTCCTTTGTCTCTTACTGCTCGGTCCTCAGGCGACTCGGGCTGAGGAAGATTGGGGACGAGACATCCTCGATCAGACGGTTATCGCGGAAAAGATCGTCACCCAACTTCGCAGTCCCAACCTCCCCCCCGAAACCGCCGCCGACCTCCAACGCCAAAAGCAGGACGCCGTCAAAAAGATCGAGGACATCGGCGCGAAGACCTCCGCCAATCCAACCGCCCAGCTGGCCGTCGGTCGCAGCCTGGCCTCCGTGGAAGAGGCCCCCCGCGCCATCCCCTACGCCGAGCGCGGCCTCCAGCTCGCGCAAGCCGGCGGAGACCCGGATCTTATCCGGCAGGCCCTGCTTACGGGCTCCCAGGTCTATTTCAAGGCGGGACGATATGACCTGGCCAGGGAAAGAGCCCAGCAAGTATTAAAGAACAACCCCCAAGACAAAGACGCCCTGGCGCTGTACATGCAGTCCAAGGACCGCACGTCAACGTCCGCCTCGCCATCTGGCGGCGCCTCCTCCGCCCCATCCGCCGGGGCGGCGGATACGGCGCGAACATCTCGCGGCGCGACCACTGCCGCGGTGCCCCTCACAAGCGCCGCGGCTTTGGAATCGCAACGCCGCCTTGCCGAAGCCCGACGCATGCTGGCTCTCGATGCCAAGTCCGCCCTGCGCTCCTTCGACCTGGCCGTGGCCGCCGCCCCCAAAGACGGGGCCGCGCGCGCGGAACGCTCCCGGGCCCGACTGGAAGCCGGCGACGCGGCCGGCGCCCTTGAGGACGCCGAGGCCGCGGCGGCCCTTGACCCCCGCTCGGCCGCGGCCTTGGCGGCGCGGGCCGAGGCCAAGCGCGCGCTCGGGCGCAAGGAAGAAGACGTCCTCGCCGATTACGAGGCCGCGGCCAAGCTCGACGGGCGCTTCACCGAGGCCTACCGGCAGGCGCTTGTGAACATGGGCGCGGGTTCCTCTCAGGAGAACTTCGGCTCGGAGGCCGTCCCCGGGGGACGGGCGCCCTCGAACGCCCCGGCACGCCTCTTCCATGATCCGCTCGCGGCGCTGAAAACGGGCCGATTCGGCTTTTTGTTCCTTCTCTGCGTTCTGATCGTCGTCTTGCTCGCGATGCGCCGCCGATAGGCCGCGTCCGTGACGATTTGTCTATAATCCTCCCATGATCTGCCAGAGCTGTGAAAACCGCGAGGCGACGGTGCTCATCCAAACCGTCGTCAACAACCACGTCACGAAAGCGGCCTTGTGCTCGAGCTGCGCGGCCGAACTGGAGCCGGCGGCGGAGTTCGACTCCCTCATGGAGGCCCTGGCGGCCCTGACGCCCCGCTCGCGCCCGCACCCGGCGCGCTGCGCGGCGTGCCGGACCTCGTTTTCCGATTTTCGCCAGAGCGGGCGCTTCGGCTGCCCCGACTGCTACGTCCACTTTCTCTCTCAGGTCAAGGATCTCCTGCCCCGGGTGCACGCCGGCGCGTACCAGCATCGGGGCAAGACGCCGGGGCGGCGCTGATGCAGCTGCACAACATGCTGCGCTTTAAGACCGGCTGGGCCGAGGACACCGGCCCCGACCACGAGGTCGTGCTCTCGACGCGGGTGCGCCTGGCCAGGAACCTGCGAGCGCCCTTTCCCGCGCAGGCCGGGCCGGCCGCCTTGAAGAGGATCCTGGACGCCGCCTTTACGGCCGCCAAAAGCGCCGGCCTAAAAAACGCCGCTTTTTTCAAGCTGGCCGATCTCGATGAAACCGACCGCGCCTTTTTGGTCGAGCGCCACCTCGCCAGCCCCCTGCTGATCGCCCATCCCAATTCGCGCGGCGTCGTGGTCGGCGAGAACGAGACCGCAGTCGTCATGGTCAACGAGGAAGATCATCTGCGCTTGGCCGCGCTGCTGCCGGGCCAGCAGCTGCACGCGGCCCACGGCGCCGTGGACCGGCTCGACGACGGCCTGTCCGCCGCCCTCGATTTCGCCTTCCGCGACGACTTGGGGTACTTGGCCGCGTGCCCGACGAACCTTGGAACCGGACTGCGCGCCTCGTGCCTGGTGCACCTGCCCGCCTTGACCATGACCGGCGCCATCGGCAAGTTGATCGAAAGCCTCGGCCGCGCCGGGCTGATCGCGCGCGGGCTGTATGGGGAAGGCGCTCGCGTCATCGGCGACTTCTTCCAGTTGTCGAACGCGACCGGCTTCGGCCGCACCGAAGGCGAGATTTTGGCGGCGCTGGTCAAATCCGTCGGCGCGATCGTCGGCCGTGAAAATGAGGCGCGCGCGGCCTTGTCTTCGGGGTCGGCCAAGGTGAGGCTCGAAGACGAGATCCAGCGCTCCTTGGCCCTGCTGGGAGGAGCGCGCCTGCTGTCTTTTGAGGAATGCCAACAGTATCTCTCCCGCCTGCGCTTGGGGCTCGCTTTGGGCTGGCGCCTGGGCGCGGACCTGGCGGTGGTCAATGAATTGACGCTCTCCACCCAGCCGGCGCATCTGGACCTGCTGGCGCAGAAAATCCTTTCCCCGCTCGACCGGGACGCCCTGAGGGCCGGTCTCGTGCGCCGCCGCCTTAAGGTCTCTTAGACTTTGACGTGCGTCAACTCCGGGATCCCGGACGCGTGCTAGAATAGGCCATGGTCAAGGTAAATCACGAGAAACTTAAAGCGTGGGTTGACGAAACGGCCGCCCTGTGCCAGCCCGATCAAGTGGTCTGGGTCGACGGGTCGGAAGAAGAAAGAATCCGCCTGGAAAAGCGGGGCATCGCGCGGGGGCAGCTGATCCCTCTCGACGAAAAACGCTTTCCCGGCTGCTACTACAGCCGCTCCTCCTCCAATGACGTCGCCCGCACCGAGCACCTGACCTACATCTGTACCCGCAACAAGGAAGACGCCGGTCCCACGAATAATTGGCTTTCGCCCGAGGATGGCTATAAGAAGGCCTCCGAGCTTTACAAAGGGTCCATGAAAGGCCGCACCATGTACGTGATCGCGTTCTCGATGGGCCCGATCGGCTCGCCTTTCTCGAAAATCGGAGTCGAGATCACCGACTCGATCTACGTGGTCTTGAACATGCGCATCATGACCCGCATCGGCCAGCGCGTGCTGGAGCGCTTGGGAACCGACGGTGCGTTCACGAAATGCCTTCATTCCAAGGCCGACCTGGACGTCGCGCACCGCCTCATCCTGCATTTCCCCGAGGACAACACGATTTGGTCCGTCGGGTCGGCCTATGGGGGCAACGCGCTTCTCGGCAAAAAATGCCTGGCGCTTCGCATCGCCTCCTGGCAGGCGAAAAAAGAGAATTGGCTGGCCGAGCACATGCTGATTCTCGGCGTGGAGCATCCCGACGGCCGGATCGAGTACGTGACGGCGGCTTTCCCCTCGGCCTGCGGAAAAACCAACCTGGCGATGCTGGTCCCCCCCGAGGGGCTCAAGGCGAAGGGATACAAAATCTGGACGGTCGGCGACGACATCGCCTGGCTGCGCGTGGGCCCCGACGGCCGTCTGTGGGCCTGCAACCCGGAGGCGGGCTTTTTCGGCGTCGCGCCGGGGACCAATGCCAAGTCCAATCCCAACGCGATGGCCACGATCAAGAAGAACACGATTTTCACCAACGTGCTCCTGGGCGACGACCTGAGCGTCTGGTGGGAAGACGGCGAGGGCGAGCCCCCGGCCTCGGGGACGACCTGGAACGCTCAGCCCTGGAAGCCCGGAATGAAGGATGCCGCCGGAAAACCGCTCATCGGCGCGCACCCCAACAGCCGCTTCACCGTGCCCGCCGCCCAGTGCCCGTCGATCTCCCCCAAATGGCAGGACCCTCAGGGCGTGCCGATCTCGGCCGTCATATTCGGGGGACGACGCGAGCGCCTGGCTCCCCTGGCGTTCGAGTCCTTCGATTGGAACCACGGCGTCTACGTGGGAGCGACCGTGGCCTCTGAGCGCACGGCCGCGCAAGTTGGAGCCGTGGGCGAAGTGCGCCGCGACCCCATGGCCATGCTTCCTTTCTGCGGCTACAACATGGCCGATTACTTCGGGCACTGGCTCGACATCGGCGCGCATATCCCCAAGCCTCCCAAGATATTCCACGTCAATTGGTTCCGCAAGGGCTCAGACGGCAAGTTCCTGTGGCCGGGCTACGGGGAGAACCTGCGCGTTTTGGAATGGATTCTCGCGCGCACCCGAGGCGAAGGCAAGGCGGTGAAAACGGCCATCGGCTACACGCCCACGCCGGACGCCCTCGACCTCGCCGGCCTCGACCTTCCCTCCGGAGTCATGGAGAAGCTCTTGGAGGTGCGGCCCGAGGACTGGCGCAATGAACTCGTCGATGTCAGTGTGTTCTTCAACCAGTTCGGCGCGAGGCTGCCTCCGGAAATGCTCCGCCAGCTCGAGGCCCTCAAGGACCGGCTGCAGGCCAAGGTCGGCGCCGCCGCGGCTTAGACCTTAGGGGGTCTGCCGCAGACTTTTTGGATTCGAGGGAGACGACGAATCCGGCCGGCTGCGGCCGTTGGAATCGGGAATCGCGGTCTCTTTAAACGGTCCGGCGCGAAGCGCGTTGATTTGGTCGGGATTGTTGTGGAGCTGGCTGTAAATGTAGACCCCGATGCCCCGTCCGGGAAACTTGCGCAGGAAATACTCCACTTGCTGGGCTAGGAAGGATCCCGGCCGCGGCGTCACCGCCACGCCGCCCGTCCCATTGGGGACCCAGTTGTAGTTTCCAAGAAGCTTCGGAAACCGCTCGGGATGCGGGGACGTCTCGCGAATGAAGCTCATCACGCTGATGTTCGGTCTTTGATCGTAGTCCATGCCGTAGATCAGGTCGACACTATCCGAAGCGACCCAGTTCCGTTCGTTGCGCCCCTGGCTGCTCAATTGCGGCGACGGAAGCGGATGCCCGGAAATCGAGAGCACGAGCCATGGCTTGTTCGCCTTGATCCACGCGCTGATCCTCGACACCACGTCGGTCACCGCCGCGTCCTGCCATTCCAGAAACCTCTGGGTCACCGCCGGAGATGAATAGGGGTTGGAGAGCTCGTCGATGCCGACCCCGTATTTTTGCAAATATCGGGCGCGGGCGACGTCGGTAAACGAGGTCCCGATCGTGCGAATGTAATCCAAGTTGATGCCGTCGACGTCGTAGCGCCGCGCGACGTCCAAAATGACCTTGTCGACGATGAAATCGCGAAACGCCGGATCCTGCAAATCATAAGCCCCGTTGGGGGTTCCCGCGGGCGCGAATTCCGGGAAGCTGTTCGTCTCGCGCAGCGCGACGGTAAACCAAGGCTGGACCTGAACGCCGCGAGAGTGGGCCTTCTGAATCAGCTCGGCGAACGGATCGGCCGAACCCTGGAATTGCGACGCGTACCGCGCGTCGAGAACGACGGTCGTCGATGCGTAGATGGCCCCGCGACCGTGCCAGATGACGGGAATGTAGACGTTGAAGCCGGCCTGCGCGATTTGGTCGACCACGGAATCCACCCTGTTCCCCAAAAAGAACGGAGCCTCGTCGAGAATCGCCCGGTTTTCTATCAGCCGCCCCGCGGCGTCTCTCTTGACGAGGCGAGTCAGACCCGTATCACGCTCGGGCCACGCGAAGGTGGTTGGAAAGGAGACGGGCGAAGAATTTTGGGCCATATCGGCGAAAGCGACGGAGACCCTCTCCCCCTTGAGTCTGGTCACGACAACCCCAACCAGGTCGATGCCGTTCCAGCCGGACACGCCGCTGGACGCCCAGGCATCGCGCATATTCAACTCGAGCCGGTTCCAGCCCTCGTACACATTCAGGTTGGTCCATGAGTAATAACCGAGACCGCTTCTCAGGTTCAGCCGGATGAACCTCACAGCCGCGGCATTTTCGACGAAAACCCATCCCGAAATCGAGCCGGAGGGCGACAAGGACAGTGCTAAACCGCCCGCCGTCCATAGGCATTGTCCGGAAGGCAGCCCCTCGGCGACCGGAATCGGGTCAAGCCGGGAAAAATCGCAGGAGAACGTCCAGCCCGGGCCTTTGGCTAAGGTTCCCGCTTTTGCTGTTTCCGCGGGAGAAGTCGGGCGCCAGAAGGTTGAAGTGGAACTGAAAACATCCGCGAGATCGGACTTCCCCACGCCCCAACTGGAGGGCATGATTCCCACGGTGACGAAAAGATGGGCGCGCCCCGAACCCCCGGCCGCTTTCCACGGGCTCACCCGGATTAAATCGATGGCGGCCAGGCTTGTCGGCGATCCCTCGACGCCCAAACCCGGCACTTGAACCACGAATCGATTCCACCCGTTTCCAAAGGCCGGCTCCGATTGATTCGCGCGGTACCAACCCCCGCCACTGCGAAAATACAGGGTGAAAGCTCCGATGGCTTCGGCGTTTTCGACATGGATCCACACATCGGTCGTCGAAGAGAGGGTCAAATCGATCGACGCGGGCGCGTCCCAGGTGCAGCGGCCGGACACCGCGGTGTAGTCGCAAGAAAACAGCGTGCCGGGCAGCCCCTCGCGGACATCGTGGACGGCGGGGTCCCCGCCCGAGGCGGTCCAGACGGTCCGGGTCGAATGGAACACCTCCGCGAGCGTGCCTGCGGCCGCCGCCCGGCTTGGCCCCAAAAGCAGCGCCCCGACGACGATAGGCAGAAAACCCATGCCCATGAGGGTAATCAGAAACGGAGCCTATCGCAAGACCCAGGGATCAGCGGCAGGCGACCAGAGCCGAGTCCAGGCTCGCGCTCAAGGCCCGGGCTTGGTCCGCGTCCTTGATTCCGCCGAGATTGATGCGAACGTTTTCGGCCGCGCATTGGGCCGCGGCTTTGAGCAAATGCATCGCGCAATGTATGTCCGAGGCCACGGCCGCGCCCGCCATCGGCGCCGCTTGTTTGGCCGCGCTCAAGGCTTGAGCCGACGCCTGCGCGGTCTTGAGGGGCACCTCGGCGGCATGCTTGAGCGCCTCCTGCATTTTGGCCGGCCGCGAGGCGTCGTCTTTGGGCAAAGACATGGCCGACATGAAGCGGTCGAAGGCGGCGGCGTCCTCGCGCGAAAGACGGTCGAATTGCGCGCGCAGCTCTCCCAAGGCCGCGTGCGCCTTCGTCAGCGCCGGACGGTTGGCCTCCTCGAGCTTCTTGGATTTCAGAGTGATGCCGATCGCCATTTGCCCCAGGCCGCAGCCCATGGCGCCGGTGATCGCCGCGGCCGAGCCGCCGCCGGGCGTGGCTTCGGTGTTGGACAAAGCTTCGGCCACGACGCGGCCGGCCGTCCTCCAGTCCCCTCCTCCCGAGGCCGCGCCCACGGCCTCCAGACGATTTTCCAGAATCTGAACGTCGGCGTTGAAGTTCTCCAGTTCCAGCGTCTCGAAGGCGAAGTCCAGCAGGGCTTCCCGGGGGAGCAGTCCCACGATTTCCGTGCCCTTGATCTTGGCGCCGTGTTCCGAGGACAGCCGAAGGGCCTCGTCGAACACCGTCTTCATGGAGGTCTTCTTATAGTCGGTCAGCACGGTCGAGATCTGCGCCTGGCCGCGCGCCGCCAAGTCGATCTCCTTGGCGCGCACCGCCGGCAGGCCGCCGCCCGAGGCGCGCAGGCGCTTGGCGATGTCCTTGCCCGCCGCCATGTCGTGGGTGTCGAGGTTGAGGTTGAAATTGACGATTTGCCGGCGCGCGCCGACGGCGACGGCTCCCGCCGTGGGATGAATCCGGTTCGGGCCGAAATCGGGGGCGCGCGACTCGTCTTTGCCGATCAAGTCCCTCAAGCCCTCGAATTGGCCCTTGCGCACGCTGGCCAGGTCCTTGCGCTCGGGACGGCGGGCGGCGCAGTCATAGAGGTAAACAGGGATATTGAGCTCGCGGCCGATGCGTTCTCCTAGCTTTTCGGCCAGGCGGGCGCAGTCCTCGATGCTCACGCCCTTGACCGGAATGAACGGGATGACGTCGACGGCGCCCATGCGGGGATGCTCGCCTTTGTGCGCGTTGAGATCGATGAGCTCGGCCGACTTTTGAGCCACGCGAAAACACGCCTCCACGCAGGGGTCCGGCTCGCCCACGAAGGACAGCACGCAGCGGTGATGGTCCGCGTCGATCTCGACGTCGAGGATGGTCACGCCCGCGGACTTGGCCGCGTCGACGACCATTTGCACCTTGGCCTTGTCCCGGCCTTCCGAAAAATTGGGGACGCATTCGACTTGTTTCATTGTTTTCTCCTACGGTTTGACGACCATGGTCCGCAGATCGGTGAACTCCGAGATCGCGTAGCGCACGCCCTCGCGGCCCTGTCCCGATTCCTTGACGCCGCCATAGGGCATGGCGTCGGAACGATAGGACGGGATGTCGTTGATGATCAGCCCGCCCACCGAGAGGCGGTCAAAGGCCTCATGGGCGAAACGGAGGTTGTTGGTGAAAATGCCGGCCTGGAGTCCGTATTTCGTGTCGGCCAGACGGTCCAAGGCTTTTTGAGGGGAATCCACGGCCTCCAAAACGGCGACCGGGCCGAACACTTCCTCGCAGCACACCTTGCAGTCGGCCGGCGCTCCCTCGACGAGAGCCGGCGGAACGACCAAACCTTGGCGGGGGCCCCCCGCCCACAAGTTTCCCCCTCGCCCGACGGCCTCCTTGAGCCATTGCTCGACGCGAACGGCCGAGGCCTCGTCGATCATCGGCCCGATGTCGGTCGTTTCCACGCCGGGATCGCCGATCTTGAGCTCCTTGATGTTGGCCACGAGCAGGCGGCGAAACTCCTCGTGAACGCTTTTTTCCACGAAAATACGCTGGACGGAAATGCACACCTGGCCCGAATAATAATAAGCGCCCCAGGCGCAGCGCGCCGCGGCCCAGGCCAGATCGGCGTCGGCGGCGATAAACACCCCCGCGTTTCCCCCCAGCTCCAGAACGACGTGCGCCTTGGGCGCCAAGGTTTTCAAGCGCCAGCCCACCCGCGAGGACCCGGTAAAGGAAATGATCTTGAAGGCCTCGTCGGACGCGGCGGCCTCGATGGCCGGAATCGGCCCGTCGGCCAGAATGGCGGCCGGCGCGGGCCAGCCCGCGTCGAGAAGAATTTGGAGCAGCTTGGCCGCCGTTTTCTTGGCGCGAGGATCGGGCTTGAGGACGAAGGGCAGGCCCACGGCGATCGCGGGCGCGACCTTATGGACGACCAAGTTCAAGGGAAAGTTGAAGGGGGTGATAAACAGCGCCGGACCGCGAGGCACGCGCTTGACCAGCGCGAAGCGCCCCTCGGAATTGGCGTCCAGGTCCAAAGGCAGCAGCTCCCCGGAAATGCGGCGGCACTCCTCGGCGGCCCAGCCCAGGCAGAAGACGGCCCTGGCCACCTCGCGGCGCGCCTCCTTGATCGGCTTCTTGACTTCCTCGACGATCAGGCGAGCGAACGCCTCCGCCTCCTTCTCGACGGCGGCCGCCGCCGCGGACAGAATGCGCGCGCGAACGTAGGTGGACAAGGCCGCCTTGGCCTGGGCGCTTTGCGCGCTCGCCGCCAGGCGCTGCGCGCTCGCCGCGTCGGTCAGCTCAACTCGAACCAATTCAGCCATGTGTTGATGTCCTTGTAGTCGCGCGCCAGGTGATCCGGCTTGGCGTCGACGAGCTCGGCCCAGGGCGAAAATCCCGTCCCCACGGCCACGGTCTTGTAGCCCGCTTTTTTGCCGGCGGCCACGTCGAGAGGCGTGTCGCCGATGACGTACACGTCGCCGGGCGAAACGGGCTCCGAAACAAATTTTTTGGCCCGCGCGACGGCCTTTCTCAGCAAGGTCGGCCGGTGAAACGAGTCCGAACCGAATCCCCCGAAGAGGAAATAGGCGTTGAAGCCCGAGGGCTCGAGCTTGATGCGCGCCCCCCGCTCCATGTTTCCCGTGCCCAAGCCGAGAAGAACGCGCCGATCCCGGCTCAAGCGCTTGAGCAGCCTTTTAAGACCCCCCGGCACATGGTAGGAGCCGTTGCGCAGCGCGGCGCGCACGTAATAGGGCAGATGCGCGAGGTACTCCCGGTGAAGCCTCTCGACGGCGGCGCGCGTGGGCTTGCGGCCGGTGGCGGCGCGATAGGCCTGGCCGAAATTGTACAAGTCGGTGCGGCCGGCCAAGGACAGCTCCGAGCAGGCGTGGTCCTTGCCGTACAGGCGCTGCGCGGCCTTATTGAGCGCCTTGCGCCCGGCGCCTCCGGCGCGAATCAAGGTCCCGTCCACGTCGAAGAGAAGGATTTTCATGCCGCTTGATAGACGACCTTGCCGGCCTTCATGACCCAGCGCACCAGGGGCGCGCCGAACCAATACGCCAACTCCCGATGATCCTCGGCGTCGAAGCAGACCAGGTCGGCGACTTTTCCCGCCTCAAGCGAGCCATGCGTCCGGCCCAGGCCCGCCGCGTGAGCGCCGTTGATGGTCGCGGCGACCAAGGCCTCGGCCGGGGTCATTTTCATCTGCGTGCAGGCGATGGAGATGATCATGCGCATATCCCAGCAGGGGCACGTTCCCGGGTTGTAATCGGTGGCCAGAGCCACCGCCGCGCCGCTGTCGAGCAGCCGGCGTCCGGGCGGATAGGGCTTTCCCAGAAAGTAATTCGAGCCGGGAACGAGGCAGGCGACGGTTTTGCTGGCCGCCAAGGCGGGCAAGTCCCCGTCCTCGACGCAGTCGAGATGGTCGACCGTGACAGCGCCGCGGCGGATGGCCGCGGCCATGCTGCCCAAGCGCGAGAGCTGCTCGCTATGGACTTTCAGCTTCAGCCCGGCTCGCGCGCCGGCCTCGGCGATGGCCTCGAGATCGGCCACGTCGAAGTAGCCCCCTTCGCAGAACAGATCGACGAACACCGCCAGCTTCTCGGCGGCCACGCGCGGGATCATGTCGGCGCACACGCGCGCGACGAACTCATCCTTGTTGTCTTTGAGCTCGGGCGGCACGGCGTGGGCGCCCAGAAACGTCGGCACGATCTCCAGCGGCCCGTGGGCGGCGACGGTGCGAATGGCGCGCAGCAGCTTGAGCTCGTTGTCGAGATCCAAACCGTAGCCGGATTTGGCCTCGATGACGGTCGTGCCCGCGGCGATAAAATCCAGCGCGCGACGCCGAAGCCCCGCGGCCAGATCGGCCTCCGCGGCCCCGCGCACGCCGTTGACCGTGGAGAGTATTCCCCCGCCGCGCCGGGCGATTTCGGCGTAGCCGAGCCCCGAGAGGCGCGCCTCGAAATCGGCCAGGCGCGGCGCCGCGAACACGGGGTGCGTGTGAGCGTCGACGAAACCCGGCAGGACCACGCGGCCCTCGGCGCTCAAGACGTCGGCGCCTTTGGCCTTGGGATGCGCCAAAACCTTGGCCCGAGGGCCGGACTCGAGTATTTTTCCCTCGTCGACGAGAACAGCGCCGTCGCGCACAAGCCCGAGGGCGGCCTTGCCCATGCCCGCGCGGGGGCCGTCGTAAGGACCGATCATGGTCAAGGTTTCGCAGGCGTTGAGAACGAGAGTGGCCATCGGCCCTATTCTACGAAATCGCCGGGGCCTGGCGCGGCGCCAGGTCCGGGGGTATAATGGAGTCCAGGAGAAACCCCTATGTCCCGATTCGTCCTGGCGACGTTGTTGCTGTTTTGCCCGCTCGCGCCGTCGGCGGCGACGCAAGTCCGGGCCAAAGCCGCGCCCGCCAACGTGGCGATCGTCCCCTCGCTGACGCCGGGAATATCCTTGGCTCCCCTGCCCGCCCGGGTACTCCCGCTGTCTGCGAGCCTCCCTTTCGCGGCGCCCCAAATCCGGCCGGCCGCCGCGGCTATCGCCCCGCGGGCGTTCACGGCCGCCAAGGAAGCGATTTTACCCGCGCTCGGCGAAAACAAGAGCCGTTCGGACGAGGAACAGGCAGCCGCGGCAGACGCTTTGTTCGACTCGCGCCGGCTTCATAACGACGACCGTCTTTCCCTGTTGGTCGGTGGATTTCGAGAGGCCGGCCACTCCCTGCTCGCGCCGCAGACCGGCCTCCCCATGACGAACGAGCAAATGAGGTCTCTCCAGAATACGTTTCTTGAGTCCCGCAACCGGACGGCCTTGCTGCGTTTGGCGCAGGACCCCTCTCCGGAGAAGAAAACCAGACTGCTCGCCGTCAACAAAGACGCGCTGCCCCGCGAAGTCCTGACGGGAGCCAAGGCCGGACCGGACGTCCAGCGCTCGCGAATCCTGCGGCGATTGTCCAGCCTGTACCGGCGCTGGATCGGCAAGGACGCTCTGGAGGTGGCCGAAACGGTTTCCCCCCCCAACGCCGCCGCCGAGGAGCAGCTTGGCGCGCTGATCGCCCAGGCGACCATCGAACGCTTCAAAAAAGATCCCGAGGGACAACGCCTGCTGGATCAGCTTCGCGATGAGGCGGGCGTCCTGCGTCTGCCCACCTTCCGCGTCCTCAAAATTCCCAACTCGAGCGCTTTTTACACCTCCCACGGACGCCAGCTCGTCGTCAACCTCGAGTATCTGAGGGACGTCCTGCTCCCGCGCCTGACCAAGGAGGAGGCACCCGAGGTTGTCCGCATTCTATCGAACGAGACGGACGCTCTCGAGTACTTCTCGCGAAGCCCCGCCCACGCCGCGCGGCTTGTCTCGGCGATCGAAGTCACCTTGTTCCACGAACTGATCCATTTCCGCCAAGACCTCGAACGCTCGATGCTGAAATCCGTGCTGAAAAACGAAGTCCCATTCGTGTTGACCGTCGACATCGAATACGAAGCGTATTTTCGGCAAAGCCTCTACGTCCACAGCCTTCTCCAAAACCGCTCTGCCTCTCTCGATATCGACCGTCTCGTCGATTACCTCCAGCTGATCAACGATTTTGAATCCTGGAAAATGATGATCGACGGCATGTACCTCACGACCCATCTCAACACCTACGCAACGATGCAGGAGCTTGAAAATCTGCAGAATGACTCCGGCCGGAAGACGCGACGGCTCTCCTCGTCGCAAGGCCGCCTGTCGGAGGCGGGCGCGCGGAGGCTGGCCATAGATCAGCGCGGGACCGAGGCCATCGCGGCGGAAAAAAAGGCGGTGGAGGCTCTGATGGCCGAGTACCGTCGCCTCTGGCCGGAGCTGGCCCGCACGGGGCTTGAGCGTTGGGCCGAGCTCAACGCGGACAAAGGCCGTTGGGGGGAGGTGGTCAGCGCGCAGGACCGCCTGTCCGAATTGACCCTAAACCCCGGCGAGGCCGCGGCCTGGAAAACCAAGGCTTCGCAATCGAGCGACCGCGCGCTGATCCGCCTGGCCGCCGCCGACGGTTTGACCCTCAATGAACGGATCGATTGGATCAATAAACTGGCCGGCCGGGCCAACAAATCCAATACTCCCTGGAAAAAGGAACTCTGGATCTCGCTTCTTCGGGATTATCCGGAACAGGCGCGGGAGCTGGGCGCCTTGGCCCGCGGCTTAAAGAACGGTCCCGAGAAGAAAAACCTGTTGAAGCTCGCACAAGATTTCGAAAGCTCCGCCGCTAATGTCCGCGCGACGCTTCGCAGCCACTGCGAGGAAAATCTGGCGACGGCGCGCGTGGAACAAGACGCGCGTCAACGCGGCGTTGTCATCGCCTGGGGATCGATGCAAGCGTCGGTTCTCGGCGATCAGGCTTTGATCGACGCCTTCAAGGCGCTGGAGCCGGAGACCGCCGAATCGTCTTCGACTCCCGGTTTTTTGCGCCGACTGCTGGGCCTGTAATGAGCGCTCGAAGCCTCCAATCGTCCCTCACACGGACATTGATCGCCGCCCTCGCCTTGGCGAGCGCGGCCCACGCCGCGTCGGGACGCTCCCAAATCCGTCTTAAGACATCCCTGGAGCTCCAAACGCCGAGCGTTTTCCCTCTTAACCCGGCTCCGGCGGCCGCGCTCGCCGTGCCGGTTGCGGCGCTCGGTCCCCTGACTCCCGTTTCCCCCGCGCCCCGAACGCCGACGCCTTCCGCCGCCGCGGCTCCCAGGGCCCCGGCGCAGCCCGCCGCTCCCGGCCCCGCGCCCGGCCCCGCCGCGCCCTCCTCCGATGAGGAGGCCCGCGCGCAGGGCGACCGGCTTTTCGACGCCCGCCGCCTTCAAGGCGATTTCGTCGATGGCCTCCTCGTTCAGGGCTTCCGATTCGACGAATCGGGAACGCGCCTGCTCGAACCGGGAACCGGGCGAGCTCTCACCAACGCCGACGCGCGCTCGATCAAGAACTCGTACAGCAGGGCCCGAGCCCCGGACGTCCTGCTTCAACTCTATCGCGAAGCCCGTCCCGGCGGTTCCAAGCAAACGGCAGCCGCCTTGCTGGAAAACAATCGCGACATCCTGCCCGGGGAAGTCCTCAAGGCCTCCCCTCAAAGGGAGCGCGCGACTCTGCTGCGCCGGCTCGTCAGCTTGTACCGGCGCCAATTGAATCGCGTCGATGGCGCCTCTGGGGTCGATATGTCCGCGCCCGACGCGGCCCTCGAAAATAAACTGAGCGCCCGAATCTCCGAGTTGATCATCATGCGCTTTCTGCGCACTCCCGAGGGTCGGCGTCTCTTGGACGACCTTAAAGACGGGAGCGCAGATGTGCGCATGCCGACGGTGCGTGTCCTGCGCCTGCGCAAAGGCGCCGGAGCCTTTTACGCTCCTCCCGGACAGCAGCTTGTGATCAACCTTTCCTATGTCAAGGAGTCCCTGCTTGCCCGGCTGCCGGAAAACGAACGCCAGATCGCCGATCGAGCCCTATCGACCGATTCGGGAGCGCTCGAATTTCTCTTGAACAACGCATCCATGCTCAAGAGCTTTGTGCAAAGCATCGAAACCGTCTTATTCCACGAACTCGTTCATTTTCACCAGGAGCTGACCCATCCAATAGAAAAAAATCGCGCGGACGGCGACATCCCCGGAGTCCTCGCGCTCGAAGACGAATACGAGGCTTTTTTCCGACAAAACCTGTACGTGCACGGCCTCCTGGCCCGGCCCGACGCGGACGGGGACATCAATGAAGTCGACGGCTACATTTCCCTGCTCGCCGATTTCGACGAGTGGCTCAAGAACATAGAAATCACGTACCGCCAAGGAGCCGCCGTCACCTGGCAGGAGCTGGGCGACCTGCAGATGGAACAAGGGCTTCTCGTAAGACGCTTGGCCGCGGCCGCGCCGCGCGCGGCGGCGGCCGCCTCGCGCCTGGAAGGGATCGACCGGGGAGCGGCGGCTCTCAAGGCGGAAACTTCGGCGGCCGCTGAACGCCTCGACGAATACCGTCGGCTATGGCCCCAATTGTCGCGAGAAGGACTTGAACGTTGGGCGCAAATCAATGAGCGCCTCGGGAAACCATCCGCCGTCATGACGGCCCAAAACCTGTTGATCCAGCATGCGCGATCCCGAGACGAACGGACGTCGCTGGAAATTGATGCCGATCGCAACGCCCAAAAGGTCCTGCTCGCTCTCGCAAGTCCAGACGGCCGGCCATTGGAGGAACGAATCGCGGAGATCAACGCTCTCATGGATCATTTCCATAGACGAGGAAACCCCTCTCGGTGGCCGGAGGAGTTTTGGGACGCTTTTCAACGCGACTACGCGCTTAAAGCCGCCAAGCTGCGCGCCGCGGCCGCCGAGGGCGGTCCCGATTCGTCGCAACGGGCTCGCCTTCTCAGGAAGGCGAATTATTTCGAGAATATGCTCAAGATGGGCCTGGATAGCCGCCGCGCCGGGGCTCGATAGCGTTGGCGAAGGACCTAGGTCTCTCGGCCTCAACGACCCACGACGCTATGGTCGATGGACCCAGGCGACCGCATGTCTCAGAGACTACCCTTATGAGGAATGACAAGCACCCTGCCTCGTCGCTTGGGCGGCGCCCTGCGTTTGGGCCTCAGCGTCGCCCTTCTGTGCCCGCATTTCGAGTGCCTGCTTCCCTCGCTCCAGGCACAGGTCCGGGTCGCGCCTGCGGCCGGAGCTTGGGGCCAGCTCTTTCACGGCCTCTCAACCCAGCAGACCCGAGAGATTTCCGGTCATCTTGGCCTTGACCTAAACTCCCGGCAGGTCCGCTTGGCCTTGATTCACGTGATGAATCAATCCGGAGTCCTTCCCGGGGCCATCGCGCCGCACGCATCGGCCGTTCCGATCGCCGAAAAGATTCAATCAGCCGTCGCACGGGAGCTGAAAGAAATCCCGGGTCTGGATGCCCCCGCCCTCCAAGCGCATCTGGAGGCCGTGAACATGTCGGGCATTCAGGCCATCCTGGCCGGCGCCAAGTCCTGGGATGAGAGAGCGCCCGAACTCACGGACGCTGGGCCAACGTCCGCGGCGGAGGGCTCCGGACGTTCCAGGGCGAAGCCGCCCATGGGCCTGGCCCCTCCCGTCGAAAGCGTCCGGCTCGCGAAGCTGGTGAGCTTTCTGCGCGCGATCAACAATCTTCCCGCCGAGCAAGCCCGAAAATACCGCGAGCGCTACGCCGAATGGTTTTCCAGCGAGAAGGCTCTGGCCCGGGACATGATCGAGTTGAGGCGCGGCGAATCCTTGCCGCCGGCCCGGCTTGACACGGCCATTCTCAATCAAGCGGGCGAGAAAGACGATGCGATCGTCGAGATCGCCGTCAACGGAATCGACACCTCGCTCCGCAAGGAAGGGATCACGGCCGCGACGGGCCGCTTCGGAGTGGGAGCGTTTCAGTCCCTGCAGGAACTTGAGAGGCCGGGCGACCTCATCGAGGTGGAGACCGCAAGCCGAAAAGGCCGGACGCTGAGCGTCCAGTCCTCGATCACGGGCGAGCCCGACCCCGCGCTCATCGGCATGCGAATCAAGACGCGTTTGGGTTCCCGAAACGATCCCTCCTTCGACGCGGGGACCCGCGTGCGCGTGAACAAGGAGAAAGGACTCGATTCCAAGCGCCAGGAGGGGCTCAAGGCCAAACTCGCCGACATGCTCGGCGAAAACACCCGCATGCGCATTAACGTCAACGGCCAGACGATCAACGATCTCGGCGGCTGGAAAGACATCGAGGGCCGGCGGCTTGCCCATGAGATCAAGGGCTCGGTGGAGATCGGCATCGACGACAACGGATGGGAGGTGCGCGATCACGGCCTGGGCATGAGCGCCGAGACCGTGCTTGAGAAATTTCTTCTGCCCCGGCAGGGGGGCAATTCGAAACAGGCGTTCGAGATCGGCGAGGACCAGGCGCGCTCGCAGACGCGCCTGGCCTACCGGGGACCCGCGAACGGCCGGCGGCGCGGACTCAACACGATGGAGGTGACGCTGCGAATCGCCGGGGTCAAGGTCGAGCGCTTCCAAGTCTCGGGCCTGAACCTGCCGGAGGCGGTGCTTTTGGAGCTGCCCCACGCGTCCTGGCTGCCTGAATCGCGCAACCGGATGGCGGTGACACCGGAGCTTTGGATCGGCCTCAAAGCCCTAATGGAAAAAATTATCATGGGCGATCTCGAGAAAAACCTCGGGCTATTAAACGCCTTGGCGGCCATCGGCGGCTATCTGGAGAACCCGCGCTATCACCCCGAATCCGAGAAGATGGGCGAGAACTTCGCCCGCTTCATGTCGGAGCGCTTGGAGCGGGTGCCGGGCCTCAAGAGGCTCAACGAGTTTCAAGGCGAACAGTATCGGGCGTACGCGATGAAGCTCGGCACCGACGATGTTTATCTCAGCTACGGCCGGAATCTGATCTTCAATGAAAAATTTTACGGACGTCACAAGGATTACCCGCTGCTCCTGAATCTTCTGCTGAATTACTCCATAGGCTACGGCGAGCGCGAGCCTTCCAAAGGCACGTTCCCGCTCGACGGCCCTCGAGAAGAAAAGCCGTCATCGCCCGTTAAGCCTGATCTGAGCCCCGAAGAAAAAGCCGTGGACGCGGCCCTGAAGGCAAGCCCCTGGCATCAGTCCCTGAAGGACGCGGCCAAATCCCTGGTTCGGACCTATCTGGTCGACTGGATTGCGAGGCAGCCCCACAAAGCGCGGGCGGCGGCTTTGTCGGCCAAAACCGATGCCCTGGGCCGCTACGCCGAGTTCCTGGGCCGGCACGCCCCGCGGCTGGACTGGAGCGCCTGGCTGAGCTCGATATCCGATCGGCCCTATATTGATGAGACCTTCGATCAGATCTCAGAGCAAGTCTCGATCGACGGCAAGCCGGCGTTCACCACGCTCAAGGGCGATAGGCTCACGCTTTATATCGACGGAAAAGCGGTGTGGACCGGCAGCGGTTATCTCGAAGCCGCCGCGCCGGTTCAGGTCGCCGAAGGCTGGGCGCTGATGACGGGCCGGATTGAAGGCCCGGAGGAAACGAACCGATGGATCCTTCTCGTCAACGGACAGGAGCGGTGGCGCGACGCTGAGCTGACTTCCATCCGCCCTCCCCCGCTCATCGAGATCGCGGGCAAGCCCGCGTTTGTACGCAGCCGCAAGAACGCCGTGGATGTTTACGTCGATGGCCGATTGTCAAAGAGCGTTCCCAAGGGTGATAAGGCTTGGCCTCTCCTTAAAAAAATCGGCGCGCATTGGCTGTTGGTTTTGCGTTCGGGGCTGGACGAATCCAAGGCTTTTTACCTGGACGGAAAGAAAATCTGGCAAGGCCGTATCGCGGAATTCAGTCCCCAGATCGTCGAGTATAAAGGCCAGGCCGCCTGGGCGGCGCAAGACAAGGACGAGCTTTGGCGTCTCTTCATCAACGGAAAACCGAGCAGTCCCGCCTTCGATTTCATCGGGCCGGTGAACACGATCGAAGGGGACTTGATCTACATGACCAGGACCCGGGGGAAAATCTCGGTGCATCGCAATGGAAAGAGGATCTGGACCGACACGTCCGGCAGAATGCGTCAAATCATAAACGGAGAGGAGATCATCGTCTCGGGCGGGCACTGGCATTTTGAGGCCACCGCCGGCGATCGTCGATTTCTCGTCGCGGATGGGAGAGTCTTCAATTGGGCCATACGTTTTTTTAGAAATGTTTTCTGGATCGGCGATCAAGTCGCATACTCCACGCTCAATGCCGACCATTCCAGCAATCTCATGCTGGAGAATACCCCGATCTCCCAAGGAAAATTCGTGGAGCGGGCGCTGGAACACAACGGAAAAATCGTCCATTTGGAGCTCACCGATGAGAAAATACCGGTCCGTTTCCTCCACATCGACGGAAAACCGGTCGCGGGCGGCAGCTTATCGTCGATGTTCAAGGACCTCACCTCCACGACCCATGGCTTGTTCTATACCGGCGAGGACAAGAAACTGCATCGAATCACGATCGACAAGGCCCAAGACATCGAGTTCTCGAACATCGAAAATCAAACGGTCCGGAACTTCGCCTCCCGGCATCGCTATGATTTTACCGACGCCGAGCGTCCCTGGGGTGAGAGGTATTTCAGACATTTGTCGAAAAAACTGCCCGGCCATTGGGCCGAGCTCCACGCGCTTTTCCCCTTCCTGGAGGATCGGGAACTCGACGGCCTGACGCCGCGGACCATCCGCGGCTTCGCCGATCTCGCCGCCAAGACGCCCTGGGACCAGCTGGAGGAAATCTCCCGGTTCATCCGCGAGGCCCGGGGACTGACCCGGGTGGATGGGGATTATGATCGCTGGGTGAACCGCTGGCTGGACATCGTCAAGGCGGACTGGACGCGCGCCAAGGAGCTGCTCGTTCAACTAGACAGCGCGCATCACATCGATAAAACCGCAGGGACATCGGTCCGCGGATATGATTTCCTGCGCCCGGAACATGACCCCAAGCAAGCCCCCGGTCATTTGCGCGGCACTCTGTACTACCTGCGCTCGCCGAGGGCGGAACTGCTCAAGGAGCGGGCGCCCGAGAACGGCCCCGCGGCGAAAGTCCTTGAAACGGCGGGACACTTCCCCCTGGCCCTGTTGACGATCGCGCGTCGTCAACGGACGCGGCATTTGGGCGATCCCGAAATCGACCTCGGCCGCTACAAGGACGTGCTCGATAGCCTCGGAAGCTATTCGAGCTCGAACGTCGACGACGAGATCGCCTCCACCATCATGGGACAGGAAGACCAGGACTCCCTGGTTTGGGTGCGCGAGCTGATCCAGAACTCTCGCGACGCTCTCAGAAGATCATGGCGGGAGGGCGCGCTTAAGCGCGGCGAGGGTAAGATCGAGGTGGACAGCTTCACGCGAGGCTCTCAGTGGGTGGTGCGCGTCCAAGACCCGGTGGGCATGAGCCTGCACAAGCTGGTCAACTATTTATTTCCCTTGGATGCGAGCGATCGCGTGGCCGGCTTGGACGCGGGACGCTTCGGCCAAGGCTTCTATACGATTTTCGGCGATTTCGACGAGGTCCGAATCAAGACTTCCGAAGGCCGCGGCAAGGCTTACGAGATCACGGTCGTGCGGCGAGAGGGCAAGCTCTGGGTCGAGAGCTTCAAGGAAACCGCCTCGACGCGGCGCGGGACGACGATCGAGCGGGTCAAACGGCGCGACCGCGAGCAGAGAATTCCCGTGGAATTGGAGGCCGCCTTCGTGTCTCAGGCCGTATTCGAAAACGCGAGCCTGGTGCGCGACGCGGACATCCTTTACCAGGGAGACCGGGCCAACGAAGCCGTCGGCGAACTGGAGTCGCTGTCTCTGGGAGAACTCGGCAGCCTGCGAGTGCTGGAGACGGCTTCTCGCCTGGCCCGCGTCGTCCAAGACAGCCTGAGCCTGAGCGACCCCCAACTCTACGTCGAGATGACGGCGCTTTTGCCCGAATGGGTGAGGTCCCTCTGGAAGCTCAAGGGCTGGAGCCTGGAGCTGCCGCGGGGGCTGCCCCCGGTGCGCAGCCGCTTCGGCTTGGCGAATAAGAATTCCGTGATGGGCGATCTGCAGAAAGCGGTGCTGGCGCTTGGGACCAAGCTGGCCGTCACTCTGTACGTCAAAGAGGGTCTGCCGCTGCCTGTTTTGCCGGAGGACATGTATTACAACCGCAACTATTTCACCGATGCGAAAACCACGGAAGACGCCTCCGCGCTCAACGCCGGTCATTGGCGCCAGATCGACTGGACGCGATACGCTCAGGACGCTTTAGCCCTGGGCCGCCTGATGGCGCTGACCGAAGTCGAGGTCGGCGGCGAGCGTCTCTCGCCCTGGGCCATGCGCCGCAAGATCCTGGACCGCGAAGCCCTGACGAATCCTGCGCTCGCCCCCTCCCTGCAAAGGACATTGGCGATGGCCGGCGTTAAACTGAGCTTGGATGCGCTGAGCGGCTTTTCACGCTCCCGATCGAAGGAATACACGGACAAGGAGATCTCGGCCTCGAGAAGCTTAAGCGGCTTTCGAGACTTGAACTTCAAATTGCTGGAGGCGCTCGGCGAAAAAGGCGGCTGGACCATACGCCTCCATGAGCACGATGACGATGAAAAGGCTAGTTTCCAGGGAAAGACGATTTCCTGGAATCTGCGAAACAACCGCCCCCTGCTCTCGAAATGGAAGTCAATCCTTAAGGGAGACGACTCGCAGTCGGCCGAGTTTTTCTATGAATTCCTGGAAACCTTCATCCACGAGTACACCCATTTCACGGAGAACGACTGGAGCCATCAAGCCGATAAAAGCGTGGTGAGCGGCTTTGCCTGGCGCATGGGACGCAACATCGAGAGGCTGATCAAAGCGGGGCTCGATCCTCGGGAGCTGGCCCATCACGCCAGGCAGCGGCATCAGGTGCCGGAGAAAATCACGCGCTGAGGCAGATCGTCGTGGGACCCGACGGATTCACGATCCTCGGCATCCCGGGAATCGTCCGATTCATGTCTGCGTACGCCGCGGTCGGCTACGCCTGGCGCTGACCAGGCGATCAGCGCTGTCTCAGTCCGCGCGGCTTGAGCGGCGTTTCCGCTAGGCTAATACTGACGTTCGGCGCGAAGGCGCGCATGTAGGTTTCGAGCGGATTGATGACATCATCGGGATAATGGGGTTTGCCCGGCTCGGGCGGGTTCATCATGAGCCCCAGCGCGATGAGGCTCGATATCGTCATTCGGCCGGATCCCACGTGCGCCGCATGAAATTATCCTGGCCTTGCCAGGTGTAACCGCCACCCCGGGACGTGTAATTGACTTGGTTCTCGCCGAACAGCCCATAGAGCCTTTTGATGTCGGGCACCGCGGCCTCAACGGCGGCTTTCACGTCCTCGATCACCGCCGAATACTTGGTTATGATCGTCAGGTACGACAATCTCCCATCGAGCGGAGGAAACCGGGAGATCTCCACGAAATCAACGCCGGGAACCTTCATGATCTCGTGATAGTGTTTGTCCAAAAACTCGTCCAATTTCTTGCGCATCCATGGCCTGCCGGAGCTGCCGGGCTCCAAATCGCCGGACTTGCGCCCGCCATCAAATATCGTCGATGCTTGCGACGGTTCGGAAGACTCACTAAAGGCGATCAAGGGGGCCACAGACGGAAGGACCGCAAGCCGCGCCTCCACGGACGGCTGATGATGGAAGGCTGGGAACACAAAGGAGCGCTTCGAAATGTCGGCGCGAGCAGCGGGAAGAGCGACGGGCATCCGAGGATAATCCGCCGCCAGGGGCTTGAAGGACGCGATCGACGGTTGTTGTCCGATAAAGGGGGTTTGCGAGACCGGTAGAGGGCTGGCGCCATATCTCAAGGCGATCCTCGCGCTCGCGCCAACGGGCAGAAAGAACATCGAGACGCAGAGAAAAGATTTGATCATGAGTGGATTGTCTCAAAGCCGCGCGCGGCACGGATGAGACCTTCGGGAACAATTCGCGAAATATATGACCCAAACTCCCCTGGGTCCAATGGCCCGCTGTTTTTCGTCAGGCGAGTCGAGAAGAAAACCTTCGCCCAGGAAAAAAGTTCGATTATTTATCTAGAAAACGATAGCCGGTGGCGTGCACCGACTCGATCTTTTTTCCAGGAGCGCCGAGTTTGGCGCGGATGTTCTTGATGTGGACGGACAAGTTGTTCGAGGTCCAATTGGGGTTCCCAAGCTTCTCGGCGATGGCCTGAAAAGTGAAAACCTGTCCTTTGCCGCTGATCAGAAGCGCCAAGAGATCGAATTCTACGAGCGTCAGATTGACGCGCTTGCCCTCGCTGGAAGCCGTTTTACTGCGCATATCCAGGCTGACATCGCCGCCGACCACGGAGGTGCTGAGGTGACCGGAGTTATGCACGCGGCGCAGAAGGGCCTCGACGCGGGCGAGGAGCTCGGGCCGGGAAAACGGCTTGACGATATAATCGTCGGCGCCGCCGCAAAGGCCGCTGACCTTGGAGGCCTCATCGTGCCTGACCGTAATCATGATGACGGGAATCGACGCCGCCTTCGGGTCCTTTTTTAGAAGCTCCAACACTTTAAAGCCCGACATCCCCGGAAGTTCAACGTCGAGGAGCAGGAGATCGACGGGCTCCGTCTTCAGCCATTCCAGGCCTTCCTCTGCGCCGAGGAAGTGCTTGACGACATAGCCCGCGGTCTTTAAGAAACCGACGACCAAGCTCGCAATTTCAGCGGAGTCGTCGATGAGGAGGATCTTATATTGCACGACGGCTCATTTTAGCATAAGCCCGCCGATCCAGCGGCCCCCGCGACCACGGGCGACACCAGGACCTTGTGGCGACGCTGAAATCCGGTTATCCTGATCGAGTGAAAAAGATCCTTGCGGTCGCGGTCTTGTCGCTGGCGGTCGCAGGGAATGCCGAGTCCTCGGGCCCTCCCGCGATTTTATCCGATCTCAATTCCTTCTCCACTGTCACGAAAAATTGGCGCTACGATTGCTGGCAGCCCTATTTGCGCGCCATTGACCCGGAGATCGACGTCCATTTAAGGGAGTTCATGGAGCCCGTGATTCTAGACGGCCTGCGCCGTCTCCATCGGATCAACCCTGATCTCGTGGAGGAATCGCTGGAAGCCAAGGGAGGGATGCCCCTGCTGGTGACTTGCGGCCAGAACCCGGGCAAGGACGCCTCCATGGCCCTGAGTTGGGACCGGTCCCAAGGGCTGTTCAAGATCGGGAGTCTCGCCCACGACATCGCCGTCCACCATAGTCCCGAGGCCCTGGCCAAGCTCGGCCGCTCTCAAGACGCCTCCAGATTCACCGAACAACGATCCTATTACGAGAATACCATCCTGCATGAATATCTCCATGCCTTGGAATGGGACAATATGACCGATGACGACCACCGCGCCGGAATCACGCGCCAAAGCCTGCGTGAAAAAGACGTCGTCTATGCCTGTTCGGCCCAGGCCTACCCTTGCGCGGACTGCATGATTCTGCGCCGCGCAAACGCCGTCCTCTTCAACACGAAGACCGCTTGCGAGAGCTGCGCCCGGGCCGTGTGGAACAAGGGCGGCGGCTTGAGCGTTCTCGATGACGGCCCTCAGGGGGATCGGCGAGCGGCCCAAGCCTGCGGGAATTTCAGGAGCGAGGATTTCCAGGTCGACGAGTAAGACCCGCGGCAATATCGTACAATAGTTCGATATGCCAGACCGCGTCCTCAAAGAGGTTTTCGGTTACCCGTCCTTCCGCCCCGGACAAAGGGAGATCATCGAAGCCGTGCTCGCGGGACGCGACTGCGTGGGCGTGATGCCCACCGGGGCGGGAAAGTCGCTCACGTACCAGATCCCGGCCCGCCTATCGAAAGGCGCGACCTTGGTGGTCAGCCCGCTGATCTCGCTGATGAAGGACCAGGTCGACGCCGCGGTTTCGGTCGGCCTGCGCGCGACCTTCCTCAATTCCAGCTTGACCTCCGAGGAACGCCGCGCGCGCATCGAAGGCCTGCGGCGCGGAGATTACGAGCTGGTCTATGCCGCCCCCGAAGGCCTGGAAGCCGGAGCGGGCGCGGCTTTGTCCGGCGCCAAGCTCTCGATGATCGCCGTCGACGAGGCTCATTGCATCTCGCAATGGGGACATGATTTCAGACCGGCTTATCGAAATTTAAAAGGCTTGAAAGAACGTTACGGAGTGCCCATCTTGGCCTTAACGGCCACGGCGACGATTCCGGTGGTCAACGACATCGTCGAACAGCTGGCGATGAGCGAGCCGCTGCGGGTGCGCGGCTCCTTCTTTCGGCGCAATCTGCATCTGTCCGCCTATCTCAAGACCGGCGCGAAAGCGGCCCCGCGGCCGAAAACGGTCACCGACACCAAGAACGCGATCCTGCGCCTGGTGCGCGCGCGCGCCGGCGAAAGCGGCATTATCTACTGCCTCTCGCGGCGCTCGGTCGAGTCGATGGCCGAATATCTGTCGGAACGCGGCGTAAACGCCCTGGCCTACCACGCGGGAATGGACGCCGCCGAGCGCGAGCGCGTGCAAAGCGCCTTCAAACAGGATGACGCCGACGTGATCGTGGCCACCGTGGCCTTCGGCATGGGCATCGACAAGCCCGATGTGCGCTTCGTCATCCACCGCGACATGCCGCGGTCGGTGGAGGCCTATATTCAAGAGGTCGGCCGCGCGGGCCGCGACGGCGCGCCCAGCGACTGCGTGCTGTTCTACTCCTGGGCGGATGTGATGAGCACCGAGCGCCTGGTCTGCGATCTCGAGCCTCGGCAGGCCGAGTGGCACCGCGGCCGCGCCCGCGAGATGTTCCGGTCCTTCGACCGCAAAGCCTGCCGCCACCAAACCATGGCCCGGCATTTAGGCGAGGAGATGGCCGCCTGCGGCTCCTCTTGCGACATATGCGCCAACCTCGATCCGGTGGGCTGCGCGCCCGTGATCGCGGCCAAGCGCATATCCTACGGCGCGCGCGCGCCGTCGGAGGCCGCGCCCGCTTCCGCCGGAAACGCGCTGTTCGCGAAGCTGAAAGCTCTGCGAAAAAAGCTGGCCGACGACCGCCGCGTGCCCGCCTACATGGTCTTCAACGACGCGACGTTGATGGCGATGTGCTCGAGCAAGCCTCGAAACGAGGATGAGATGCGCGCCGTCTCCGGAGTCGGTCCCAAGAAGTGGGTGGACTACGGCGAGATCTTTCTCGCCGCGATCCGCCTCAGCGGAAGTTCTTGAACTGAAGGTCTAATTCGAAAGAGCCCTGCTTGAGAAGATTCATCGTGGCCTGAAGCTCGTCCTTGGACTTGCTCGACACGCGCAGTTGGCCATCTTGAATCTGGGCGTTGACCTTGAGCTTGGCGTCCTTGATGGCCTGCTGCATCTTCTTGGCCTTGTCGGTGGGGATGCCGGAGGCAATCGCCACGTCCACGCGGGCGGTTTGTCCGAGAGCGGCCTCGACCTTGCCTTTCGAGAGATTTTTGATGGGAAGGCCGCGCTTGGCCAGGCGCGTGAGCAGGACATCGTAGACCTGCTCGACCTTGAACTCGTCGGCGGCGCGCACGATGAGCTTTTTTTCCTTGGCGTTGAGCTCGATCGAGGCGTTGGCCGTCTTGAGATCGAAGCGGTTGAGAATCTCCTTGAGAGCGACGGCCACGACCTCGGAGACGAGATTGAGGTCCACGTCGCTGACGGCGTCGAAAGAATAGTCGCTGGCCATGGGGATCACCTCTTCATGGGAATAACGATGGATGGATGTTCGCGCGCGAACGCCTTCGCCTGGGGATAGCCCGCGTCGAAATGCCTCACGACGCCCAGGCCGGGATCATTGGTGAGCACGCGGCTCAGGCGCTCCTCCATGTCCCGGCTGCCGTCGGCGACGGTGACCTGGCCCGCGTGCAGGGAATAGCCCATGCCCACGCCGCCGCCGTGATGAAAGCTCACCCACGAGGCCCCCGAGGCGGTGTTGAGCAGCGCGTTGAGAATGGGCCAGTCTGCCACCGCGTCGGAGCCGTCGCGCATGGCCTCGGTCTCGCGGTTGGGGCTGGCCACCGAGCCGCAATCAAGATGATCGCGGCCGATGACGATCGGCGCGCCGACCTTGCCTTTTTTGACGAGCCAATTCAGCCGCCGCCCCATCTCCGCGCGCTCGCCGTAGCCCAGCCAGCATATGCGCGCGGGCAGGCCCTGGAACGCCACCTTGCGCCCCGCCAGCTCGATCCAGCGCCGCAGCCCCTCGTTCTTGGGGAATGCCGCGAGAACCTCGCGGTCGGTGACGCGAATATCTTGCGGATCGCCCGAGAGGGCGGCCCAGCGGAAAGGCCCCTTGCCCTCGCAAAAGAGAGGACGGATGTACTCGGGAACGAAGCCGGGAATGTCGAAGGCATTGCGCACGCCCGCCTCGACGGCGCGGGCGCGGATGTTGTTGCCGTAGTCGAAGACGACCGCGCCTTGTTTTTGCAGCGCCAGCATCGCGCGCACGTGCGCGCCCATCGAGGCGAGAGACTTTTTGACGTAGCCCGATGGATCCGCCTTGCGCAGGCGGGCGGCCGAAACGACGTCGTAGCCGGCGGGAATGTAGCCGAATAGGGGATCGTGCGCGGAAGTTTGATCCGTCAACAGGTCGACGCCGACGCGCCGCTTGGCCAGCTGCGCGATGACCTCGGCGGCGTTGCCGAGCAGTCCCACGGACAAGGCTTCCCCCCGGTCCTTGGCCCGGCTCACCCTCTCCAAGGCCGCGTCCAAGTCCTCTTCCACGACGTCCAGGTACCGGGTCTTCAGCCTCATGCGCAGGCGGCTGGGGTCGACTTCGACGGCGAGAAACGCCGCCCCGTTCATCGTCGCCGCCAGGGGCTGCGCGCCTCCCATGCCGCCCAGGCCCGCCGTGACCACGAGCCGCCCGCTCAGCGTCCCGTTGAAGTGCCGCCGCGCGGCCGCGGCGAAGGTTTCGTAGGTGCCCTGCAAAATCCCCTGCGTCCCGATGTAAATCCACGAGCCGGCCGTCATCTGGCCGTACATCATCAACCCCTTCTTGTCGAGGGCGTCGAAATGCTCCCACGTCGCCCACCGGCCGACGAGGTTGGAGTTGGCGATCAGCACGCGCGGAGCGTGGTCGTGGGTGCGAAACACCGCGACCGGCTTTCCGGATTGCACCAAAAGGGTCTCGTCGTTTTTGAGCGTCTTGAGGGATCGGATGATGGCCTCGTAGCATTGCCAATTTCGCGCCGCCTTTCCCCGGCCGCCGTAGACGACCAGGTCCTGCGGCCGCTCGGCCACCTCCCGGTCGAGATTGTTCATCAGCATCCGCATCGCGGCTTCCTGCTGCCAGCCTTTGCAAGACAACGACCGTCCTCTGGGCGCTCGAATCGCGCGCATACTCAATCCTCCTCGAACGCCCCGGACAGGATCATCTCCCGGGCGGTCTCGAGCTTGCCGGACAAGACCTCGTCGCCGCGCGAGGCTTTGACTTGAGATCTCAGGATCGCAAGCGCCCGTTCCACGCCGCGCCCCGAACGCAGAGGGCGATGGAACTCGATGGCCTGCGCGGCGCACACGAGCTCGATGGCCGCGACCTGCGCCGCGTTCCAGACCACGCGCTTGAACTTGAGGGCCGACCACATGCCCATGGAGACGAAGTCTTCCTTATTGGCCGAAGTCGGCACGGAATCGGCGGAGGCGGGATGGGCCAGGGTTTTGTTTTCCGAGGCCAGCGCCGCCGCCGCGTACTGCGCGATCATGTAGCCCGACTCGACGCCCGGATCGGCGGCGAGAAAAGCCTTCAAGCGCGGCGCGGCCGCCGCGGTCAGCTGGAAGGAGCGCCGCTCGGACATATTGGCCAGCGCCGTCATGGCGCCCGCCGCCGAGTCGAAGGCGAACGACAAGGCCTGCCCGTGGAAATTTCCTCCGGAAATCACCCGTCCCCCCACGATGAGCGGGTTATCCGTGACCGAGCGCATCTCGATTTCCACGACGCGCCGAGCCTCGGCGAGGCGGTCGAGAACGGCGCCGTGAACCTGAGGCGCGCAGCGAAGGGAGTAGGAGTCCTGCACTCGAGGATCGCCGACGGCGTGCGAGCGCCGGATGTCCGAACCCTCGAGAAGACGTCGCAGGGCTCGAGCCGCCGCGATTTGACCCGGATGAGGCTTGAGCCGCGAAACGGCCTCGTCGTAAGGCGCCGGCGTTCCCGTCAAAGCGTCCAGGCTCGCCGCGCAGGCCAGAGTGCACGCGCGCCACACGCGCTCGGCGGAAAGCAGCGCCAAGCCGCCGACGGACTGCATGGCCTGGGTGCCGTTGAGAAGGGCCAACCCTTCCTTTTCGGCCAGCACGAACGGCCGCAAACCCGCCCGACGAAGGGCCTGCCGGGCGCCGACACGGCGACCGCGACGCAAGACGTCTCCTTCCCCGATCACGGCCAAAGCCATATGCGCCTGGGGAGCCAGGTCGCCGCTGGCGCCCACGGAGCCTCGGCTGGGGATCAACGGCGCGATCCCCGCGTCCAACATGGCGACCAGGTGCTCGATGAGCGCCGGGCGCACGCCCGAAAATCCACGGCTCAGCTCGTTGACGCGCAGAAAAAGGATGGCGCGCGACTCCTGCTGGGACAGCGGCTCGCCCACGCCGCAGGCATGAGACAAGACGAGATTGCGCTGCATCTGAGTCAGCCGTTCCCGCGAAATGCGCGTCGAGGCCAATTCGCCAAAGCCGGTGTTGACGCCATAGATCGCGCGGCCCGCGGCCATGGCTTTTTCCAGAACGAGGCGGGAAGCCGCCGCGCGCCGCCGAGCCGAAGAGGCGAACGCGGCCTTTCGCCCCGCCGCGGCGACCGCGGCTACGTCCTCGAGCGTCGGATTTGAGCCGAGCTTAAACGAGTTCAAGGGCAACGGCCACGGCCTCCCCGCCGCCAAGGCAGATTCCGGCGATGCCGCGCTTGCCCCCGCGAACCTTCAAGGCGTTGAGCAGCGTGACGAGAATGCGCGCGCCCGAGGCGCCCAGAGGATGCCCGAGTGCGACCGCGCCGCCGTGGACGTTGACCTTGTCATGGGGCAAACCCGCGAGCTTGGCCACGGCCAAGCCGACCACGGCGAAGGCTTCGTTGACCTCGAACAGATCGACCTGATCCTTCGTCCAGCCGACCTTCTTGAGGACGCTCTCGACCGCGCCCGCCGGCGCGGTCGTAAACCACTTCGGCTCCTGAGCGTGCGTCGCCCACCCCGCGATGCGGGCCAGGGGCTTGCGGCCGGCCGCGCCCTTGGCGCCGCAGAGCACGAGCGCGGCGGCCCCGTCGTTGAGCTTGGAGGCGTTGGCCGCGGTGATGGTGCCGTCTTTCTGGAAGGCGGGACGAAGCTTGGAGATCTTGTCGAGCTTGGCCCGCCCCGGCTCCTCGTCGAGCTCGATGCCGTCGATGGAGACGATCTCCGATTTGAAAACTCCCTTGGCCTGGGCCTCGGCGGCGCGCTGATAGGAACGAAGCGCCCACTCGTCCTGCATCTGGCGGGTGATCGCGTGCTCCTTGGCGCACAATTCGCCGCAATCGCCCATATGAACCTTGTCATAGGGATCCGTCAAGCCGTCGCTCAGGACCGAGTCGATGAGCACGGCGTTGCCGTAGCGGTACCCCGATCGGGCCTTGTCGAGCAGGTAAGGAGCCTTGGACATCGACTCCATTCCTCCGGCCAGGGCATAGTCCTCCTCGCCGAGAGCAATGGACTGGCAGGCCATCATCACCGCCTTCATGCCCGAGCCGCAGACCTTGTTGACGGTGGTCGCCCCCACGCCGAAAGGGATTCCCGCGCCGACGGCGGCCTGACGGGCGGGCGCCTGGCCGATTCCGGCCGACAGCACGCACCCCATCACGACCTCGCCCAGGGCCTCGGCCTTGACGCCGGACTTGGCGAGGGCGTCGGCCATGGCCTTGGCGCCCAACTGCGGCGCGGTGTAGTTGGCCAGCGTCCCGTTGATGGAACCGATCGGGGTGCGCGAGGCGGACAGAATGAAGGTTTCGCTCATGGTATCGCTCCTGGCGCGTAGTAGAGGGCCCGCGCGGCAAGTCCGCAGGCTATCGAGATGATCGCGCCCATATAGAATGTAAACGTCGTCAAGTCGAACAGCCGTCTGCGCCGCAGGAAGAACATCACGCACAGCCAGGCCGAGGCCAGCGCCGCCGCCCCCGCCGGTCCGGGAAAAAGAAAACACAGGGCGAGAATCAAGCGCTCGGCCATGGCCAGATATTTTTCGTCGTCGCCGGGATACGTTCCCCCCTGAAGATCTTTCTCAAGAAAATAAATGACCACGGTGCAGGTGTGGGTCACCGCGACGAAGAGTACGCCCAACACCGGCCACGTCTCCGGGAAAAATCCCGCCGTCCCGGCGCTGCCCGCCGCCAAGGGAGCGATGGCGAATATCACCGTCAAGTGAATGATTTGGTCCCAAGCCAAAAAGACCGTGTTGTCGGGCATGCCGTACTTGTAGATCGTGTAGACGCGCCACCAATCTTCCAGCAAGTGGGAGAAGAAAATGATCGCGATGCACCACCAGCCGGTGAGACGGAAAAAAACGTTTTCGACCCAGAACTGGTCCAGATAAGGCCAGGTCAAAATGACGTAAAACAACGGATGCATGCCGCAATGCACGAGCAGGCCGACCAGGCTCTTGCGCTTCCAACGATTGATGAAATTGGTCTGGAAGGTGAAGTCGCCGAGCATGTGGCCGAAAATCAGGCGCCAGAATATCTCCATGCTTATTTCGCCGTGAGGTTGAAGACCTGGTCCCAATCGTCGGGCGGCAGGGCCGTGTAGTCGCGAGAGAGGTTCAAGTACAGATCCCCCGGGCCGTCCTTGGGCATCAGCTTCGAAAATTCCTCGAAGGCGGCCAAGGCCTCGGGGTAGCTTTTGCGGTAAAACGCCTGAACGCCCTTGTCCCAAACGGGCAGGGCCTTTGCCCATTGAGGGTCCAGTCCGCCCTTGACGGACAGAGGCTCATAGACCGGCACGGGGGTCGCCTTGCCCACGACCCGCGCTCGTCCGAGATAGCGCACCTCGATGGCGTCCTTGGACCCTTCGTAGGTCGTCGAGCTGATGATGATGTTGGAGTGAAAAAATTTATTCGCTCCCTCGAGACGCGAGGCCAGATTGACCTCGTCGCCGATCACCGTATAGGCCAGCTTGCGCTCGGTGCCGGTAAATCCCACGGCCATGTGTCCCGTATTGATCCCGATGCGGATGGCCGGGATCTCGGGCAGCCCCGGGTCGAGGGTCATATTGAGCTGCGCGATGACCTTCAGGCACTCCAGAGCCGAGAGCACCGCGTCGCGGGCATGGCCGGAGTTCTCCAGGGGCGCGTTCCAAAACGCCATGATGCAGTCGCCGATGTATTTATCGATGGTTCCGCGGCGATCGAGGATGACGAGGCTCAAGGCGGACAGATACCGGTTGAGGAACTCGATGAGGCCTTCGGCGCTCATCTTCTCCGAAATCGTGGTGAAATGGGCGATGTCCAAGAAGAAAACGGTCATTTCCCGCTTCTGCGCGCCGAGTTTCGCCCTCTCGGGGTTGTTGGCCAGCTCTTCGACGATTTCCGGGGACACGAACTGCCCGAACTTGGCCTGGATCAGCTGCCTCTTGGCGCCCTCCGTGAGCACGCGATGCACCGTGAGGACCAGAAAGCCGGCAAGAAGAGTCAAGCCCGGAGCGACCGGGTAGAGCATGAGGCCGGAAGACATCAATGAAATGGAGCCGAAGGCGGCCGCGATCAGGGTGGCGGCGGCGGCGATCGCCCCTGTGGCGGTGGGCAGGAAAGACGTGAAAACATACGGCAGCAGGGCCGCGAACAAAACCAAAAGAAGAACGGTGAGGACGCTGGTCGCGCGCAGGAAGTCACCGTTGAGGATGTTGTCCACGACATTGAGATGGTACTCCGCCCCCGGCGCGTGGCTGGTAAAAGGCGTCGGGTAATGGTCGTAGTAGCCGGTCGTCGTCGAGCCGATCATCGCCAGGGCGCCTTTGAGGGATTTACGCTGGGCCGCGCTCAAGCGGCCGGCGAGCAAATCCAACATCGAGATCGTGCGGTAGGGCGAGTCGATGATTTTCACGGCGGACTTCGCGCGCAGCTCGGGCGGCGCGGCCAGCCAGGCCTCGTCGTCCTTCTCATGACGCAGCCATTCCGTCGGACGTCGATAGTTCAGCACGAAATCCGGCGGCCGCGGGCCGCCGAACTCGGAATTGAGTTCCGACACGGTCTTGCCCAATAGACTCGCTAAAGAGACGGCCGCAAGCGACGCCGTCGGCTGGCCGCCTCCGCGGACGGGGTCCTCGACATCGGCGTTGAATAGCGAGAACGTCCGAATATGCCCGTCGTTTTCCAGGTGGTGCGTGATGATGGGAGAGCCGAGATTTTGGGCGGCGGCGGCCAGAGCGGGTATGGCCATCGACACCTTCGCGGTGGTGCCGTTGGGGTTGCCGTCCATCTCCGGCTCGGCGGTGAACAAATGCACCACGCCCCCATGGCGTTTGGTCGCGGCGGCCAGTTCGGCGTCGCCCTCGCGCTTCTCGAAGAATAAAACGTCGAAGACCACCGTCTTGACGCCGTGCTCGCGCAGCGCGTCGAGCGCGAGCGCGTGAACCTTGCGCGGCAGGGGAAACCCGTGCTTTTGAACGGTCTCGTCATCGACCGCGACCAAAATCAAGCGCGCATCGCCCGTGCGCCCGGACCGGGCGCTGAATTCGAACGCGCGGTCATGCCAAATCTGCTCGACGGAGGTGAACGCTCCCGCGAGATAAGCGAAGCAGGCCGCCGCGCCGTACGCCGCGGTGAAGTATTTGGGGAAATTTTTTCCGGAGATCATCACTTCGCCGGCTTGCGACCGGTCTTGGCGGCCTTCGCGGGCTTGGCCGCGGGTGTGTCGACGGCTTTCTCAGGGACGCCTTCATCCTTGATTCCCAGGCGCGCCTTCAGCTGGCCGCGCGCGGAATCGAGGGCGGAGCGGATCGCGGGGTCTTTCTCGGCGGTCGACGCCGCCGCCAAGGCGGGCAGCGCGGTTTTTTCGTCGCCGATGAGGCTGAGGACGGCGGCGGCCTGCACGCGCACCGAGGCTTCCCCGGAACCCAGGGCCCCCACGGCCGTCGGCAGGCCCGAGGCGTCTCCGAGCGCGCCGAGCGCACGAGCGGCCTGGAGACGCACGAGCGCCTCGGAATCGGACAAGGCCTTGGTCAGCGCCGGCAGCGACTGCGGGTCGGCGATGGCCCCCATGGCCTTGACGGCCTCGGAACGCACGTTTAAGTCCGCGTCGCTCAGCAGGCCTTGCAGGGCGGGCAGGCTCTCTTTGGACTGCAGCTGGCCCAGCGCCGCCGCCGCCGAGCGGCGCATCCCGGCGTCGGAATCGGAGAGAGCTTGCATGATCGCGGGAGCCGCGCTCGAGGCCCGCAAGGCGCCCAACGTGCGCACGGCGGCGTAGCGCACTCCGGGGGCCTCGTCGCTCAGGGCTTTGACGAGCGCCTCGGATGAAGACGGATCGCCCAAGTAAGCCAGGGCGGTGACGGCGCTTTGCCTAACGGAACTGTCTTTGTCGGAGACCAGGAGCTGGGTCAGAGGCCCCACGGCCTGCCCGGCGCGGATCAAGCCCAACGCATCGGCGGCGGCCGAGCGCACGAAGGCGTTCGAGTCCGCCAGCAGCTGCAGCAAATGCTCCGCGGCCTGCGGACGACGCAATTGCCCCAGGGCGGACGCCCCCTGGCGGCGGATCATGGGATCCTCGTTTTTTAGTTTTTCGACGGCGGCCTGGTAGGGATCGGCGGAAGGCGCGGCGGCGGTCTTAGCTGGCTGCTGCGCGGACACGACGGACGCCAGACACAGCAACACGAAAAGAACGGGGGGCTTCATCCGGGGATTCTAGCTATCCTTAATAAGCGATAGCAAGACGCGCGCAATCAGTGGATGACGCCGATTTTGCGGATGACGGTGGCGCTTCCGCTGGAGGCCTTGGCCTTGATGCGGGCGGTGTAGCCGCCCTTGGCGACGAGCGCTCCGGCGTCGTTGCGGCCGTCCCACGGCACGAAGTTCTGGCCGGCTTTGCCGCCTTCAGTTCCGGGAGAGGCGGTGAGGGTCTTGACCAGGTAGCCGAGCGCGTCATAGATGGTGATCGTCACGTCGGCGTCCGAGTTGAGGGTATAGGTGATCTTGGTGCGCCCCAGCTCGCCGCCTTTGCGCGAGTCGAACGGGTTGGGGTAGTTGCTCACGCCCGTGAGAATGTCGGCCGTTATTCCCGTGGCGGCGTTTTGCGCCAGCGGCGACCAGTTCGACGCCACGCCCGCGCCGCTGATGGCGCGCACGCGGTAGCTGAAATACTGGCCGGTCGGCCGCGGCCCCTCGCCGGGGAACGCGGGCCCGCCGACGTTGTAGGTCGTTAGGCGCGAGG
>JBBTHA010000125.1:0-5068 GCA_038060535.1 Elusimicrobiota bacterium | reverse complement strand
CGCGAGCGCCAAGCGAGGGTCAAACCCGAGCGATCCCGACAAGGGGCGATCCGAACGCAGCTCCCTCATCAGCAGAAAGTCAACTAAAAATCTCGGGTTAGTCCCGAACGGAGGATTTTTTCTCGATCCAGGATCCCAACCGCGAATGAGTCGTTCGGGCGAAAGCCAGTTCTTTCTCGTACTCCTGAAGAAAATTAACGAACGCCTTGTTCTCCTTGGCCGTGTGAGAGCCCTTGGTGTACGCTCGGTAGTACGCTTGACCCGATTCCAAATACTCCACAACGGCGGCCAGCGCGCGGGTCATTTCCCCCGCGGAGTCGATGGACTCGGACGCCCGCGTGGGGGGTTTGGGAGGGAACAGGGCTCCCGGCAGCGCGAGAGTCACGCTCTCGGTGGAGGCCGGCACGCTGTCCGCCGCGTGGACAAGAGGAGCCGAAAACGACGCCGCCAAAATAAAAATCAAGATCGTGTTCATGACGCGATCCTAGCATTTCACGTCAAGGGCCCAATTTTTATTGGGTCTTGACTCCTGGAAAACACGAGCTATACTGATCGTAACACCCGCTCCGCATTCGGGCGCGTCGTCGTGGAAGTTCCCGTCGAGACGCGAGGATCGTCCGGTCGGGGGTTGTGGGCGGGCCTAATGAAGCGCCGAGGCGGTCCCTTGGAGGACGCCGGTCTCGGCGCTTCCTTCATTTAACCTACGGCAACCCCCAAAGAGGGTGCCACTGCGGGCGCACAACGACTTTTTTCACGACTTTCCTGGCCATCGCTTCGAATCGCAGGCAGCGCGCGGCGGCAATCGGCTTAACAGCGCCGATAGGCGTGGCCGGCTGCAAGAACAAAGGCACCGGCCGCGGCGCGTGTTTGAGCACATCGAGCACGATCCTCCACTCCGCCACGGTGGATCGACTGGTCAGAACCACCTTGACGAACGTTCCCGAGGGAGCCGCCTGGAGAAAAGCCCTATGAGCGCTCCAGGTCTCGCGTCCAGTCGACGATGGAAGCTTGATGTCCATGGCGACGGCGTCGCACAGCGGCGCCAAGGCCGCCATGGGCGCCGGCAAAACCCCGTTGGTCTCTAAGTGATTTTGCAGGCCCTTTCGACGGGCCCAACGCATCAGCCGCGTTAAGATGAGGGGATGGAGCAGCGGTTCTCCTCCCGTCCAAGACACGGTACGCTGAGGCCGCGTTTTGGCCAAAGACGCGATGCCCCGCTCAATGTCTTGAATGGAAAGAACTCTCCCGGAAGGAATTGTGATCGTGTGGGGCTCGTCGCAATAGTCGCAGCGCAGGTTGCAGCCCCCGAACCTGACGAAGATCTGACGCTCTCCCAGGTAAGGACCTTCGCCCTGAAGGGATGAGAAAATGCCCACGACACGAGCCCGTGCCGAGTCCGACAGAAGCAGCGCCTTGCTCACGAGGCGGGGTCCGCGAGACCGGCCTCAAAAAAGCCCTTGGCTCGGAGTTTGCATGAATCGCACCGCCCGCAGCGCCGCGCCTTGCCTGCGTAGCAAGACCATGTCAGATGCAGAGGCGCTCCCAACTTGCGAGCCAGGCGCACCACCCCTTTCTTGTCCAAGCGCAGCAGAGGGGCCAAGATCGCCATCATCTTGCCTTGACTTCCTCGTCGAGTTCCCGTTTTCGCGACCTTGGAAAACGCCGAAATAAAAGGACCGCGGCAGTCGGGATAGCCGGAATAGTCAAGCGCGTTGGCTCCAATGACGACGGCCTCGGCTCCAACGACGTCGGCCAAAGAGATCGCCAACGCTAAAAATAGCGTATTGCGCCCAGGGACATACGTCGAGGGCACGCCGCCGCGTCCGATCTGAGACAACGGGACATCCGGAAGACGCATCGCTGAGTTGGTGAGCGATGAGCCCCTCAACCACGGCAGCGTCATCGAGACTTCCTGGAGGGGGACCTTGGCAAAACGGGCCACCGCGCGCGCCGATGCCAGCTCCCGCCTGTGACGCTGGCCGTAGCGAACGGACAAAGCGACGACGCGGTAGCCCTTGGCCTTCGCCCAGCAAAGCGCGGTCGTCGAGTCCAGTCCGCCCGATAATAAGACCACCGCGCGCCTTTTCATCGTCTCGCTACGCCTTTTTTTCAGGAAACCGCCCCTCGAGGGCCTCGCGGCAGATGCGCACCACATCGGCTCCGAAGTTTCCTTTTTCCACCATCCATCCGATATAACTCCGGTCGCAACGCACGACCTCGCGCAGAGTCTTGCCCTTGTGCTTGTTTCCGAAGGCAAAGGCCGCCTCTCCGTTTTTCCAAACAAACTTCCCGTCGACGTCGACACGCCCGGGGTCGGCTTGGTTGCACCAGGCCTCCAGGGAGGGAACGTCCTTGGGCAAATCCGCATACCGTTCGACCTGCGCCCACAGAATCTCGGCGGTGGCCTGGACGTCGGCCTGCGCGCGATGGGCCCCGGACAACTCCTTGCCGCAATAAAATTTATAGGCGGCGCTAAGGTCGCGCCGTTCTTTGCGGGAGAATATCACAAAGCTGTCGACGGTTCTCTTTCCCGGCCCGGGCCAGACGATGCCGGCGCGTTTGAGCTCCATGGCCAGAAGCGGAATGTCGTATTTGACCGCGTTGAACCCTCCCAGGTCGGCGCCCTCGAAGAGCTCAAGCAGCTTGGGGGCCAAATCTACGAGACGGGGCTCGTCTTGGACCATCTCATCGGTGATGTGATGAATGGCCGTGGCCTCGGGAGGAATCGGAACTCCGGGATTGACCAGAGAGGAGAAGAGGGTTTCTCGACCGTCGGGCTCGCGCCGGAGCACGCAGACGTCGACGATGCGATCCTCGAGAACGTTGGTCCCGGTCGCCTCCAAATCGAAAATGCAAAAGGGACGGTCGAGCTTGATCATTGTTTTGGATCCTGCGGCGGCGGAGACTTGGGACGGCATTCGTAGGTCATGTGCTGAAAAGGCTCGATCCTGTAATGCTCGACTCCCTTGTCCATATTCAGCGTGATGTCGTCGCCGGCGTAAGAGATATTGGCGTCCTGTCGGGGGTATTCGTCGGTGACCTGAGCGTCCAGTTTCTTGCCGCAGTTCTTGTGCATAAGACGCAGGGCGTGTCGGCGCCTCCCTGAGACGAACCAACTCCACCCATCGAGCGAATAGCGAACGCGCCCCCCTCCGTGGTCGACGAAACCGACGGCGGCCACCGGACCCAGGCGCGGCCTGCGCCGTTCGACGGTTTCAGCCACGCAGGACGACAACGTCAGCGCGCTGATTAAAAAAATGGCGCTTCTCATTTTAAAGGGACCAGCTCGGTGTTGGAATCTGGAGTCTTCTCGACGACGGAGCCGTCCAAGCGCTGCGCACAGCTCTTTCCATCGAGGATTGTCTCCTCCATGAAGGAATATTTCCACGCCCCATATCGGCCAATGGACTCCACCGCGAACCTGTTGAGGAAACGAAAAATAGACTTCAACGCGGGCATGCGCGCGCGGTCATAGACGACGTAGCCCACGTCGATGGGCATCCAGATCTTCGCTGACAGCCTGTCGCTGCGGCGCAGCACGCCGGAATCTCTAAGACCCAAGAGGATCTCCGCCTCCAGCTTTTCGCGATTGACGCGCATCCCTCCCGGCCTGGCGACTTCCACATAGATCGCGGCGTGCCCGGCGGGGGCCAGCTGCGCGGAAAAGTTGCTCGAGTAGCCGACGCGGTAAAACGGATAGCGCTTCTCGGGAAAATAAATCCAGTGTTTATCCGTAGGCGCCGGTCGATTGATCCCCACATTGAGATTCCAGACCGTATTCCAGCGCAGCCTCTTGCGGGCCCCTCTGACATCGGTGGGCAATCCGTCGATAAGGTCCAGAAAGCAAGGCAGGGGCAGCGTGTTCACCAATGATTGATAGCGAACCTCGCCCAATCCGGTCACCCGCACCGTTTTCCGCCCCAGGTCCACGGCGACTGCGGCGCAGCCGGTTCGAACCACCCCCGGGCTTAGGCGCGAGGCCAGCGCGTCCGGAAGAGCCTGTATTCCCCCTCGAGCCGGATAACGAAAGGAGGCGTTGTAGCCGAATAACTTGTTTTGCTCGGCCAACGCTCCATACATCACCTCGGGCGCCGTCGGCTTGGGGACAAAGCGCCCCTGCCAATCGGTCGTCAAGCGATCAAGGCCGGTGCACCATAGCTTTTCATTGTAGGGTTTCATGAACAGCCGCGTAATACCGTCGCCGAACGTCGCCCGGCTCCAAGAAAGAAAATCGTCGTTTTTGCGGATTATTGGAGGACGATGAATCGTCCGTAAAAATCCGGCGACGCACTCGGCGACCGCTTTTAATGGCAAGCCTTTCGTATTGGCCTGGAACGGGTACCGGGTATATACGCCCTGGGATCGAATCCACGCCCGGCGTTCATGGACGTTTAAATTCTCCCCCAGCAATTCAAGGATGAACGCCTTGCCATAATCGTCGTGCAGATGAAGAAGGTGGCCGGTGTAGTCGAAAGTAAATTCCCCCGCCTGGACCGAGCCCGCCGTCCCGCCGACGCGCTCCTTGGCCTCGACGATGAGGGGCGAGCGCTTGCCCGACGCCCCCAGATGATGGGCCGTCGAGAGCCCCGCCAATCCTCCCCCCAAGATCAAAACATCGACGTTCATCTCATTTCTACGCTCGCCATGACGCGCCCAAACCATAAGACGAGAACGGCAACCAACACATAAACCGCGACGGCGCCGCCCAAGGACAGCTGTGTTACGAGAAACGCGCAGAAATTCATAAAGCCGGCCGCGAGGGCCGCCATCACCACCACGCGGGATCGGGAAAATCCCATCTTCTCTAGACGCAAGGCGAAATGGTCGCGCGATCCCAAAAAGGGCGACTGCCCCTTGTTCAATCGCAAAATGCTCACAAACAGCGTGTCGAAGGCCGGCACGAACAGGATCAATAAGGGCGCGAAAACGCCCGCGTCGTTGACGTCGGAGTAGCGGGTACCCAAGGAAATTCCCGCGAGGAGAAATCCGATGAAAAGGCTGCCGCAATCGCCCATGAAAATCTTATGCCCGCGCGATATGTTCCAGGGCAAATATCCCAACACGGCCC
>JBBTHA010000124.1:0-5940 GCA_038060535.1 Elusimicrobiota bacterium | reverse complement strand
TGCGACTTACTTCTTGGCCGGCTCGGCTTTCTTGACGGGAGCGGATTTCTCACTCGCCGCCGACACGTCCTTGCTGGCCGCCTCCGCCGCAGGAGACGAAGGAGCGGGAGCCGGCGACGCGGCGGCGGGAAGCTCGGTGCGCGGCGGCGCCTTGGACGTCACGCTCGACATGCCGGTCCGATCCGAAAGCAGAGTTAAAAATAGAGAAGTGACCGCGAAAGTCGCGGCCAATCCGGCGGTGAATTTTTTCATGAAATTCGAACCGCTGGGCGTGTTGATGAGGGAATCGCCTCCCCCCCCGAACATCGAAAGACCCGCGCCGCGTCCGGTCTGAAGCAGGACGAACAGGATCATGAACAAGCACGCAATGACGTGAACGGTCAGCAAAAAATGGTACATGTGGCTTTGATTATACCTTTTCCCCGATTAGGACGCCAGCGCGGCCAACCCGGGGAGAAGCTTGCCCTCGAGCAGTTCCAGGCTGGCGCCTCCTCCGGTGGAGCAATGGCTGATCTTCGAGGCCAGCCCCGCTTTGGCCAGCACGGAGAGGCTGTCGCCGCCCCCGACGATGGTCGTCGCTCCCTTGGACGTCGCCTCAGCTAAGGCCCGAGCCACGCTCAAGCTGCCCTCGGCGAAGGCCGGCATCTCGAATATCCCCATGGGGCCGTTCCAGAATATCGTCTGGGCCTTGGCGATATGCTCCTGAAAGAACTCGATTGTGTGCGGGCCGATATCCACCCCGATCATGTCGGAGGGAATGGCCATGGCCTGGCTGACGCTGGCCGCGGCGTCGGGCTTGATCTCCCGGACGATGACGTGATCGGCCGGCAGCAGACACTCCACTTTCTTGTTGTAGGCCTTTTCGATGATGGCCTTGGCCGCGTCGATTTGGTCCTTTTCCAAAAGGGACTTGCCGATGTTGATGCCTTGGGCGGCCAGGAACGTATAGGCCATGGCTCCGCCGATGAGAAGCGCGTCGACGCGGTCGAGCAGCTTATCGAGGACGACGAGCTTGTCGGAAACCTTGGCCCCGCCGATAATGGCCAGAAACGGTCGAGTCGGATTGCCGATCACGCGGTCAAGAAACTCCAACTCTCGCTGCACGAGAAAACCCACCGCTCCGGGCAAATGCTTGGTCACGCCCGCCGTGGAGGCATGGGATCGGTGCAGGGCGCCGAAAGCGTCTTGGATGAACACATCACCGTTTTTAGCCAGAGCCTTGGAAAACGCGGCGTCATTGGCCTCCTCCTCCGCGTGAAAGCGGAGATTTTCCAGAAGCAAAACCTCCCCGCCTTTGAGCGCGGCGACGGCCTTCTCGGCGACGGAGCCGACGCAGTCGGCGGCGAAGGCGACCGGCTTTTTAAGGAGCTTGGCCAATTCCTCGGCGACCGGCTTCAGCGAGTACTTGGCCTCGACTTTCCCCTTCGGTCGGCCCAAATGGGCGATGAGCACGATTTTCCCGCCTTCGGCGATCAGATACTCCAGGGTCTTCAAGGTTTCGCGAATGCGGGAGTTGTCCTCGATCTTGGTTCCTTTCAGAGGAACATTGTAGTCCACGCGCACGAGCACGCGCTTGTTCCTGAACGCCAAGTCTTGAATGCGCTTGAGTTTTAAGGCCTGCTTCTCGTTCATATCTATCCTCAGTAGATGTTCTTGCCCATCGCCGAGGCGATGAGTTCGGACGCGAGCACGGCGGTCGCGTTTTGCGTGTCTTCAAGAGGGTTGACCTCGACGAGATCCAAGCCCACCATACGCTCGGAATCGGCGACCAATTCCATGAATAGGTGCGACTCGCGATAGGTCAAGCCGCCGCGCTTGGTGGTGCCTGTTCCGGGGGCGTTGCCCGGATCGACGCAGTCGATGTCGAAGGACACGTGAAAACCCGCCGTCCCGTCATTGGCGATATCGATGGCCTGCTCAGTGACCACCCCCATGCCGAAACGATCGATCTCCTGCATGGAAAAAACGCGAATGCCCGAGCTGCGGATATTGACCGCCTCGGCCTTGTCCACATCGCGCACGCCCAGCAAAACGACATTGCGCGGGTCGATCTTCGGGACGAAGCCTCCCAAACGAGCGAAGTCGCGATGGCCCAAGCCGAGCAGATGGGCCAACGGCATGCCGTGGACGTTGCCCGTGGGCGAGGAGTCCGGCGTGTTCATGTCCGCGTGCGCGTCCACCCAAATCAGGCCGACCTTACGGCCCTTGTCGCGGAAAGCTCGGGCCACCCCGGAAACCGAGCCCACCGACAGCGAGTGGTCGCCGCCAAGAGTGATCGGCGTCGAACCGTTCGCCACGGCCTCGTACGTTTGTTTTTCAAGGCTTTGGCAGATCTTGAGGATGGCGGAGCCGTTTTTGAGCTTGCCTTTGACCGAGGGCGTGACCTTGGGAACGACGAGGTCGCCGACGTCGACGACCTCCATGTCGAGGGCCTCGAGGCCCTCGATCAGGTTGGCCCGCCGGACCGCGGCCGGCCCGCCGGAAGCGCCCTTTTTCGACGCGCCGTAGTCGAGGGGCACGCCGATGACCGTGGCGTGTCTCTTTTTTCCGCTCACGTGTTACGCCGGGACGCCGACCTTCTTGGCGATATGCGCGACGAGATCGACCACGCGATTGGAGTAGCCCCACTCGTTGTCGTACCAGCCGAACACCTTGACCAGGGTCCCGTCGATGACGTCGGTCTGCGTGGCGTCGAACACCGAGCTGTGCGCGTTGCCCATGACATCGCGGGAGACGATCGGATCCTCGTTATACTGCATGAATCCCTTGAGCTTGCCCGACGCCGCCGCATTTTTAAACGCCGCGTTGACCTCTTCCTTCGTCACCGGCCTGTTGACGACGACCGTCAAGTCGACGATAGAGACGTCCTGGACGGGCACGCGGATCGCGCAGCCGTTGAGCTTGCCCTTGAGCTTGGGAAGGACCAGGCCGATGGCCTTGGCCGCTCCCGTCGAAGAGGGGATCATGGACACCGCCGCCGCCCGCGCGCGGCGCGGGTCGGAATGGCGCTGATCGAGGAGATTTTGATCGTTGGTGTAGGCGTGCACCGTCGTCATCAAGCCGGCCTTGATGCCGAAAGCCTCGTCGAGAACCTGGCCCAGAGGCGCCAAGGCGTTGGTCGTGCAGGAGGCGTTGGAAACGACGGTGTGCTTGGAGGGGTCATAGAGGTCGTCGTTGATCCCCATGCAAATGGTGATGTCCTCGCCCTTGGCCGGAGCGGAAATCACGACCTTCTTCGCGCCCCCGGCAAGATGCCCTTTCGCCTTCTCGGCGTCGGTGAACAAGCCGGTCGCCTCGATGATGATCTCGGCGCCCCCCGACGCCCAGGGCAGCTTGGCGGGATCTTTCTCGGCGAACACCTTGATCAGACGGCCGTCGATTTTCAGATCGTTTCCGACGGCCTCCACGGCGCCCGGATAGGGGCCGAAGGTCGAGTCGTACTTGAACAGATGCGCGTTCATCTTGGCGTCGGTCAAATCGTTGATTGCCACGACCTGAACGGCGGGATTCTTAAGACTGGCGCGCAAGACAAGGCGCCCAATGCGTCCAAAACCGTTGATGCCGACTTTAATTGCCATAATGTGATCCCTCCGATGGCCGACTGCTGCCAGCCAAGCGTTTATTCTAACGTTTTTCTCTTAGAGGTTCAACGATTGAGTAAAACGATCTCGACGCGCTGGTCGGAAAAGGGCGCGCGAGTCGAGTCGGCGCTCACATGGCGGCTGGCGACCATCAACTCTCGCAGCAGCGCCTCCTGAATGGTCTTGGCCTGCGCCTCGCCGAGTTCCTTGGTATTGGCGAACACCCTCACCGCGATCGGGATGCCCGAGTATCGGCGCTTGATCAAATCCGAGGCCGAGCGCAGAAGGTCGGGACCGGCGGGCTCCTGCAAAGTCGAGGCGCTCTTGCCCGTGCCAAACAATGCCGCGGAGTCGAGACTGAGGTGAAGACCCGTGTCCTCCTGGTGGACGATGCCTTTGTAGAGCAGAGGCTTGCCCACGCTCGTACGCGGAGATCCGTCGGGACTGGTGAACGTATACACGGCGGAGTAAGAACGGCCGGCGCGAACCCATTCCCCCTGCTCGTTCTGCCCGCTCCATAGGATTTCCTCCGGAGGATTCCCGGAATCGGCGTAGTTGTGGAAGGTCCGCCCTTCCTCATCGGCGATCGTCAGACTCCACCCCCATTTGCGCGCCTCTTTGGAGTCAAGTTTTCCGCCCAGCAGCGACGCCAGTTGCTCGCGAATGCGAAACCCGATCCCCGAACGCTGGCTGAAGGTCGTTCGCCACGGCTGGATGACCCGATTGACGTAAAGAAACTCCGGGTGGGTGCGCCGCCAGGACACGGTCAACGGAGAGACCGCCAATAGGAGGTTTTCATCCGGCTTCAACGACGGCCTGATGGTCTCGAACGCGTCGACCTCGATTTTCAACGGCGGTTTGGAATCGCTGAGTTTCGATCCCGTTCCTTCGGCTTTGATGATGACCTCTGCGGGCATTCCCCCCGAAACGGCGGGAGCGGGAGCCGGGGCCGCGGCGGCGCGCCCGGAGACTATGGCCAACACGACGATGACGGTTTTCATTTTCACTCCAGCAAGAAACGAAATGTGATGACTCCCCACTGCGCGCCGGTTCCGGGCGCAGGGGCAAAGACCCAATGACGCAGCGAATCCATGACTAATCGATCCAAACGGCCGTAGCCCGAGGTGCGTTCGACGCGCATGCCGGACATGACCAGTCCCTCCGCGTTGACGGTGAAGCGTATGGCCACCTCCGCCTCCAGCAGGCCTTGAGAGCGCGCCCAATCGGGGAAGGACGGAATTTCGGATGTGACGACTTTGCGGTCGGCCAGGGGCCCCTCGATTTCCACTCCTTTCTTGGGGGCCTCCGTGGCGGCCGCGGCCGCCTGCCTGCGCGCCAACTTCGGAGTCTCCGCGATCTGTTCGGCGCGGGGAGCCATGACGGCCTGGGCGCGCGGGCGCAGTTCGATCTGCTCGGGAAACACGGAGAATCCCCCCCGCGCCGATGGGCGCGAGGCCACCGGAGCGGGCGCCTCGGCCAACACCGCCGCCGCGGCCAGAACCTCGCGCCGGCTCGTCGGGCGCGGCGCCTCGAGGCCCCCGCCGAGAATCGCGGTGGCCTCGCGTCGTTTTTCTTCGAGAACCAGCGCCTCGGGCAGATTCTTGACGCGCCGGCGCCCAACGTCTTCCAGGCGCGGCAGCGCGGCCAAAGTCGCCGCGGCCTGACGCCGGGTTTTGGGCGTCACGTCGATCTTGGCCATGTCCACCCGCGAGCGCTCCAAGTCCAGCGCCTCGAGTTTGGGAGCCAATTTTCGCGTGCTCTCATCGAGTTTGGGAGCTTCGGCCAAAACCGTCTTTCTGTCCGGAATCTTGACGTTGACGGCTTGCAAAGCGGCGCGGCGCGGCGGGGCGGCGGGCAAGGCCATTTTAAGGAAGTCCATGGTTGAAATCACGGGCTTGGGCGCGCCGGGCGGAGGCTTGGGACGCGCGGGCGCGATCAAAAGATCGACCCCTTCGACGATGCGCGCCGCCTGCTTGGGAGCCTCTTTGACCAAGCCCAGAAACAAAAACAGAAACCCCGCGTGGAACGCGAGGGAGACCACCACCGACGCGGGCAAGCGAATCTGCACGACCGTTTAAGACCCTCCTCTCACTTCTTTTGTTCCGTGGCGATCGTCAGGGATTGCGCGCCGGCGTCCTTGGCGCGCGCCATCAAATCGGTCATTTGCCCATGCAAAGCGTCCTTATCCGCCCGCAGGATGATCATTTTCGCCTCGCGTTCCTCCAACTTCATCTTGAGAGCCTCGCTGAGCAGCTTGACGTCCGAAAATTTTTCATGGTCAAGGGCGTATTCTCCGTCTTTGGACAAGGTGAGCGTCAGTTTGTCGGACTCCTCCCCCTCCTTGGTGTGCGCCGACGGC
>JBBTHA010000123.1:0-5132 GCA_038060535.1 Elusimicrobiota bacterium | reverse complement strand
AGCTTGCCATCCGCAAGACTCTCGAGACGAAGCATCTGAAGAATGAGAATCGCCGCTTGCGGGAACGGCTGGGCGAGGCGCTGGCGTTCGACCGGATTCTCGGCGCGGACGCGGGCATGGACGAAGTGAAGCGTACAGCCGGACAGGCGTCCGCTTCGGAATCGACCATCCTGATACGCGGTGAAAGCGGCACGGGCAAGGATTTGCTGGCGCAGGCCATTCACGAGCATTCGCCGCGCCGGGAACATCCCTACATCGCGGTGAACTGCGCGGCGTTGCCCGAGACGCTTCTGGAAAGCGAGCTCTTCGGTCATGTGAAAGGGTCGTTCACAGGAGCGATCCGCGATCACGAAGGACTCTTCCGCGCGGCTGAGGGTGGGACTCTCTTCCTCGATGAAATCGCGGAAATCAGCCCGGCCATTCAGGTGAAGCTTCTGCGCGCGCTTCAGGAAGGTGAAATTCGCCGCGTCGGCGACAACCACCCCTTCAAAGTCTCGGGCCGCCTGATCGCCGCGACCAACAAGGATCTCTCCAAACTCGTGGAGGAAGGCAAATTCAGGGAAGACCTTTTCTACCGGCTCAAGGTTTTCCCCATCGACCTTCCCCCCCTTCGCGATCGTCCCGAGGACATCCTGCCGCTGGCCGAGCACTTTCTTCGCAAAGCCCGGAAGAAACTCGGCGGCAAGGCCACTAAATTCTCCCCCGAAGCGGCCAAGGGTCTGCGCCGCTATCGCTGGCCAGGCAACGTGCGCGAGCTCGAACATGTCGTCGAAAGGGTCTTGATCATGGCCTCGGGCATGGCGATCAACGCGGCGGATCTTCCCCCCGAAATCCTCCCCGCCGTGGCGGCGGCCAACGCCAAAGGCGGCCCGCCGCAAACGCTGGAGGAGTCCGAACGGCGTCATGTTCGCCAAGTCCTCGAGGACTGCGACGGCAATCAAGCCGAGGCCGCTAAACGCCTGGGCGTGGCGAGAAACACGCTCTGGCGCAAGCTCAGGGCCTACGGCATCCAGCCCCCCAAAAAATAGCCGCAAAACCGCGCCGCTGGCCGTTTTATTGCGAGCCAGGAACCGTGGTCAACAATAGACCCGCCGTTCTTGTCGTCGAAGACGACGCGTCGATGCGGACGATGCTGAGCCTTTCGTTGAGACGGGCGGGTTATCCAACCTTGACTGCCGCCAACGGAGTCGAAGCCCTCGAGCTGCTTGAAACCCGCCCCATAGCCTACATGGTCACTGACGGACGCATGGAACCGATGGACGGTTTCGAATTGTCTCGCCGCGCCAAGACCATGCGTCCGGAACTGCACATCGCCATGATCAGCGCGGTCTTTACCGCCACGGAGGCGGAACAATCGGCCGTGGATAAAATATTTGAGAAGCCAGTGCCCATCGGCAGCCTCGTGGCCTGGATCCAGCAGGCATAAGCCCCGCCTGCTCGCATCGGTCTTCTCAGACGAAGTGTTGCAGCGAAGCAATCCATCGCACGTGCGATCATCACATTCGCGCGTCAGGAGCAGACAATGAAGACAACCGTGACCGAAGGGCGCCCTGGAATCGAATACCCCCGCCGCAATGAGACGATCACCTCGTCCCATTACAGCTTCCGTATCGGCGCGCCCGCGGCCGTCGAAAACGTGGACGTCTCGATCGATCAAGGAGCCTGGCTGGCATGCCGCAAGGCCGCGGGCCATTGGTGGTTCGACTGGTCGCAGTACGCCGATGGCGAACACGAAATCATCGCGCGCATCCGCGGGAAAAATGGGCGGTGGCTTATGTCGCCCCCTCACGAATTCATCGTCAAAATTCCCTGACAAGACGTAGGGAGGTTCCGTGGAGATTAGGGCCGCCAAGTTCCGGGTTCATCGCCAATGGCGCCACGCAGGGCTGTACCGTCCGACGGAAGCGGAAACCGGCGCGGGCGTGCTCATGCTGCATGGGTTTCCCGGAATCCAGAAGAACGAGGATATCGCCGCCGAACTCTGCCGTCGAGGCCTGTCGGTCCTGATGCCTCATTACCGGGGCTGCTGGGGCAGCCCCGGAGAGTTCAGCGTTCATGGGGCCATCGAAGACGCGGCCAAGGCGTTGGGGCTTTTGTCCCGATACCATCACATCGATCCCAGTCGCATCGGCCTGCTGGGCTATAGCGTGGGCGGGTGGATCGCCCTGCGTCTGGCCGCGCAAAGACCCGTTGCCGCCGTCGCGGTGATGGCGCCGGCCCCTCCCCGCAGCAACGAAGACTCCGATAAGATCTACTTGCGCAAACACGGGAAAGTGATCAGCATCCCCGATATCAAAGCCCTCTGGAACGAATACCTGGCCGCCGCCCGAGAAGACCATCCCGACGCTTACATCCGCCATATCTCCCCGACCCCGCTGTTGATCATGCAGGGCCTCAAAGATCACCTGGTCCCCCCGACGACCTCTTACGTATTATGGACGCAGGCCGGCTGGCCGAAGGACATCATCCAGCTTCCCAATGAGGATCATGAGTTCCAGAACGACCGCCCACGCGTCGTCTCAACACTATGCGATTGGATGCAGGCGCATCTGGCCGCCAAGCGACGCGAACCCAAACCCGCGGCCCGCGCGGCTTTAAATTGACTACAATGCCAGACAGACGCCATGCCGATCTCGCCCCCGGACCTTGTACAAGATCCTGATATTTTCCGACTGATCATCGAGTCGGCTCCAAACTCGATGATCATGAGCGACGAGCGCGGCCTCATCGTTCTCGTCAACGCCCAGACCGAGCGTCTCTTCGGCTACTCGCGCCAGGAGCTCATCGGCCAGCCGGTCGAGATTTTGCTGCCGGAATCGATTCGGGCGCGCCACATCGGCTATCGCGAATCCTTCATGACCTCCCCCCAAACCCGCTCCATGGGCGTGGGTCGAGACCTGTTCGGCATGCGCAAAGACGGCTCTCTGGTCGCCATCGATATCGGACTCAACCCGATCAAAACCGGGGCGCGAACGCTGATTCTGGCGGCGGTCGTCGACATCTCCGAACGCCGGGAGATGCAGCGCAAGCTCGCCCAAAGCGAGACGCTGGCCGCCGTCGGCGCCATGGCCACGGTCATGGCGCACGAAATTCGAAACCCCCTGGGGTCGATCGTCATGGCGGCCAAGTCCCTGATCGCCCAAGACCTGACGCCCGTCGAAATGAAAATCGTTTCCGACGTCCTCACCAAGGAATCCCAGCGCCTCAACAGGACTCTCCAGGACTTCCTGCAATACACCCGCCCGCGCGAACTCAAGCGCGAAATCTCCGACGTCAACCGTACGGTCACGGAAATCGTCACGACCCTAAAGCAAGACCCCGCCCAGGCTCATGACGTCAACTTCCGCGTCTGCACAGACCAAAACCTCGGCCCGTTTCCCCATGACGCGGACCAGCTGCGCCAAGTTCTCTGGAATCTGATCCTCAACGCCATCCAGGCCATTCAAGGCCGAGGCCGCATCACGATCTCCACCCAAGCCGACGCTCAACAGGCCCATATCACCGTCGTCGATTCCGGACCCGGCCTCGACGCCTCTTCCATCCGCAAAATATTCGACCCCTTCTTCACGACAAAAAAAACCGGCACGGGATTGGGACTGGCGATCGCGCGCAGAATAGTCTCCGCCCACGACGGCGTTATCGTCGCAGACAACGCCCCGGGCGAGGGGGCGCGTTTTCGAGTGACCCTGCCTCGCCCCCCCAGCCCCCCCTGACGGCAGGTCCGTTGCGTGCCGTGCGTCGACATGACCGTTCTCGTCATCGACGACGACACCAGCCTCTTGCTCATGCTGAGCCTTTACTTAAAGAGAGCAGGCCTCCAGGCCGCCATCGCCAGCGACTCCCATCAAGCGCTGCAGCTGCTCGCCAAGAGGAGATTCGAGTGGATGATCATCGATGGAGAGATCTTCCCCCTGAACGGTTTTGAGCTCGCCGCCAAGGCCAGGCAACACGATCCGAATATACGCATCGCCATGCTCAGCGGCATCTACAAAGACTCCGATATCCTGGGACATCCCATCGAAAAGCTTTTTCAGAAGCCTCTCGACATGAACGCCCTGATCGGGTACTTGCAAATGCCCCCCCTCCCGGCGTTCACGTCTTGAACCGCGGCGCGCCAAGGCCCGGCGAGCCCGACGTTGGCCTAAACATTGCGCCCTGACACCATGTGCGCGCGCTCATGGAATCGTCTTTGCCCATCTCATCCAGGGAGCTCATCGAGGCCCTGCGCGACGGCGCGTTCATCACCGACGCCCATGGAACCATCATCGCCGCCAACCGCGCGTTTTCCAGAACCTCGGGCTACTCCCAACAGGAGATCCTCGGAAAAATGCCCCGGATGTTCAAATCGGAACCACACGACCGGATGTATGACAGCCGGGTATGGCTGTCGCTGCGGCGCCACGGCACCTGGCAAGGCGAGATCCTCAGCAAAAGGAAAAGCGGCGACGTCGTCCCTGAATGGCTGACGATCAGCACGATACGCAATCCCCATGAAGGAACGTTTTACTATCTCGCCGTCTTTCGAGATATCACCCGGCACAAACGCGCCGAGGAAAGTCTCAAGAGGCTGGCCCACTACGATGCGCTCACCGGCTTGCCGAACCGCCGGCTATTCAATGAGTATTTCCACCGTGCGATCGCGAGTTGCTCGCGCGACAGGCTGATCGCCATATTGTTCTTGGACCTCGATCGATTCAAGGAGATCAACGATCAATTGGGCCACGCCGCCGGAGACCGTGTCCTGGCCGCGGTCGGCGCCCGCCTGACGGGCTGTCTGCGGCGCACGGACACGGTGGCCCGCTGGGCGGGAGATGAGTTCGTATTGCTGCTCGACCCGGTCTCGGGGCCGGAGGACGTTGTGCGCATCGCCAGGAAAATTCTCCGGGTGCTACGCCGGCCGTTTACTGTGCACGGCCACCGCGCCCAGGCCACCGCCAGCATCGGAGGCTGCGTGCTGGACCGATCGTCCAGCGCGGGGCAACTGCTTGAAAAGGCCGATCAGGCCATGTACGCGGCCAAAAGACGCGGCCGAGACGCCGTCGAAATCCTGTCCTGAGACTTTCGGCTCGCGGCTAGCCGCAATGCCAGTCACTTAAGGCGCTCCTCCGTCGAGAATCTTTTCACGTCGGATG
>JBBTHA010000122.1:0-10667 GCA_038060535.1 Elusimicrobiota bacterium | reverse complement strand
CGCGTTCCTTCAACTGCGCGAATTGTTCGGCTTGCGCGACGACGCGCCCGCCCTTGTCGACGGCGACCCACAGTCCTTCGTACTCGTCCAAGACCGCCCATATTCTTTGTCCCATGGGAAGAGACTAGGAAAGCGGCGTTTCGATTCTGTTACGGACGTGGCCTCAGGTATAGGGCTCGAGATGAGCCGTTAGGCCCTTGAGCCGGGAGAGACGGACGGCCGAATCAAAAAGACGTTCGGCCTGCTTCGTCGAACCGCGAGCATGCAAGATCTCGGCCAAGGATTTTCGCGCTAGCACAAGCCCGCGGTCCTCGCCGCCCTTGGAAAAAGAGGCCAAGGCCGCGCGGTATCGCCGCTGCGCGTGAGGAAGTTCACCCCGCCGTTGATGGATCTGTCCCAAACCCCAGTCGACGAAGGCCAAATCGACCTTATCATCGAGGCGCGCGTAAAGAGCGTAGGAGAGCAGGTAATGTTTGCGCGCAAAATCGAGACGCCCTTGTTGGCGCAAACAGTTGGCCAGTCCGCAATGAGCATACGCCCTGCCAAAGAGGTCCGCGCCCCCCTTGAGCTTGCGGGAAGCCGCCTCATAAGCGCGTCTGGCTTCGTCAAAGCGGCCCCGAATGCGCGCGATGCCCCCGAGCCCGAACAATGCGTAGGCTTGGGCCTCGGAATCATGAGTTCGACGAAAGGCCGCGAGGGCGGCCTTGAAATCCCGGTGCGACGCGGCAAGCTGTCCGCAAAATCTACGAGATCCGGCCACGGCCCATAGAATGAATCCGACCGCGGCCCAATCTCGCCTGCCGCGGGCGACCGACAGCATGGGGCCCAACTCCCTTAACGCGGCGCGGTGGCGGCTTTCGGCTCGCAGCACCAGCGCGGCCTCGAGGGCAAGCTCTTCGTCGTCACCCCCCGGAACGCGCCGGGCCCGCGCTATGGCGGCGCGCGCCCCTTTGGTATCGCCCAGGCTTCGCAGGCACCGGGTCAACCCCAGCCACGCGCCGAAAATGAGGTCCCGTTCCTCCCCCTGGGTTCGATGCAGCGCGTGACGATACTCCTGCGCCGCGGCGCGAAAATATCCCTGCCCGCGCAAGGCCTCGGCGCGCACATAATGCCGCTGGGCTTTAACCGGCGCTGGAACCCGAACCGAAAGGAGGCGAAGCGCCCGATCGTAACGCCCCATCGCGCATAACTCATATGCGTCGCTGAGGCGGGACAAGGGGTCGCGCGGCACGCTGGAATTATAGCACTCCCGCCGGGTTTCTTTATTGAAATATAGTCTCAACAGAGCTATAATACCTCCGTGACGCTAGAATCCATACCTCTTGCGCAAGCCGCCCGGGTGGTCGGCTTTCGGGGACTGGATGAAATCGACAAGATCCAGCTCAACGGCCTCGGCCTGCGGCCCGGAGTCCTGGTCACCAAGATTCTCCGCACACCGTTGGGAGACCCCATCGAGTGTTTGGTCGGTTCGCAACTCTTGGCTATTGAGTCCCGTCTTCTGCCTCACATCAGGGTGGAAGCCTTATGAAACGAATCGTCGCCCTTGCGGGACGTCCGAACACGGGCAAGACGACGCTTTTCAACGCCTTGACCGGATTGCGCCATCGAACGGCCAACTTCGCGGGCTGCACGGTCGAGAAGGCCTGCGGCACGGCCGTCGCCGAGGGTCTAGAAGTCGAGATCGTCGATCTTCCCGGAACGTTCAGCCTGTTGGCGCAAACGGAGGACGAAAAAGTGTCCTTCCGTTTTTTGTCCGAATGCGCCCAGTCGTCCCAAGACATGATCGTCTTCTGCGTGGCCGAGGCGAGCAATCTCGATAACGACCTTGTTCTCGCCTGCGCCCTCAAGGAGGCGGGCTACCCTGTTGTGCTGATCGTCAATATGATCGATGAAGCCCGTCTCAACGGAGTCAAGGTCGATTACGGCATATTATCGGCGACGCTGGACATGCGTGTGATCGCGGCGTCGGCGCGAACTGGAGAAGGCGTCGACAAAATAATACAGGTGTCGGGTCCGGACTCTGCGCGCGCCGACCTCACGCACGCTCTCGACTTGCGCCGCGCCTCGCGCAAACGCCTGCATGATTTGCAGGAAAGCGCCACGACCCTCGCTCATCGAGCCTGCGCGCGCAGCGTCACATGGCCTCGAACGCATGTTTTGCGCACGATCGCGCGCTCAATCGACATCGATCGCGTTCTCATGCATCCGGTCGTCGGCCCTTTGGTCCTGGCGGCGACCATGACGCTACTTTTTCAAGCCTTATTCGTCGGCGCCCGCCCCATCATGGATTTTTTCTCCGAACTCTTGGCGTCCTCCTCGAACCTGCTGCGGGCGCGGTTGCCCGAAGGCAGCCTGGCGGGCCTATTATGCGACGGAGTCATCCCGGGCGTCTCCGCCGTCGTGGTCTTTGTCCCACAGATAGCGATTCTATTTGCGATGATCGGCTTCCTGGAACAAAGCGGCTACCTGCCCCGAGCCGGGGCCATGATCGATCGGGCATTGCGGCCGCTGGGGCTCGATGGCCGTGTTTTCATTCCTTTTTTGTCAAGTTTTGCGTGCGCTATTCCAGGAATTTTGGCCGCCCGGACCATCCCCAATGAAAAGCGACGCTTGGTGACCATCTTGCTCACGCCGCTGATGACTTGCTCGGCGCGCATCCCCGTCTATACCCTGCTGATTTCCGCCTTCGTGCCGGCCTCGCTTCGCCCGTGGGGCATGGACGGACAGGGCGTCGTGATGGCGGCGATGTACGCCTTCGGGGTCCTGGTGGCTTTGATGCTGGCCTTGGTCTTGAAATTCACCTATCTGCAGGAATCCCACCCGCCGCCGGCCACCCTCCTGCCTCCTTACCGCCTGCCCAGTCCCAGAGAGCTCCTGCGCTACGTGTGGGCGCGTTGTTGGCATTTTCTCTCCCGCGCGGGTCAAATCATTTTTCTTTTGAGCATCGTTCTGTGGGCTCTGGCCAGCTTCCCTCGAGATCACTCGCGCCTCGATCCGTTGGAAGCCGAACTTCGCTCCGTCGCCGCTGGTCGCTCGCCCGCGGCACGCTCTCAACTTGAACTCCAGGCTATGATCGCCTCCGCCCGCATAGAGGGCAGCGCTTTAGGGCGGGCAGGACGAGCCATCGAGCCGCTCTTTAAACCCTTGGGATGGGATTGGCGCGTCTCCGTGGCCGCGTTGTCCGCGTTGGCGGCTCGGGAAGTTTTTGTCGGCACCCTTGGAACGATTTATGCCTTGGGGGGAGACTCTCAAGGCTCCCAAGATCTCATCAAAGCCCTGCGCCAGGCCCGAAACGAGGACGGCACGCCGCGCTACGGCCTGGCGACCGCGGTCAGTCTGATCATATTTTTCGCGATCGCTCTCCAATGCATTTCGACCATCGTCACGCTCAGGCGCGAAACCGGCGGTTGGAAATGGCCGGGCCTGTTATTTTGCTGTCTGTTTGTTCTGGCGTACTCGATCGCTTTTGCGGGCTACCGTCTGACGATCGCCCTCGGCGGCTAGCCGCGGCGTCGGCAGAAGTCTTCCATGAAGGAAATGAGGACTTTGACGTTGTCTAGGGAAATCGCGTTGTACAACGAAACGCGTATTCCCCCCGCGCTGCGATGGCCTTTCATTCCTGTCAGACCCGCCGCCTCCCCCTCGAGGCAAAATAAATCCTCCAGTTCCGGAGTCGGCAGACGAAACACCACGTTCATCATCGATCTGTGTTGTTTTTCAACCGGGGCGCGGTAAAAACCGCCCAATCGATCTAAAGTCGCGTAGAGGAGCTCGGCTTTCGCGCGATTTCGCGTCTGCATCCCCGCCGCTCCGCCGTTCTCTTTGATCCACTTGAGTTGCAGACCCACGAGATAAACCGCGAACGTCGGCGGCGTGTGATAAATCGACTCGGCCCTTAAGTGCGCGCAGTAGCTGAGGATATCAGGAACGTCCGTGCGGGCTTCCTTGAGCCAGTCTCGATTTAGCGCGACGACGGCCAGCCCCGCGGGTCCCAAGTTCTTCTGCGTTCCGGCATACATCAAGGCGAACTTGGAAGCCTCAACGGGCCGAGATAAAATGTCCGAGCTCATGTCGGCGACCAAAGGAACGCCCCGAGTGTTCGGCCACTGATGCCACTGAGTCCCGAAAATTGTGTTGTTCGAGGTCAGATGCAGATAGCTCTCATGGGGATCGGCCGCGATGCGGTCAAGGGGAGGAAGGCCAACGTGCCTGCCGTCGGCCTGGGCGGTGTCGCAAATGGATCGTGCGGCGCCGACTCGACACGCCTCCTCGTAAGCCAGTCGGGCCCAGTGCCCGGTCACCGTATAATCCGCGCGGCGACCGGGCGAAGTGAAATTCATCGGCAACATCGCGAACTGCAGGCTGGCCCCCCCCTGGAGCAGGATCACCGCATGGCTTTTGGGAAGTGCCAAGAGTTCGGCGAACAGGCACAGGACCTCCTCATGAACCCGCACATAATCCTTGCCTCGGTGGCTGTGTTCGAGGATGGACAAGCCGGTCCCCGCGTAGTCCAACAGCTCCTGCTGCGCTTTTTCCAAAACCGGCAGGGGCAACGAAGCCGGCCCCGCGTTGAAGCTTATTTTTCTCATGGTCTGGGAGTCTTGCGCAGCAGATCAGCGGCCGCTTCCGTCAGCAGCTTCGTTGCCGTGGGGCCCACCGAGTTTGTTTCCTCGTAGTGACCGGGAAGGCGGGGCAGCATCGTTTTACTCGGCCGTATCCGGAAATCATAATTGGGGACAAAATAGCCCAACTCGTCGTTTGCCAAGCCGACGAGCAAGGGGACCGGGGCCTTGACCAACTCCCTGAGATAGGGGCCTTTCGGGGCCGCCGCGAGGTCTCGGTGCGGCCCAGCCGTGGATAGGACCGGAAGGCCGAACGCATAGCGACCGTCGTAGCCTCCGATCGCCAACTCGGGAAACGCTTCCCCCGGCAGTCCCAGAATTCGCGCCGGACCGATGTCAAGAACGCCGACTTCCGTCTCGACCCAAGGCCGCTTTGCCTCCGGCAATCCGAAAAGCGCGTGCCTTAAAGAAATCAGCCACGCCCAGCGTGCATCGACGGCTTGTCCCGCGGCGTTGAAAATCCGGTGACCTCCCGTCAAGGCCGGAAGAAAGAGCAGGTAGCGGGAATTCTCCACCGGCACGCGAACGTTGACCCAATGATACGCGAGCCCGTTCCCCCCGGCGCGGGCTTTAAGCGCCAAGGCCGCGTCGGCGACGGTCCTGCCGACGCGGGCGGCCTCATCGAAAGTCTCAGCCGTGACATCAGGCGTCAGAAGGCCGCCGATCATCCCGTTGAGAAAAAGGCAGCCGCCTCCCGTCGCGCGTTCAACGGCGTCGCACAGAGGCCCGGGGAAATCGGCCGTGAGCATCCTGTTTTCGCGTCCGAGGACCTCCGGATGGCAGGACCAGTTCACGATCGTGGCGACGGCTTTGTGACGCTCGTCTTCAAAACGCAAAACCCCTAGATTCGGATCGATGACCTGAGGATCCCTCGAATCCCGGCACAGACCGCGAGGATTGAGGACCCCATGGGCGCCGAGAGTTCGGACGGGAACCAGGCGAGCCTCAAGCGACTTGAGCTCCGCGACGATGCTCCGTTTGATGCGATCCTCGTAGCGACGGTTTTTGCCCGAAACCCCCGGCATCGGTCCCCATAAACCAAGGGTGTCGGGTCCGGAATGCTGATGAGTCGCATGGACGAACAAATGCCTGTTTTGCCCGGCCCCCCACTGAGATCGCATATCGGCGCTGTCCTCGATATAAAATCCCAATAGATCGAGCCCGGCGAGGGCGACGGTTGTCGGGCCTTCTCTCAATACCAGCAGGCGAGCGTGGAGACGATCATGAATTCCCGTGGGTCTGCGGCCCCTGGAGCCAAAGCCCGCCATCCACACCGGCTCGCTCTTCAAATCGGGCGTGATGTCGATCTTCCCGACCGCGGCTTCCAAGGCCAAGGCGGGCGCCGCGGCCAGAGTCAGGGCAAAGGCCGCGAGAAGGCGCAGGTTCACGGCGACGCCATGACCTTGCCTATCTTCGCGAAAAGGCGGGTGGAATCGAACGGTTTGATCAGATAATCGTTTGCGCCGGCGCGAAAGGCCTCCTCAACGTCGGCCATGCGATCAAGACCGGTGACCATGATGATCTTGGCGTCCGCCGTCGAGGGATCGGCGCGCAACAGTTTGCAGATATCGACGCCAGACATTTTGGGCAGCATGATGTCGAGAAGGATCAAGTCGAACTTGCGCTTGCGGATCAAAGCGAAAGCCTCGGGTCCGGAAGACACCGCGCTGGGGGTGTATCCTTTGGCCGTCAGCAAAGCCGCGATATTTTCGGCGATTGCGGGCTCGTCTTCGACAATCAACACACTGATCGCTGTCATGGTGCTCCTCCCTCGGCGGGAAAACTCAAAGTCATAGTCGCCTCGCCTCCCCGGCCGATTTTAAAATCGAGTTCCCCGGCGATGCGGCGAGCCAAAAGGCGCGTCATGCCCAAACCCAGCCCGGTGGCCGACAATGTCTGGGTCGCCCGTCTCCTGGCGGGATAGTACACGTCCAAGCACGCCGCCGCTTGGCTGGCGGCTTCGGGCGATCCTTGATATTCGACGATGAACGTCACGCGCTCCGGCCGTTGTCGCGAGCGAATGACGACGGGACCGCTCACTCGAAATTTGCGGGCATGCAGCAGAAGATCCATCAGGCACCGCAAAGCCCGATCGCGGTCAGTGCGCATGCGTCCCAATTCGCCCTCACTCTCGAGGCGCAATTCAATGCGCGACTGGCGCATTCCCAGATGCACCCCCGCCAGAGCGTCCTCGAGCAGCGGCTTGGCGGGCACGGCGTCCATGGAGACCTGGAAATCGCCGCTGAGTTCCATATGCACGAAATCTCGAGTCTGGGCGAGCAGAGCGCCCAGGCGAATATGCTGCTCGCGAGCCATATCGACCCATGGCTTGGCGAATTCAGGCAACGGGCCGAACGTATCGGTGAGCAGGTTGAGAACCGTCATATTGAGGGCCGTCACCGGGGTGTTGATCTCATGAAGGACAAACGCGAGCTGGCGCCCAAGCCGCCGGATTCGAGTGTGCGCGATCGCCCAGGCCAGAGCCCCCGCGCCCAGAGCTCCGCAAGCCGCTCCCACGAAGAATGTTCCCCAGACACTCATCACGCGGCGCCGAAAACAATGCGCGAGGTGTCCTTGTGCCTCTTGGCCAATGCCACGTAGGAGCGCTCGCTTTCGAGCAGCATCCGAAGCTCCGCAGGCCGCAGTTTGCGCACGACCTTCCCCGGAGAGCCCAAGACCAGGACTCCCGGGGGAATCGAGACCCCGGCCGGAATCAAGGCGCCGGCGCCAACGAGCACGCGGGCTCCGATGTTGGCCTCCATGATCACGGCCCCCATGCCGATGAGGCTTCGCTCGCCGATGCGGCAGCCGTGCAGTATCACCCCGTGGCCGACGGTCACGCCGCGACCGATGATGGTCGGCCTCCCATGACGGGTATGAATAATCGATAAATCCTGGACGTTGCTGCGCGCCCCGATGACGATCCGATCGATGTCCCCCCGCAGAACGCACCCTGGGAAAACCGATGCTTGAGCCTCCACCGTCACTTTGCCGATAATCTCCGCGCTGTCGTGAATAAAAGCCGTGCGGTGAATCTTCGGCTCGCGGCCGGCGAATGTTCTCATCATGTGTTAGAATTTAGCACTCCATCATCGCCCTTTCAATGACTGCGCAAAACTCCCGACATCGCCCCGATTTCCTGGTCGTGGGCAGCGGCATCGCCGGACTGCTGTGCGCGCACAAATTGGCCGCCATGGGCCGCGTCACCTTGGTCACCAAGAAGGAAGTCGCCGAATCCAATACCAACTACGCCCAAGGCGGCATCGCCGCGGTCTTGGGCGAACTCGACAGCTTCCAATTCCACGTTCGCGACACCCTCCTCGCCGGGGCGGGGCTGTGCGCACGGGAGGTCGTACGCTTGACCGTCGCGGCCGCGCCCGCGCGCGTGCGCGAGCTCCAGGAGCTGGGCGTCCGTTTTTCAGAGAGGGAGTCGGTCATTGATCTTGGTTTGGAGGCCGGACACACTCACCGGCGCATCCTTCACGCCGGAGATATCACCGGTCGTGAGATCGAACGGGCTTTGGTCGCGGAAGTGCGGCGGAACAAAAACGTCGTCCTGGTCGAGAATGCCCTGGCCGTCGATCTCATCCTCGACGGACAAGGTGAATGTCGAGGCGCCTACGTGATGGATCGCGCAAGCGGACGAATCGACCCCTTCACCTCGCGGGCAACTGTTTTGGCCACCGGCGGCGCCGGTAAGGTCTATCTCTACACGACCAACCCCGATATCGCCACGGGAGACGGAATGGCGATGGCCTGGCGCGCTGGAGCCAAAATGGCGAACATGGAGTTCGTCCAGTTCCATCCGACGTGCCTATACCATCCTCTCGCCAAGAATTTTTTGCTGTCGGAAGCCCTCCGAGGGGAAGGCGGCCGTCTTCTCCTGAAGGACGGCCGGCGCTTCATGGGGCGCTATGACCGCCGCCTGGAACTCGCTCCCCGAGACATCGTCGCGCGCGCCATCGACGCCGAGCTCAAACGGACCGGCGATGAGTGCGTCTACCTGGATATGACGCATCATTCTCGAGCGTTTCTCACCGCGCGTTTCCCCAACATTTACGCCAAGGTTCTTTCCTTTGGAATCGATATGGCGAACGCTCCCATTCCCGCCGTTCCTGCCGCGCATTTCTTTTGCGGCGGCGTTCACACCGATACGCAGGCGCGGACCTCGGTCCCCCGACTGTATGCGGTGGGTGAAACCGCCCATACGGGCCTTCACGGAGCCAATCGCCTGGCGTCCAATTCACTGCTCGAGGGATGCGTTTTCGCGCACCGTCTCGCGCAACATCTGTCGTCCCCCGACGCCCTCAAGCCTCCGCCCGCCTTCACCCCGCGTCCCTGGAATCCTGGACGTGCCGTGACCTCGGACGAGGCCGTCGTGATTTCACAGAATTGGGATGAAATCCGCCGTCTGATGTGGAACTACGTCGGCATCGTGCGCACCGACAAACGCCTCGACAGGGCCCTGGCCCGTCTGAAGCTGCTCAATCGTGAAATCGCGGAATACTATTGGGATTTTTTGCCCACCCCCGATATTATCGAACTGCGCAATATCGCCGACGTCGCCACCATGGTCATCCTCTCGGCGATCAAGCGCAAAGAATCCCGCGGCCTGCACTACACTCTCGACCACACCAAACCACGCCGCGTGTACCGCCGCGACACGCTCATTCGCATGACCGCGGGCCCACGGTGAGGCCCGCAGCGCGCGCCGCTGCCTGATTGTGGGCCCGGCATAACAATCGCATCCCGCCATCAACGCGGGGGCCAATCTCTACAGCCAGGGCGTCACCAAGGATTTCGCCGGTGTCGCCCGCCCCCAGACCGGGGCCTTCGAGGTCGGGGCCTACGAATACGGATCGGCACCGCTTCCCGTGGCCTTTAATTTCTCGCTGTCTAACGGCAGCAACAAGACCGTGACCCAAGGCGGCTCGGTGACCTGCACACCTAACTGCTCTTCAACATTGACCCTCTCCGCCTCGGCTTCCGCCGCAACGGGCAGCGCATCTGTCATCGTTACCGCCACGGGCGGCGGGGTCTCCAGGACCTCCGCCTTCATGCTCACGGTCAATGCGACCACACCCCCTCCCCTGCCGCCGCCGGCCACAGGTCCGGTAGGCTGGTGGAAGCTCGATGAGAATACAGGTGCCTCCGCCATAGATAGCTCCGGCAGCGGCAACAACGGAACGCTGACCAACGGCCCGGTCTGGACCGCCGGACGTATGGCCTCAGGCCTGGCCTTTGACGGGACCAACGACAGTGTGATAATCCCCCATTCGTCCTCGCTGGCGATGGCTGGAGCGTTCTCAATGGCGGCCTGGATAAACCCCGCGCTCTCAACGACGAGTTTTAAATCCGTGATGGTCAAGAACTACACCCTCTTCCTCTATGCGTCGGTCAAAGGCTATTGCGGCAACGGAGCCGTATTGGCTGGCTTCGTGGGTACGGCCGGGACCAAAACCGTCTGCGCCCCTACCCCTTTGCCGGCCAATGCCTGGACGCATCTGGCGGCGACCAATGATGGGAGCGTGCTGAGGCTGTACCGAAACGGGGTGATGACGTCTTCAGCTGTGGTGACGGGCGTACCGGTGGCGAGTACGGGCACGCTGCAGTTGGGTGCCAGCCGAGCCGGGGAATATTTCAACGGCAAGCTTGATGAGGCGCGCGTCTACAATCGGGCCTTAAGTGCGACGGAGGTCTTGGCCCTGTTTAACGCCGCATCTCCGGGGCGGACACCTACGGGCGAGAACTGATGTCAGTAACTTTTAACAACCGGGAATCATAAATGTCAATAGCATTGAAAAAATAGGCATCCTCTGCTACATTAAGATGAAATTATAGGCCACTAGGCAGCTTGGAGGCCTATAGAAAGGAAAAAATGGCACCTTTATCGGAGATCATCTTCGGAACGTCAGTCAATAAAGAGGCAAAACGCCTGCGTCGGCTGCTGCGGGCTGGAAAGGTTAGAAAGATCGCTCCTCGTCTTTATACCACGAATCTATCCGACTCGCCCGCGAAGGTGGTCCAAGACAACCTCTACGAGAT
>JBBTHA010000121.1:0-10708 GCA_038060535.1 Elusimicrobiota bacterium | reverse complement strand
CCCGAGCAACGCGCCGAGCGTGTCCAGGGACTGGCGCAGGCCATAGGCCGCGCCACGGATCGGCTCCGGCGTGAGGTCCGCGATCAGGGCGTCGCGGGGAGATCCGCGCATGCCCTTGCCGATGCGGTCGATGAACCGAGCCGCGAGCACCGCGGGGATCGTGCCGGCCAGCGCGAACAACGGCTTGGAGAGAGCGCCCAGGCCATAGCCGAAGACCGTCAGCCCCTTGCGCCTGCCCAAAGAGTCGCTGAGCGTGCCCGAGAACACCTTGGCGATGAGGGCGGTCGCTTCGGCGCCGCCCTCGACCAAGCCAACGGCAAAGGCGCTTGCTCCCAGCGCCGAGACCATAAACACCGGCAGCAGGCTGTGGATCATCTCGGAGGAGACGTCCATGAAGAGGCTGACGAAGCCGAGCACCCATACGGCTTTGGGGATGCCGGGGGGCGGCGTCATGATATGGGTTCTTCTTGGGAGCAACCGCAGCTTCCCTCGCCGCGCAGCATTTCCCAACCCTCGCGGGAAATCAAAGCGCACAACAGCAGGGCGGCCGCCGAATCGGACCACCATAAGATGGGGAACAGCGCATACACAAGGCTTCCAACCAGGAGTACGATGGAGAGCTTGATGCAGGCCAGTGAACAGGCCGCGTCGCCAAGGATGGTAGGGCTGCCCAACGCCTGACCCGCCTCCCGCTTTGCGCGCCAGAGCCAGACCATGAAAGAAAGGCTGGCCAGCGAGATGACGACACCCGGCACCGTGGTCTCGGGCGGCGAGCGACGCCAGAGTTGCAGTCCCGAGCCGATCGCCGTCAACAGAGCCAACAGAAGGAATAGCCCGCCGATGACACGCAACGCCCGCGGCTCGCGGTCCTCGTCCTGTCCGCCGCGCAGCCGCCAAAGCACGACAAGCGCCGATCCGACCTCGATGAACGAGTCTATGCCGAATCCCGCCAGCGCGACGGATTCCTCTCGGACGCCGAAGATCACCGAGACCAATCCCTCAATGAGGTTATACGCAACCGTGAAGAAGGCCAGGCGCTGCGCTCGTCGATTCCAGTCCATCTGATTTATTCCGGGCTCGGCGGGGTCAACCATTTGGGATCGAGGTGGTCGAATGCAGTCAGGCCGGTATCGCTCGCGTTGAGTTCTTTCTTAAGAGCTGGTTGACATATTTCCCGCCCCACAACAGAAGGAATCCGAATGAGAGCCAGAAGATGGGGCGTGGCAACCAGCCGCTAAACACTTCATAGAAACGCGTATAGAGATTGATAGACAGAAATGTAATTCCAAATCCGTAATAGCGCTGGCGGTTAAACTTGATACCGAGAGCAATGGCTGTGCATGCTGTCAGTGTCATCAGGATGATGAACCACACAGGACCGATGTGGCCGATGTCCATCTTGGGTTTCCCGTCGTATCCCCATATCGAGAGAATCAGCAAGGCAATAAAGAGCCCTGTGAGGCCGACGATCTCAACAGGTTGGACGACATATTTATTGTGATAGAGGTCTATCCACCAAGCAAGCGACAGCAAAGCGATTGAGAAAGGAAGAAAGAGCATCGGGTCTTTCATCCATATGAAATAGGAAGCGAATCCATAACCGGTTCCCCCGCCCAGCCAGCCGCACAAAAGAAACAGGCCAGCGTAGACGATGGTTTTGAAGGAGGTGTAGTATCCCCAGGCAAACAAGAGAATCCCGGCAAGCAGATGTTCCTGCGTTGTAAACGAGCCGCTGAAAAGCCAGTCAGGAACCTTGAAGCAATTAACCGCGAGCAGCACTCCTAAGGCGAGATACGCGAAGAGACGGGATGATTTTTCAAGCGTATGCTGTTGTCGTAGCGTCGCCCGAAACAACAGCGCGGTTACAACGACAAGTTCTATCGCTCTGACGGGAGGAGGCATGCGTAGGAACCACTTCACCAGCTCCTGAATAAATTCAAAGAATCCCCGGAACCATTCGTAATAATCAAATATGAGGAAACCAATTCCGATGGCAAAGGCGCTGAAGCCGAAGAACAACAGAAGTCGCCGTCCGAGCTTCAATTTGGCTTGACGATTCAGCTCTTCGAATTCAGCCCCGTATTTCTCTTCGGCTTGTTTTAGGCTCGATTGAATTTCGCTGTAAACCTGGGCATCCAGTTTCCCAGCGGTGTTGAGCCTTTCGATTTCGCGCAAGAGGAATGAGAGCTGTTTGGACTCGCTCCATCCTTTCGACTTGCCGAAAACTATTGCCATGATTTGATCGCGCGTTTCTTATGCGTCGGTATGTCAGCATAGTGTAATTGTAAAATCCATGTCCCCAGGAGGAATCGAACCTCCATCACACGCTTAGAAGGCGCGGGCTCTATCCATTGAGCTATGGGGACTAAAAACATTTAGGCTCTCTCGCTAGGAATCCACGGTTTGCGCGCTCCTCGCCGAACGTGTAGAATCTAGACCTCCTTTCCCTTAATCCAAAATAGAATTCGATAAGGCCGCCTTCCGTAAAGCAACTGTCTGACTTGTTCTTGGAGTTCAACTCCTTCCAGAGAGAGCGGACATCGCCGCGGATGCCCGGCTAATGACCGAATGGCATCCAACAAGCCGTTGTACCATGCCGCCCCCTGATGAGGCGCGCGGCCGATAACCCAGCGATAGAGTTCTTCGACGTCTTTCTGCGCGCGCGGCGTCAGTTTAACGCGATATGCCATGCTTCTTTCGCATGCGCTTATCGAACTTCTCCAGAGATATGCCCTCTCCGCGTTCGGCTTGAGTCATCCCTTCTTGAACGGCCGAAATGGCTTCGAAACTTTCCGCCATCTCCAAGAGCCGCTGGTAGGACTCAGGGTCTTGGACGACGACCGCCGCTCTTCCATTCACCGTCAGAACCAAAGGGCGATGGTCCTTTTTGAGCTGTTTTACGAAGTTGACCGTGTGACGCTTGAAATCTGTCAAGGAGTGAATATCCTGTCGAATATTCAGCATGATAGCACCTCGCATTTAATTAGCATCTAATATGAGTGTATAGGAAAGGGGCGGGAATTGCAATGGGTGATGCAACTTGGGGCGTCTGCAGCCGGTTCGCATTCAGAGCAGCATCCCGGGATCCTGCCGGAGACTAAACCGGAATTGGTGGGAGCCGTTCATGGTCTGTTATCGGTCAAACAAACGGTCCCACCATCTTTGCGGGCGCCGGCTTCCCCCTTCCAGCCAGGCGCGGAACTCGGCCGGGCTCTCGATGATCAGGGCCTTGCCGCGCCGGCGATGCTTGACCGCCGCGGGCAAGGCGTTTTCATAGGCTTTGATCTCGAAGTGCTGCAGGTCGTCGGAGAAGTGGACGCTGGCGCGATCGCTATCCCATTCAACAGTTGCTTTTTGCAGGCGTTCGAGCAAGTCCTTCCACTCCCGTCGACCAGGATCGTAAAGACGCTCGATGGGTTCTTTGGGGAAGTAATCGGGCAGAGGACGGCCGGCATGCCGGTAAATATCCTGCATGATCTTCCGCGATAGTTCGAGTTCGTCTTCGGACAATGACGCGAGCTTATCCAAGTGATCGAAGTAGAGGTGCGCGAACCATCGGAACAAAGGATTCTCGACACTGAATAATTTCGCGAGAACTTCTTTCCCCGCGCCATCGGGCGTGAATTGGATGTCGAAGTCCAGCCGCTTGACGCGCGACTTCGCCCAGTCCCTCAGGGTGTAGGTGTTGGAGGACAGCACGATCTGGGGCATGATGCTGTCTTGATTCCACCACGTCTCCCAGTACGACTTGAGAACTTCCTCGAACAGCCCGTAACGCTGAGCCAAGACGAGATCATCGAATGCCAGAGGAAACGTCGTGCCCACTGTCGTGGCTCCGATGATTTTTCGTTTGGCGAAGTCTCCGCCGTTGAGCGGCTCGAGAGCGTGGCCCGTTATGAGCTTGAGCGCGAAACGAAGAAAGGTGGATTTTCCGTTTTGCGACGGGCCATAAATGTAAAGAAAGCGGGGGCCGCGCGAGTCGATGGCGCCGTAGCGGCGGCGCTTGAGGCGCATATAGTCGTTGGCGAACGGCGAAGCCAGCATGTAGAGAAGGGCTTCGCACATGCTGGTCTTGGCGAAGCGCGGGTCGGGGCTCTGGCCGGAATCGACCGTTTGAAAGTACGATTCCAGATGATCCAGGGCTTGGTTGACGGCGGCGGCATCCGGCAAGGGCTCGTTGAGGACGCGGACGCCGCCGTCAATGGCGAGTCGCACTTCGCGCTTGTTCCTGTCGACCTGCATGATGGGTATTCCCTGCGTAGCTTGGACGTAGCGCAGATAGCCGGAGGCGTTGATGCGGACTTCGCCGCCGGCCAACACCGGATTCAACGGAGCCAGAAGGCGTTCGGTTTCCCTGCGCGCCGCGGGCGCGTCGGGAAGCTTGATCGAAAAGACGGGTTCCGAAGCTCCGGGTTCGATTTGAACTGAACGTCGCGAAATCTCCTGGAGAAGCTTGCGGGCCTCGGCAGCGACTTCCTCGGGGGGCGCCGACTTCAGCCAAGCCGTGACGAGCTCCGCGCGTTGATCTTCGCGGCTCGTGCGCAGAAGTTCGGCCAGGTCGCCCATGAATAGGGAACAACGCTGCTTATGGGATTGATAGTCGCTCTCGAAGCCGGCCATCGCTGGGTGGCCGGCGGGCAGATCGACGTACCAAGCGTAGTTGACTTGCCGCGACGCTTGACGCGCGGTCGCGGTCAGATTGGCGCTCGTGGCGATCACGCGGCATTGACCGGGCCGCTCGAGCAGGTACAGTTTTGAGTGGAGCGTGCGCTCAGGGATATAAACCTTCAGGCTGCCGCCCGCCATCCTCTCGGCCAATCGCTGCGTCACATTCGCGTCTTTCTGCGCCAAATCCTGCCGGTAGTGCTCGGTCAGATTTTCGCCGACCACGACCTCGACTTCAGTATAGCCGCGATCGAAGAACTCGAGCAGTAGATCCGGCGAGACCACGTAGGACACCGCTTTGAGCTTTTTAAATCCGACGAACAGGCCGTCGAAGTCCTTGCGCCGAAGGATGACTATTGTGGAAAGCGACTGCGGATCGGGAAATAAACTGTCCTGACTCATCGACTGCGATGATACAAAATCGGCCGGCGCGGCATGGTCGCGCATAAGATATGGAATTTACCCGTTGAGGGCCAATCTTGGGCCCCTGGGCCCATCGCTTGGGTCCTTAGGACCTTTTTGAGAAGAGTCGACCCTCCTACCCTAATTATGTGATGAGTTGGCTTATTTCAGGGACATGCGTTTTTTTGTGCACGACGGCTTTCGCCGCTCCGATGCAGAGCGCCGCTCGCGGAGGCCTTCCGAACCAGTCTCCTATGACGATACTTGGCGGGGCGCTCAGTCAATCCATCGCGACCTCCCGCTGGCCGATCATTCCGCCCTTGCGAAAACTCTTTTCCCGGCGACGCGTCTGCTGCGCGCCGCTGTAGCCGCGGACGGCGCCGCGGTGGCCGCCGGGGAATCGTCGAGTCAAGCGAGCGGCTTTTGCCGAGGCCTCTCCGTGGAATCCAAAACTTGCCGCGGTGAGCGGAATGCCGAATTCGACCCGCGGTTTGGAATCGGATTCCCCGATCGAATTCCAGCTCGGATGACGGCCCGAGCGGGCTGTTTCGCGAGTTTGCAGATCGCCTGCTCCAACTGCCTCGCCGCGGCCGGTGGTCGCGTGTTTGGACGGCCGGATAAGGGTGTCGCCGTCGGGGCCGTCAGCGCGTGACGGCGTGCCCAGCTTTCTGCCAGGCTTTGATTCCCCCCTCGAGGTGGTAAATCATCTTGAAGCGAAGCGACTGCATGAGCCGGCGCGCTTTGGCGGAGCGCCCGCCGACGGCGCAATGCACGAGGTAGGTTTTTTCCTTGTCGAGAGCGTCGAGCCTATTCTTGAAGGACGCGTCGTGGAAGTCGATATTGACGGCGCCGGAGATGCGGCCCTCGGCGAATTCCTCCGGAGTGCGCACGTCCAAGACGATGACGGCGGCGGTGCCGGTCACCAGCGCGTACGCCTGGGCCGCGTCGATATTTTTGACCGTGACGCCGTCGGGGGCTTCCGGCTGGCTTGTCAGCCCGAGCAGCAGCAGGATGTTTCGCAGGGCGTTCATGGAGGGATTATAGCCTTCTTGGCGCCAAAGGCGCGTCACCAGTTGGCGGACCTGTAGTCTTTCAGGAATTTTCCGAAGACGTGCTCGCCGGTGTTGAGTCCGACGAACCAGGGATCGAGGATGCGGGCGGCGCCGTCGACGACGTCGAGAGGCGGCTGGAAATCGTGAACGGCCTGTTTGCGCAGCGAGTGGACGGCCGGGTCCTCGTCGGTGACCCAGCCGGTGTCGACGGCGTTCATCCAGAGGCCGTCCTTGACGTAATCGCGGGCCGCGGTCAAGGTCATCATGTTGAGCGCGGCCTTGGCCATGTTCGTGTGCGGGTGCTTGTCGGTTTTCGTGCCGCGCGAGAATATCCCCTCCATTGCGGTCACGTTGACGATGTGCGCATCGCCCGTTTTGCGTCGGAGCATGAGGGTCTTGAGCTTGGCGGACAGGATGAAGGGCGCGACCGCGTTGATCAAGATGACTTCGAGGAGCTCCGGGGTGGGCACTTCGGCCAAGGTCATGCGCCAGGTGTTCATGGTGCGCAAGTCGATTTGCTGCAAGTCGCAGTCGAGTTTTCCCGCGGGAAACAGGTCTCGCGCCGTGATCTTGTCGTCGTAGGTCATGCGGACCTGGGAGAGGCGCGCGCTGTCGCGCAGGCCCAGGCCGACGGAGCCCGCCTCCCATGAGGTGAGGGCGCGCTCAGGCTCCGGGGAGTCGGCGCGTCCAAGGGCGGAGGTCACTTCGTAGTGGCCAGACAGGAGAGATTTTTCGGCCTGGGGCAGTTGGCTCCAGGGCAGGGTCTCATGGGCCAGGAGGTGCTCGTAGAAGGCGACGGGGCGGCGCACCGTCTGGGCCGCGTTGTTGATCAAAGCGTCGAGGCGTTCCTCGCTTTGGGTCAAATAGCGGCAGAAGATCTCCACGCTCGGCGAGTGGCGCAAGTCCAGTCCATGCACGCGCAGGCGTGTCCCCCACTCCTGGAAATCGTCCTCGGCGCAAAAGCGCTTGGCGGCGTCATGGGGAAAGCGCGTGGTCACGAGCACGCGGGCGCCCGCGCGCAGCATTTTGAGCGCGGCGTGATAGCCGATTTTAAGGCGCGCGCCGGTGATGCAGGCGGTGCGGCCCGAAAGGTCGGCGCTTTGAAAGCGCTTGGCGTAATTGTATTGGCCGCACTCCGGGCACAGATCGTCGTAGAAATGGTGCAGGCGAGTGTATTCCATTTTGCAGACGTAGCAGCTTTGCGGCGTGGCGTAATGGCGCTCGGGGGCGTCGAGGGGAGGGGCGACTTGGGCCGGGGCCCGGAAGACGGGTCCTTGGCGCGCGGCGCGGATGCCGGCGACCGCTCGGATTTGGCGGTTGACTTCGGCGTTGCGCAGTTTTTGCTCTTGGCGCGCGGCGCGGGCAAGGCTTGAGCGCTGGAGGCGGGTGGGCCGAGACAGGCGTCCCGCGGCTTTCATGAGACGGATGCGCTCGTCCTCGGTGAGGTCGGCGGCCAGCGCCGGGTTGTCGACGAAGGCTTCCAGCAAGGCCAGGCTGCGTCGGATGTCTTCGGCCGCGCCCGCGGAGGGTCCTGTCACCCCATCATTGTACCACGGGGTTTCCCGCGACGACGCAGGTGCCCGCGATGTGGTCGTGCAGGCAGCGCCGGTCGGCGCGGAAAATGAACAAAATGTCCGCGATGCTGAAGATCGTGCCAACGATGGGCACGAGCCGGATGGCCCCGCTCAGAACGGAGCGCATCAAAACGTTGGTGACAAACCCCCCGTTGGACTGGTCGGAGGCCTTGACGATGCGAATCTTGAGGACTTTCTTGCCGAGGGTTTGTCCCCGGGTCGTCAGAAGCCAAGCCTGGTAGATCAAGGGCACGAGAATAAGCACGACCAGAAGAAGGATCGACATGGTCGCAGTCAGTCCCGGAGACTGCTTCGAGACGGAGACGAGTCCCACGCCAATTCCCAAGGGCACGAAAAGCAGCGTGTCAATGAGGGTCGCCCAAAGTCGATCGAGTCTATTTGCCAGTTCCATGGCAGGAGTATATCAGGTCAGGGCTTTCTCCGCCACGGGCGGGTGGTGAAAAAGTTTTAAGGAGCGCTTCTCAAGCCTTTGCCGCGAGGGACCAGCGGGTCTCGCGCCTACTTTTTCCCAAGGGTCTTGATGACGATCATTTGGATGTCGGCGACGTTGCAGGCTCCGTCCTTGTTGATATCGCCCGTGGTGCACGCGCTCAGTCCCTTCGCCTGATCGGTGACAAGCCCCACGTCCGCCGCGTCGGTGACCCCGTCGCCGTTGAGGTCGGTGGAAACCGCGACGGTTTCAGCTGCGCCGGGGGCAAGCACCTGATAGATCGAGAAATGCGTGACGTCCGCGCCGACCGTTTTGTCGGCCGCGTTCACCCGCGAGATGAGCGCCTCCCAAGCCTGGGCCCGCGGGTTCCAGTCATGCACTTTGAGGTCCGTTTCCTTGAGCCCCTGCGTCTCGACGAGCCCCGAGTCGTAGGGTATCGTGATCGTGACGGGAGCGTTGAAAATAGCGCCTTGCGGTCCGAAGGCGACGGGAAGCGAGGCGCGAGACAGCTGCTTGCGCGCGGCGGCGCCTTCCCGGACGGGGTCGTCGTCGGGATGCGCGATAAAAAGCTCGGCCGACCGGGGCAAAGCCGAGGCGGGAACTTTCATGGCCGCTCTGTCCGAGCGTTTGATCCAGCCCCCTTTGGCCTCTTTGAGATTTCGAAGCACGGGCGGCGGGACTTTCATGTCGCGCCGTCCTGGGGCGCCGTAGGTGCGCGCGTTGCGGGGAAGGACGCCAACACGAGCATCAGGAGCAGAGGGGGCCTCATTTTTTTGATTTTTTTCCCAGCCCGGCGATCAAGGTCCTGGCGTCGGCGCTCAGCGAGTCCAGGGCGGTTTTCGTGATGAAGCGCTTCATCGAACCGGCGCTCTTGATGTCGTCGGGGTCGTCGCCGTCGTTGGCGTCGGCGGTTTTCTTGAAGGCGGCGTCCAGGCGGCGGACGAATTGCTCCAGGCGGTCGGCGGCTTGCTTGTTTTTGCCGGAGGCGGCGTCGGACTCGGCTTTGGACAGCAGCTTGTCGAGACGAGAATAAAATGACATATCGCTAAGCTGCTTGGCATAAAACGCTCCGAACAGGCTCTGTCGGATTGACGTCGTTGTCACTGTTTTGAGAATTTGTGGCGGAGTTGCGGCTGTTGGATGATGTTCAAAAATAAACGTGACGCTTGATCCAGCCACTGCGAATCCGTTGAATTCAAGGTCAATTTGCCTTTTGTTGTCATAATCAAGACTTAAGTTCATCCAATATGGGGTCGTTGCCGATGGAACAAGAACCAGATTGAATCGGCCCGATGGAAACGAAGACGTGTGGAATTCCACCGCTTCTGGACCAGGGAGATTGCGCACTAGATCATCCATCGAGTCCGTTCCATAATGTCCCCGGGTACCAGGTATATCTGCAACTTCTGACCCGTCGGCGAGTTTCCCTGTTCGTCTGCCCGAGTCATCCTCTATGAAAAAATTTACATACGAATGCGTACTTTTATCTGTTCCAACGGAAATATAAACTCCACTCAGCGCATTCGGCACATACCCCAAGAGGAAGATGCCGGCTAAGGTCGCTTTAATTGACATGTTGATTTAGTTCCCCTTTTCGAAAATTCGTACGCCAAGAATCACCTTCGTACCAAGGTCACTCAGGTCGATAAATGAGTGGTTTGTTTTCGTGTATGGGTCAAGTACCCAGTATCCGTTTCCGCAACGGCCGATAACGGTTACGAAATGTCCCAGGGCCCCAGTGCTTGACTGGAGTCGAATTAAGGCCGGGTTTCCTAACTCCAGGCTACTGTCGACATGCGTCATCACATCTCTATAATCTGCGAATAGACCCACGTCGTAGCCGTCCAGATATCGGACTTGAGTTCCGGTGAATAACGGAGTTGCAGTTCGAAGATTAAGCCTTGCGACCGGGGAGAATCCGGATGGGGTCAGGGCGCGATTCAAGGTTCCAGGAGTCGATTCCGGATAGCTTAGATTGTAGCGAGACCGGAAAATATTAAGCAGCATTGTGAAGGCAGTCAATGTGCAGCCCCTATGCTCGATCGAATCGGACGGGTCGTCTGAGTCCGCCAAACGATCTCCTATGTAGTCCTGCTTGCCGTCTGCATTCTTATTTTGGCGATATAATTCGCCGGGAAGCTTCCCGCATATCCTAAAGTTGACCGAATTCGAAGATCCAACACATGACGGACAAGACGCCTTGATATCGTATTCAAGAGGAATATCGCCGAGAAGGAACTCCGCTGAAGCCCGCCCAAAGGAATTGGTTTGACTATCTTTAGATAAAAATTTAAACCCCGTTGCCCGCTGAGGGGCGGACGAGATTGAGAAATCAACGGGAACGTTGCCGAGGGATACGTTTGGTGCGGTTCGAGTCTCGACAACGATGGGTGATGCGAGCCGCGTGCTCACTGTTGTGGAATCTTTTAGATCCGAGATCGCAACGAGGGATCCTCCGATACCTGCATTGCGGCTATGACGAGAGACGAAGGTTTTGTTGCCTCCCGGTAAGGTCAGAGTCCCGGCGACGTCGATCGTCCCGGTCGACGGGCTCCACAGGGCCT
>JBBTHA010000120.1:0-25017 GCA_038060535.1 Elusimicrobiota bacterium | reverse complement strand
GCGGCGGCGGCGAACGCCGATAAGACGTATGAGCAGCTCAAGCTGCTGGTGGATGTCCTCGGCTTCGTTCAAGACAATTATGTCGACGAGCCCGACACCCAGAAGCTGATTTATGGAGCGGCCGTCGGCTTGGTGAGAACCCTCGATCCCTATTCGCAGTTCATGGATCCTGAACTGCACCGGGAGATGAAAACGGAGACCGAGGGCCAATTCGGCGGCATCGGCCTGCGTCTGACGCTGCGCGATGATTGGCTGACCGTGCAGACTCCGATGCCCGGATCTCCGGCGTATCGGCTGGGAGTGCTTCCCAATGACCGCATCGTCGAGATCGGCGGCGACGGAACCAAAGACATGAACATGTCCGATGCGTTGAAGAAATTGCGCGGCGGACCCGGCAGCAAGGTCAAGCTTCGCCTCGAGCGCGCTCCGGAGGACGGCGCCGATGGAGCCTGGAAGGCGTTCGACGTCGAAATCGTCCGGGAGCTGGTCAAAATCGAGTCGACGTTGTCGATGAAGCTCGAGGAAGGCATCGGCTATCTGCGCATCGCGGAGTTCAGCGCCAAGACCGCCGAAGACGCGGCCGACGCCATCAAGAAGTTCAAGAAAGAGGGCGTCACGAGTTTGATTCTGGACTTGCGCAACGATCCGGGGGGACTTCTCTCGGCCGCGGTCGAAGTGGCGTCGATGTTCATCGGGGAAGGGAAGCTTCTGGTTTATACCCAGAGCCGCCGTCCGGACAGCCGCCAGGATTTCTCGGCCGCGTTGAACGCTCCCTATCCGGCCTTGCCCCTGGTCGTGCTCATCAATGGAGGTTCGGCATCGGGCTCCGAGATCGTGGCGGGAGCGATGCAGGATTACAAGCGCGCCGTCGTCGTCGGTCAGCGCAGTTTCGGGAAGGCCAGCGTCCAGTCGCTCATCCCGCTGCCCGACGGTTCGGGTCTGCGCTTGACGGTGGCGCGCTACTACACCCCGTCGGGCCGTTCGATCCACCGCGACGAAAAAAATAAAACCGGCGGCATAGTCCCCGATATCGTCGTGCCCGTCAGCCAGGAGGAGGAGGCGAAGCTCTACGCCCAATGGGAGTTGCTTTACGCAAAGGACAAGAAGCCCCGCTCCGCCGTCAAAGCCGAGGAGATGGTGCGCGACGTCGTGCTTGATCGCGCCGTCGAGCTGTTGAAGGCGCGAGACGTTTTGGGGACGCTCAAGCGCGAAGGGTGAGAATACTCGGGTTGGAAACCTCGTGCGATGACACCTCGGCCGCCGTCGTTGAAAACGGGCGCGTCCGTTCGAACGTGGTTTTGTCCCAGACCGCCTTGCATCGCCCCTACCGCGGCGTCGTGCCCGAACTCGCGTCGCGAGCGCATCTGGAAAACCTCATGCCGTGCGTCGACCGGGCCCTGAGTCAGGCCGGTCCGGGAAAAATTCATGCGGTGGCCTATACGCGCGGACCGGGCTTGATGGGTCCCCTGCTCGTGGGCAAGGTCGCGGCCAAGACGTTGGGACTGTTGCTGAAAGTGCCGGCGGTCGGGGTCAATCACTTGGAGGGGCACGTTCTCGCCGCGGAATTAGAGCATCGCCTGCGCTGGCCGATCATGGCGTTGGTGGTTTCGGGCGGACATACGGACTTGATCCTGGCGCGCGCTCCGGGACGCTACCGCGTTTTGGGGCGCACTTTGGACGATGCCGCGGGCGAGGCGTACGACAAGGTCGGCCGCTTGCTTCATTTGCCTTATCCGGGGGGCCCCGAGATCGATCGTTTGGCCGCCAAGGGAAACCCCCGCTTCGTCGACTTTCCCCGCCCCACCATGCCGGGGTCCTGGAACTTTTCCTTTTCGGGCTTAAAAACCGCGGTCCTCTATTTCCTGAGAGAGAGGCCCAAGCCGAAGGGCCGCGCCCTGGCGGACATTTGCGCCTCGTTTCAAGAGGCCGTTGCCGAGACTTTGGTCGAGAAAACGGTGGCCGCGGCGAAACGCTTTAAGGTCCAAGACATCGTCGTCGGCGGCGGCGTGGCCGCGAATTCCCGCCTGCGCGTTTTGATGACGCGGCGCGGCGAAGACGCCGGCTTCGGCGTCCGGCTTCCCGCACGCGTCTTCTGCACCGACAACGCGGCCATGATCGCGCATGCCGCCTGGCGCCGCCTCTCGGCGGGAGTCCCCTCGACGGCGTCCGCCTGCGACCCGTCCTTGGTCCTGAGAAGTTGGGCATGAGCCTCCTGATTTTTCTCGCGGTTTTCGCCGTTTACATCTCGGGGTCGTCGCCCGCGATCGCCCCTCGAGACGCGGCCGACATGGCGTCGTCCGCCTTGACTTTGGGAGTCGCGCACCCGCCCGGCTATCCGTTGTACGCGGCGCTCGGACGAGCCTGGCTGAGTCTGCCGGCTCTGGGAAACCCCGCCTATCGCTTGGCGCTGCTGTCGGCGGCGGCGGCGGCGGCGGCCGTCGCCGCGCTCTACGGCGCCGTGGCTCGCCGCTCGGGCGTTTGGGCGGGACTGAGCGCGGCCGCCCTCTGGGCTTTTTCGGCGCCCTTATGGAAGTTCGCCCTGATCCAGGAGAAATACGCGCTGCATGCCTTGTTCATCGCGGGGTTGTTCGCCTTGTCCGAGGGCGAGAAGGCCAGCCATTGGCGCAGGGCGCGGTTGACGGGTCTTCTCCTTGGCTTGGGACTGGTCAACCATCAAAGCCTGCTTCTGTGGCTGCCCGCTTTAGCCGTTCTTTGGCGCCGCGAGTGCGTCCGTCACGGCGCGGCCTGGACCGAATCGGCTTGGGCCGCCGCGCCTTGGAGCGCGGCGGGCCTGGCGCTGTATCTTTTCCTCTGGATTCGTCTGGGGTCTCTGGGGCTGGCGGTCTCGACCGCGCTGCGTTCCCAATACGGCACGGGGACGCTGTTTGCGGGCCTGGCCGTGCCGCTGACTCCGGAAAGGATCTTCCGCCTGATCGCCTGGTCGATGAAGACGTGGGCCGCGGCGGTGAGTCCGCCGGGGGTCGCGGCCGCGGCCGTCGGCGCGGTGCTGGCCTGGCGCGGGGACCGGTCGCGCGCGGCGGGCCTGGTGCTCGGCGCGGCGATGGCGGGTCCCCTGTTCGTGATCGTGGCGAGGCTCGACACGTCGAATTGGGTCGCCTGCACCGCGTTGGAGCCGGCGTTTCTTTTGCCGGCGATGTCGGCGGCGGTTTTCGCGGGCGAAGCGGTCGCCCGGCTGAAGGCGGCAGCGCCTTGGACGTGGGGGATTCTGGCCGCCGGCGCCCTTGTTTTTCGCTCCCCCTTTCCCGAGCGTCGCGACGATTTCCTGGCTCACGACTACGCCCGAAACTTGCGTCGCGCGGTGCCGCCCGGAGGCCGGCTGCTGGCCGGAGGCGACACCGCTTTATTCGGGATGCGCTGGCTGGAGTTGACCGAGCCGCGCGCTCCCGGGCGAGAGGTGTCGGGGGCGGCGATGATCGACGAGAAGGCCTGGCTGGGCGCCGGGGCGCGACGGGGGGATGACTTCGTGACCGGGTTCGTCCCGCGGACGTTGAGGCCGGAGTCGCTGTTTCCGGAGGGCTTGGTCCAACGCGTCGCCTCGCGGCCGCGGCCGGCGGCCGCGATCGTCGTGCTGCGACGGCCGCGAGGGTGGGCGCGCAATGAAAGCTATGTCCGCGACGCCAAGCTCTCCTACGCCTTCGCGGCCTGGTCGTCGGCGCGCCTGCTGGAGGCGCGGGGTCTGAGCCCGTCGCCCGTGTTGGACATGAGCGCGGCCGCCATGGATCCCGAGGACTACCAGTTGGAATCGTTCACGGGTCCGTAATCAAACTGCCGCCTGCGAAAGCTATAATGCGCTCCATGAACCTCGCGTCTCGACTCGTGGGGATATATCTCGTGATGAGTCCGCTGACCGCGCGCGCCGCGTTCGAGGACGCGGGTTTCGGGCCGCGCGACGCCGCCATGGGGGGGGCGTTTACCGCGATCAGCGACGACCCGGGTGTGGTCGCGCACAATCCCGGGGCCCTGGGGCAAGCCAGCTCTTTGGAGGCCGCCTCGTCCTATCTTCGCCAATTTCATATTCCCGCCGGCGAGCTTGATCGGGATTCCACCCGCGGCGCCCTGATCGTTCCCATCCGCCAGGAGCTGCTCAATGGAGCGTTCGGTTTCGACGTGCGCTACGACCGGCGCACGAATATGGCCGGCGACCGGGCTTTTGGGGTGATGTACGGCACGCGAGGCTTGAGGGAAACCGTGGGAGGCGGAATCGATTTTGGCGGCGGCTTGAAATATCTGACGAGCTCGTTCGATCGCGGAGGCAAGGCGGGCGCTCATCTGGCGTTCGATCTGGGGGCGCTGTGGCGTTTCGCCGACCGCTTCGCGTTCGGGGCGGCGGTGTTGAATGCGGGCAGCCCGAAGTTCAAGGCCGGAGGATGGAGCGACCGCGCCCCGTTGACTTTCAAGGTGGGCGTTTCCGAGCAGATTCGAGGGGCCGCGTTCGCCCTGGACTTTATCAAACGCGAGCCGTCGCTGACTCTGAGCGGCCAGCACACCATGGGGATCGGTTTTGAGCGCTGGTGGGCGACGGCGCGGGCCGGACAGTATGCCGTGCGCTCCGGCATGTCCCTGGGCGAGAGGGCGCGAACGTGGAGTTGGGGATTGGGTTGGCGGGGGCAAGGCTCCAGGCTCGATTACTCGATGACGGTGCCGTTGACCGGGATCACGCGGCTCGGCCACGGACTCTCTTTGACGATTCGTTTCGGTCGTGCGGACCCTGAAGGGGAGTACGAAAAATTGTTGTCGGAGGAGCTGCGCTACCGGCGCCAGATGGGCGCGGCCTTGGAGGCCGGGGAACTCAAGCAGTGGCGTTTATCCGAGGAGCTGACCCGCCTGCGGGCGGAAATGGTCGCTTTGCGCGCCGAAATGGACGCCAAGCGCGCCTCCGAAGGCGAGGCCAAACGGCGACTTAAAGATCTCGAGCAGCGCCGGCAGGCCGCGGCCGAGACGTTCGAGAAGCTCAAGGCCGAGCGTGAAGCCGCGGCGCATAAGACCAAGGCCATGCTGTTCCAGGAGGAATGGCGTTCCTACCAGAAGGCGAAGCTGTCCAACGTTCCCGACCAGGTCCTCATCGAGCAGGTGGGCCGGCTTCTGCGCCAGTATAAGGATTCGGGCGTCGATTTGGGCGAGGCCACTCAGGAGCTCCGCCGGCTTCAGCTGGCCAAATAAGCGGCGTTCATAAATCTGAAATTAGGGAAACGGTCCGCGCGTCTATACTCCTCGCGTGGGCACTCTCCCGCCTGAGGATTTGAGCCGTGAAATCGATCGGCTCTGGTCGCGACTAGGCTCCGCGTTCTCGGAGTCCGAGTCCTCGTCGCAGATATTCGCCCCGGGAAGCGGCAGCGAGATCGCGTGGGAGACGGTCTCGATGATGAAGAGCCAGCAGCGCCGGCGGGAAGCGGCCTTGGCCGCGGCGCTCGAAGCCAAGGAGCAGGCGATGACTCATTGGCGGGCGCGGGCGGAGTCCCTGGAACGGGAGGCTCATGAGCTTCGCGATCGCTTGGACGGCAGCGATGAGCGTGCCTTCGCGGAGCTGCTCGGCGCGCGCAACAAGCTTGAGGACGCCGTGCTCGCCCTGCAGACGGAACAGGCCCGGCACGAGGAAGAACGGCGCCATCTCGAGGCCGCCCTGGAAGAGGCGCGCGAGAGGATCACGGCCGAGGCCGCCCGCGCCCGGGATGCCGAGGCGCGCTGGACCAAGCGAGAAGCCCAAAGCCTCGTCGATCTTCGGGACGTGCAGCAGTCGGCCGAGCGCCGCCAGCGCGAAGCCGCGCAGGCCGATGAAAACGTGCGCGCGTTGAAGGCGTCCATGGGAGAGGCCAAGAACGCATTGGAAAAAACTCTGGCGGAGCTGCTGTTGGAGCGCCAGGAGCGCGCCCGCGTGGAAAAAGAGAGGGAGCGGGCGTTGAAGAAGGCCGAAGAGGTGCAGAATCACTTCAATGAGCTGCAGACGCTGTGGGAGGAAGAGCGTGCCCAGTGGCGCGAGCTGTGGGACCGAGAGCGTTCGACCTGGGAGGCGCAGCGCCAGGAGTTGGCGCAGTGGGAGGAGACGCTGCGCCGCGAACGAGAGGCTTGGCACGCGGAGCTGCAGGACAAGGAAAAAACCCAGTTGACCTACACGGACAGCCTGACCGGCAAGCTGCACGAGACGGCGGCCGTGGCCGAACAGGTCGCCGAGCGCATGAAGATGATCGAGTCCCGCGAGGAAAACGAGCGGGGGCGTCAGGCTCGTCTCGACCAGGAGGCCGCTCTTGCGGCGGCCGCGCGCAAACGGCGCGCGCGCCGAAGTCTGGCGGGCGCGGCCGCGCTCGTCTTGGTCGTGGTCGGGGCGGGCGTCTGGCGCTGGTCCGGCGAGTGGCTTTATGTCCCCGAGACCACCTCATCGGTGCCCATCGAGAATCCGACGGCGCTTGCGCTAGACGGCGTCCAGTTATGGATGTCGGATTGGAGCGGCCGCATCGTCGCGATCGATCCCGCCGATTCCGGGCGCGTGCTGCGCGAGTCCGCGGCGTCCGTTCCCGCGCCCTATCGTCCGGCGGCCCTCGCGTTCGGCGGGGGGCTGTTGTGGACGCTCGATGCCGCGCAGGCGCGTCTTGTCGGCCTTCGGGTGGAGAAGCCGGAGGCGTTGATGTCCTCGGAGTCGGCTCCGGGTCCGGCGCCGAGCGTCCTCGCCTTCGACGGCGCGTCGCTATGGTCCTATGACGCGGTCAATCGCGCCCTTTACAGGCATCGGTCCGGCGAGTCGGTCCATAAGGCCTTCACCATAGAAGAGCAGGTGGTGCCCAACTCCATGGCCTGGGTGGACGGCCGCCTGTGGATTCACGACACGAAATCACGCCGCATCATCATCTATGACCTCGTCGACGAGCGGCTTCTCAGGAAGGAGACTCACCCGGCTCCAGACGGGGCGGTGCTCGGGTTCGCCGTTTCGGGGAACAAGGACGGGCGCCGCGTGTGGGTGCTGGCGGGACCGTCGGCCGAGCGCGCTCAACCCGCGCTCTTGGTCTACCAGTTCGGAATGCGCCGGATGATGCTAAAATTTAACATTCCCTTAATCGGCGAGTAGGCGGCATGCCTCATAATAGAGTCCTGAGCCCTGCACCAGAGAACATCACATCATGATAGGCTACCGGCGCACATTGAGATTGGCCCTCGCAAGCGGCCTCGTCCTCGCCCAGGCCGCGTTGTTTGCGGCGCGCGCTTGGGCCCAAGCCACCTCCGTTCAAGTGTTCGTCAACGCCGCGTTCGTCGCCCCCAGCGGAGGCTGCAGCATCACCGTCACGCCGCCCTTCCAGTTTTTATGTCCGATGCAGGGGGCTGGAGCTCCTTTCGGACCGTCCGACGGCGACATATCCAACGAACCCCACATCGAGTTCGACGCCAATGGGTCCGCGCGCTGCAACGGCGCCGCTCGTCCCACCGGAACCGTGGACAACAACTATTGCAATGACCAGGTCTTTCTGTGCACTCAGGTCGGGGTGGCGAATTCCGGCGCCGGCGACGTGGCCATCGACGAGATCAGTTTCGAGCTGTTCAAGTTTCAAGACGGCTCCAATCCCCTTGACCCCGCGTCCACGCCCCCGCTGCGTACTTTTTTCATCGATTCGCCGGGCTCCGCCAACAACGCCACGCCGACCATTCCCGCCAGCGGCAATCAGGGCGCGTGCGTGATGTGGGATGGCTCCGCCAACATCCAAGGAGAGTTCGGCAAGACGAACGGTCAGTACGGGTTTCGCGTTTCCGTCAAGACCAATCAGACCGGCTCCAGCGGCAATATCACGATCACGGCCACTCGCGCCTACCCCTCGGGAGCGGCGTTGGACAGCACCGGGGCGGCGGTGTCCCAAAAACCGATCACCGTCGACGTGACCAATGTTCACGTCATTCGCTCCTCGCCGACCGTGGTCGGACAGCTGACGGGAGTGGCGGCCCAACCCTACAATTTCACGTACCGGCTCTCGAAGGACGCGACGATGTATTTAACGCTCAACAGCGCCCTGCCCCCCTACACTCAATTGCGCCGCATCGTGCCCGCCTTGCCCCGCGTGGGCGAGGGAACGCCGCAGGGAACCGTTCTCAACGGCGACTCATGGGACGGCCGGGACGAGAACGGCAACGTTCTTCCGTCCGGTAATTATCTGGCCGTGTTCCAGGCCAACAGCATCGACCATTTCACGGATTTTACCGGCGCTTCCATAGATAAGATCGGAGATCTGTCCCTGGCGACGACTCGCCAGATCACCATCGACCCCCTTCAAATCACCGACATCCGGGTGCAGCCCTTGTCCGGCGGCTCGACGTCCCTGGCCGTATTGAGTTACATGCTGACCGAAGCCGCCACGACCTATATCGACATCTATCCGCCCGGCACGCAGTTTTGCCCGAGCGGCTCGAATACGGTTCTCAACGAGGTGAACAACACTCTGGGCGATCCGGCGGGCGCCGACCCTCTGTTTCCGGCCAAGAAATTCGGTCCCAAGATCGGCGACTGTGCGACGGGTTCCAGCGTCATTCCCGTTCGCAGCATCGTCGAGATCAAGACCTTGCGCTCGTCGGTGATCAGCTTTTGGGATGGGCGCGACTCAGCTGGACGACTGGTCGAGGACGGAAACTATGTTTTCGTGATTTACGCCGCCATGCCCTCGCAGCGCGGCATTTCGTATCGCTCCAGCACGACCGACAGGCGCGTCTGGTCGTCGGTGGCGAAATCCGGGACCATTCCGGTCGTGCGCGGCCTGGTGGGCATCACTCAGATTTCGCCGACGTCGACGGTGATCGGCTCCAGCCCCGCCTTGGCGGGGATCAATCCCTTCACGTTCCGCTATTCCTTGACGCGCGAGGCGATCGTGACGATGAAAATATACAACGCCGACGGCAGCCAGTTGATCAAGACTTTGGTCAACGGCGAGACGCGTCCGGGCGCCTTCGCCAATTCCGAGTCGTGGACCGATGGGACCGACGACTCGGGACGGGTCGTTTCCTCGGGAACGTATCTTATTCAGCTGACCGCGGCCGATCCCGCGATTCCTTCCAAAGTCTCGACGACGACGGCGATGTTTCCCGTCGACATGTTCCGCATCACCGATGTCTCCGTGACGCCGCTGTTGTCGGGAACTTCCGACAACGTGGTGTTGAGCTACCAGTTGTCCCAGCCGATGTTTGTGGCGTGGAACGTCTACCCCGCCGGGTCCGTCATCGTGGCCAGCAGCTCGACGTGGCCGCCCTGCGCCGCGCAAGCGCCTCCCGGGGCCTGCACGAGCGCCTCGGTGCTCACGCCCACCGGAGCCCAGGCCGCCCCGGTCGTCACGTTTCGAGGTTTGCGGCCGGGCCGCCTTAAAATCTCGGAGTTCTGGGACGGTCGCGACGTCAACGGCCTGTTCGTCCCGGACGGCAACTACGTCTTTACCTTGACGGCGCAATCGACGACGACTCCGATGTATTTCGCCACCGACCGCGTCTTCGGAAATATGACCGTCGCGCGCGGCTCGATCATATTCACCCAGTTCAACGTCCTGCCGGACACGCCCCAGCTGTTCAATTCCAGCAACACGATCACGCTGCACCCTTTTTCGATCAACTACGCGTTGACGCGCCAATCCTCCGTCACGATCCAAATACTCAACACCAGCGTTCCTCCGCAAGTCGTTCGAACCATCGTGTCGGGGGCGGTGCGCCCCGCGGGGCTTCTGCAGACCGACGTGTGGGACGGACGCAGCGATCAGGGGAATTTCCCGCCTTCGGGCTTCTATCTCGTGAGGGCCGTGGCCGAGGACGTCGCCTCCTCGCTGTCCTCCGGTTCGACCGCCCAACTGACCATCTCCTTCGATCCCTTGCGCATTTACGACTTGGCGATCACTCCCCTGCGTTTGGATTCCGGCAACGCGGCCCTATCCTATCAAGTGTCGGAAACGATGAAAGTCTCCATTAAAATTTACCAATCCGGCACCGTTTTCGATCCGTCCGGCAATCCCAACCCGCCGGAGTCGACCTCCCTGATCAAAAGGATCGTGGGCGTGCGTCCCGCGCGGACTCCGATCACGGACACGTGGAACGGAACCGACTTGCGCTTTGCGATGATCAAGGACGGGAGCTATAAATTCAAAATCGTGGGATCGACCGATATGTCCGCGATCGACGACATCACCGGCAACGTCCTCAACCCGTCGGCCCTGTCCCTGGACCGTTTGATCGATGAAATTCCGGTCGTGCGCAACGCCTCGCTGACCCCCTCCGAGGATTTCGCCAACAACACATTCAACTTCCCCAATCCCGTGACCGGGGCCTCGACGACGTTCTCCATCTACTCCCCTTTCCGCGCGAAGGTGAGGATGAAGCTCCACACGATGTCGGGCGACACGGTTTTGGAAAAGGATTTCGGGGAGGTCCCGCCCTCGTTCCAATCAGGACCGGTGAATTTTGTCTGGAGCAAGATCAACCAGTCCGGCAATAAAGTCGCGCGAGGCCTGTATTTCGCGGTGATTCGTGTCGAGGAGACCGAGGGCGGTAAAAACGTCCTTCAAACCGTCAAGAAGGTGCTGATCCAGTGAGACGAGACCTCCACGCCGTCCTCTTGTGCCTGGGCGTCGCGCTGAGCGCCGCGCCGGCGCACGCGATCAACTCCGCGGCGGGAACGTCCGGAGCGAACTTCCTGAAGATCGGGCAGGGCTCGGCGCGGGCGATGGCCCTGGGCCGTGCCTGCGCGGCGCTCGCGGAAGGCTCCGACGCGATGATCTGCAACCCCGCGGGTTTGGCCATGACCCAGCAGCGCGAGTTCGGATTTTCCTACCTTAGGTACGTCCAAGACGTGGACTCCCCGCTCTACCTGGGGTATGCCCACCCCATGGGTCGTACGACATGGGGCGCGAACGTCTCCTACATCAGCGTCGATGGATTCGACGTGCGCGACGCCAACGGCGTGCCTCAGCAAGATACCAACGTCGGAGTGCGCAACGGGTTCGGTTCGATCAGCGTGGCGAGATCCTTCTGGTACGAAAAGCTCTTTCTGGGAAGCGCGCTGCGCGTCGTGCATGAGGATATCGCGGGATCGGTCAAAGACGTCGTCGTCGGGGACCTTGGCGCGATCATCAAGCCGACGCCGACCTTGTCTTTGGCTTTCGCCATGCAGAACTTGGGGACCGGCGCGTCCAACGCGGCGCGCATCGTGCGCGGGGGCGCGGGAGTGCGCGCCGGGGAATTTGTGACCTTGGGCCTTGAATTGAACAAGGCGTCCGACAGTGGAGCGCGCATCGGCCTGGGAGGCGAGTTCCAGCTCCCCGAAGAGTACCTGGACGTCGGACAGCTGTCGCTACGCGTCGGTTACCAGAATCTAGACAACATGGGACAGAGTTTTGACGACACGCTCAAATCCTTGCGCCTGGATCGAGCCAGCGGACTGTCGTTCGGCTTTGGTTTGTACACGTCGCAGGCGTTCGGCTACGGTGTCTCGCTCGATTACGCGTTCGTTCCTTACGGGGCGTTGGGAACAGTCGATCAGATCTCGGTGAAGTTGAAATTTTAACGGTTTTTTAATGGAGAAGACCTTGACACCTCATATGTCGGCTGTTACACTGCGAACGCATGGAAACGCGTTTTTCCAGTCGTATGCTAAGAGGAAAGAGAGGCCAAACAGCCATCGAATACCTTCTCACGACCGTGGCATTGGTCACGGTGTTCGTGGGGATGTTCGGATTTCTTCAAGGGCAGCTGAAGCGGCTTTTTACGATCGCCGGAGTGAAGATCTTATCCACGTATCCGAAGTGAGCGTTGTCTCATATCCGAGAGAAGGAGAGTAACAGTCTATGGTCAAAATAGTGTCTCAGGTGGGGTCGCGGCTGCGGGCGCGGATTGCGTGCCGACGGGGTCAGAATACCGTCGAGTATCTGTTGATGCTCACGGTCGTTGTCGGCGTCGTCTTGGTGGCGGGAGTGGCTCTTAAAAAATTCATGCCTACGTTGTTCAACAATATTCAGCAGATGATCACCGGAGCCGCGGGACAGATGGGTTCCGGATCGAATTGACGTCATCTTGCGTCGCCGCGTCCTCCGAGTTCCGGGGGACGCGGCCGACGAGAGGAGGGAGATTCAGTGAGGAGCGCGCAATCCGGCCAGGTCATCGTGGAGATGTTGTTGATCCTGCCGGTGTTCCTGACGATCGTGTTTACCATCATGGAGATAGGCTACGTGTCCTTTCGACTCATTCTTCTCAACCACGCCACCTACGAGGTGGCGCGCATCGGCGGCATGACCTGGACGCCTCCGCCGGGCCATGGCTGCGGGAAGATGAACGAATTCATGAAGCAGATTCTTCCCACGGCGTCGGTCTCGTGCGCCACCGATAAGACGCTTCAAGACCCCCAGGCGGGACAAGACAATTACGATTTAATCCTGACCGGCAGCGAGTCGGTGAAGTTGGTTTTTCCCATCAGCAGCGTGATCTTGGCCAAGCCCCGCCGCACGGGGGAAAGGCTGATAACGGCGACAGTGAGAATGCCCATTGAGACGCCCTTGAAAAAATAGGACCGAGAAAGACTATGGAAAAGAAAGGCGTGATGGTTCCGATGCTCCTGGCGATGGGTGCCGCAGTGATCTATTTGATGTTCCTGACCAGCAGGGAGAACGCCTTGGTCGGCGCCTATGAGACCGCGAAGGTGCTGGCGACCCGCGTTGATCTTCCTGAGCGGACGGTTCTCAAGGAGGATCAAGTGGAGGTCCTGGAAGTTCCGCGCAAATTCATGCAGCAGGACGCCTTTGAGATTAAGTCCCCCAGCGACATGAAGCTGATCATCAATTTGGTGACGCGCACCCGCGTTCCGAAAGGCAACCAGCTGACCCAATCGGCGCTGATGTCTTTGTCTCCGGAGTCGGGGCTGAGCGTCAAAATCCCGCCCGGCTACCGCGGCGCGATTTTGCCCATTGACCAAGAGATGAAGGTGCTCATCAAGCCCGGAGATCGGGTGGATGTTCTGGTCACTTTCGACGCCATGATGAACGACGGACGCAAGGAGAAGGTGACCGCGACGATTCTCCAAAATGTGCTGGTGATAGCGGTCGGCACGAACCTCGGGCAAGGCATGAACGCCAAGCAGTTCAAGACCCTGGGAGAGAAAGAGGACAAAACGGCGGCTTTCTCGGAGAAGGCGTCGGTCAGTTTGGCCCTTAATCCCAACGAAGCTCAATATCTCGCGCTCGCCGTCAAAACCGGCGACACCGCGGTGATCATGCGCGGATTGGGAGACGTGGAGATGCACCCGATGGAGATGGCAAGTTTCAGGAAGTTGTTCCGTTGATATATTTTCAGGCGTGACGGCTTAGGCTCGACACCATGAATCGACAACTGTGGACGGTGACGGTACTCGTCGCGGCGCTGGCCGTGTCGGCCGCGGCGCAACCCGAGGATTCTCTGATCGCCGTTTCCGCGGATATCGTGGAGATCTCCGGGTCGGTTCAACGCGATATCGGCTTTGCCTGGACTCCGTTCCAGGCGGGGGTGGCGTTCACGGAAAAAACCATTCCGGGTATTTATCGGATCGGAGATTTCGCTCGACAGACCCAGCTTCAAACCACGCTCAAGATGCTCGAAACGGAAGGGAAAGCCCAACTGCTGTCCAATCCCAAGGTGGTCGTCCAGGCGCAATCCCAAGCCAATTTTGTCGTCGGCGGCGAGATTCCTTTTCCTTCCGCCAACGGCAATGGGACGGTCACGGCGGACTTCAAAAAATTCGGCGTCATCCTTAACATCGTGCCGGTCATCAATCCGAACAAAAAAGACACGATCCGCGCGGAAATGCAGCTCGAAGTGTCCAACGTCGATTTCTCCAAGACCGTTCAGGTGGGCAACACCGCGGTCCCCTCCATCGTGACCCGCCAGATTCAAACGGCCGTGGAGATCAAGAGCGGAGAGACGCTGGTCATCGGAGGACTCAAGTCGAGCTCGAAGAACACCTCGAAATCCAAGGTGCCGTTTCTGGGAAGCATTCCGATTCTCGGGCTTCTCTTTACCACGACCACCACCATCGAGGAACAGAAGTCCCTTTTCCTCTTCATCACGATGGAGATAGTGAAATGAGGCTTGACCGTGGCTGAGACGCAGCGTGCCGCGGCGTCCGCTCCCGCCCCGACCATGTCCAGGGAACCGGGGCGCGTCATTGTTTTTACGGGTCCCAAGGAGGGAGTGGGCAAGACCACCGCCTGCCTGAATCTGGCGCTCGCGTGGGCGGGAAGCCAAAATCGCAAAGTCGTGATCGTGCATATGGACCCCATGTGCCGCAACGATCTGAGCTTCGTTCTCGGGGTCACTCCTCCGACTCTGGCCAGCATGGTGTCTTTGGTCGGCGACAGTCCCACCGGCGGTCTCTCCCGCCTGCTCAAAGGGCGCATTCCGATCTCGCAGTGGGGCGTGGGGCTGCTGCCTTTGGCGGCCAACAGGCAGGAGTTCCAGAAACTCTCGCCCAACATGGTCGGCAAGATCCTCGGCGCGCTGGCGGAATCCTACGACTTGTTCTTAGACGTCGATCCGTTTTTCCCGATGCAGGTTTTTTCGTTCGATTTGGCCGACCTGATCTACTGGATCTGCCTGCCTCAGCGCGCGCATTTCGAGGCGACCTACTCCCTTTTCAACGAGATCAAGGCTCTGCATTTCGCCCTCGACAAGTTCGACGTCATCGTCAACCAGGCCAATCTGCCCGGAGCCTTGGCGCCCAAGGAAGTCGATCGCTTTTTCAACGCGATACAAAAACGAGTTTTGGCCTACATGCCCTGGGAGGACTTGATCCCGGAGTACGCCAATACCCAGAAAATTCTCGTCGTCGAGCAGCTCCAAAGCGATTGGGTCAAATCGCTGCGCGTTCTGCTTGGACGGATGATGGAAGTCAAGCCCACGATCAAACAGTGGGAATCTTCGCTGGAGTCCGATGAATTCTCCTCATCGGCGGACATACTCTGGAAGCCGGTCGCTTCAACGGCCGCCGCCGACGCCCCCAAAGCTCAGGCCGCGACGATGAAGAGCGCCGGGCCGCTGCCGGAATTTTGGGATGAGCTCAAGAGCAAGGTGCACAAGCTCGTCGTGGCGGCGATGGAAACGGAGCGCATCCGCATTTCCGACGACGCGAGCATGAACCAAGAGAATCACACCAAGGTGTCCCAAATCATCGAAAATCTGCTGCATCGCGAACAGAGCCTGTCCTTGAGCCGAGTCCAACGAGAGCAGTTTGCCAGCGAGCTCGTCGATGAAATCTTGGGCTTGGGTCCGTTGCAGCAGCTGCTGCGAGATCCCAGCGTCAACGAGATCATGGTCAACGGCTACGACAAGATTTACATCGAGCAGAACGGCCAGTTGATTCTGCTTCCGGTTCGCTTTCGCAACGATGAGCAAGTCGTGCAGGTCATCAAGCGAATCGTGGCGCCGGTCGGGCGGCGCATCGATGAATCGGTTCCTCTTGTCGATGCGCGCTTAAAGGACGGTTCGCGCGTCAACGCCATCATCGCGCCTTTGGCGATCTCCGGCCCGACACTGACGATTCGGCGATTCTCGGCCAAGCCCTACACGCACGATCAGCTCATCAAATTCGGCTCGACGACCCCCGGAATCGTCGAACTCCTGCGTGCGGCCGTGATCATCAAGAAGAACATCATGATTTCCGGAGGCACCGGGACCGGAAAAACCACCTTCCTCAACATGCTGTCCAATTTCATTCCGAACGACGAGCGCATCATCACCGTCGAGGACACGGCCGAGCTGCGCCTGCTCGCCGAGCACTGGATTCGCCTCGAATCCCGCCCGCCGAATATCGAGGGCAAGGGCGAGATTTCGATCCGCGATCTGATCAAGAACTGCCTGCGCATGCGCCCCGACCGCATCGTCGTCGGCGAGTGCCGCAGCGGAGAGGCCTTGGACATGCTTCAGGCGATGAACACCGGCCACGAGGGATCGCTGGCCACGCTTCACGCCAACACGCCTTCGGACGCGATTTCCCGCCTTTCGGCCATGTGCCTGATGGCGGGCACGGATCTGCCGATGCACGTGCTTATCGAGATGATTTCCAGCGCGGTCAATCTGTTCATCCAAATCACGCGCTTCGCCGACGGGAAACGTCGCACGACTTACATCACCGAATGCGTCGGCCGCGACGGGGCGAAAATCCTGACCAAGGACATCTTTCGCTTCATCCAAACGTCGATGGACGAGAAGGGCAACAGCTACGGGTATTTCACCGCGTGCGACTATGTCCCGCGTTTCTTCGAGGAAATCAAGCTCAAGGGGCTCTCGCTTCCCAAGGAAACGTTCATGAGCGAGCGCATGAAGAAAAAGCACGGTCTGCCGAATGCGATCGACGAAATGCTCAAGGCGGGGTTGCCCGTTCCCGATGACGCGGAAATGGTCGCGAGGGCCCAAGGTATGACGGGGGCATGATGCGCCCGGCGCTGCTCGCCGTCCTGCTGCTGTCGGCGCCCTCGGCGCGCGCGCAGATTTTCAGCCGTTCCGAGATCGAATTTCTCATGGGGTCAGGGAAAGCCGGAGACCCGAGCCAACCCAAAAAAGAGGGCGCGATCACGCGGACTCAGATCTTCTATCACTACTTCAAGCCCGATCGAGACCCGGATCTGAAGGTCCCTAAGTGGGTGGATCAGACGCTAGACGCGATGCTCAAGCATAAGTCATGGAAGGATCCGGATGAGGGAATTCTCAACGAGGCCCAGCTGTGGCAGTCCCCCGCGACGGTTCTCTACGAATTCTTCGAACTGGTGCGCAAAAGCCTTCCCCCTTCCGACGGCGGGCAGCTGGTTGCGCCGGGCAATTTGGTCAAGGAGTATGAGGAGAACCGCATCCGCTTTCAAATGTCCTATGACCGGCTTCTTCGGGTCAAGCCGCCATTGGGCGACTCGTTGGGCGGTCGCGGTCGCGCGGTGATCGCGCATCTGGATTCGATCAACAAGCAATACGACAGCGTCATGGACGGCCTGGTCAACGGCGAGACCCAACGCTACAAAAACGCCGTGCTCGGCATCGGCGCCTTGGTGAACGGGGCTTACGAAACCCTCCAGTCGAATCCGCGGGGCTTTAAATTGCCCACCACGGAGTCCGAGGGCGCTCAGGTGTTTCCGCGGCTGCTCAAGCTGCTCGGCATGGCTTTGATATTCGCCTGCTTCTGGTCCATCGGAGCGCTTAACGAGAAAAAGATCGCGGACGGCGTCGAGCGTTACAAGGTCAAGGCCAAGGAGTGGGCGCATGAGTATGAGCGTCAATTCGTGGTGGTCCGGATACACTACCTCGTGGGCGGGCCCGTTGTTCTGGGGGTGCTGATCGGTCTGCTCACCCTCAATCCCTTTGGTTTTCTGATCTTCAGCGGCTTCGGTATTTACCTGGGCTTGACCCTGCCCGGCTACCTGCTGAGCAACATCCGTTTTCGCCGCGGCCGGAAATGCGAACTCCAGCTCATGGACGCGATGATCCTCATGTCCAACGGCCTGAAGTCGGGCATCGATTTGATCGGCTGTCTGGAGATGGTCCAAAGGGAATGCCTGCCTCCCATATCCGAGGAGTTCGGCCTGTGCCTCAAGAATTACCAGCTGGGAACCAGTCTTGAGCGCGCCTTGGAGGGCGTCGAAGAGCGGGTGCAAAGCAGGCTTTTGTCCTATATGATCAAGGCGATTGTCATCCAGCGTTCCGTGGGCGGCAATTTGACGAAGATTTTCGACCGCATCGTCGAGAACATTCGAGAAGAGTCCAAACTCGCCGAAAAAACCTCGGCGATGACGGCCCAGCAGCGCATCCAGGCGGTCGTCGTGGGCGTCATGCCCTGGATCATGCTGATCATTATGTTCGCCTTCCAGCCGGGCCCGATGAAGGAGTTTTATTTCACCGGACTCGGCGTCATGACCCTGCTGTTCTGCACCGTGTGGATCGCCATCGGCATGAAGATCGTCAAAAAGCTCGGGGACATCAACGTTTGATATGAATCCAGTCGAACCATTGATGCACTACATATTGCTCGCCGTGGGCGTGCTGGGTTCGGTCGCCTTCTATACGGCCGCCAGCCGCCTCTTTTCCCCGCCGGCCGAGGCGGACGAGGCCGATTTGTCCCGCTTGGCGAAGAGGGAAGTCGGCACGAGTTCGGCGTTTTCGGGCCTCAATCCCAACGGCAGCCTCCTCGACAAGCTGGACCTGCTCCTGCTGCACACGTTCCATCTGGACGTCAAGCTCGAAGAGCTGCACATGATGATGGGGCGTCCGCAGAAGCCCTCTCCCCTGGAAATGCTCCACCTCAAGGAGCTGCTGGCGGTCGGTTGTTGCGTGAGCGCTTACGTGCTGACCTCCGAACCGCTGCTGGCCGGCTTCGGGCTGATCGGATTTTTCGTTCCGGACCTGGCATTCAGCGCCAGAATCCGCGCCCGCCAAGCCGACATCATGCGCAATTTCCCCACCATGGTCGATCTGATGGCTTTGACGATCGAGGCCGGGCTCGATTACATGGCGGCGATCGAGCGCATCTTGAAAAACGTAAAACCGGCTCAGCGCACGGAACTCGAAAACGAACTCCAGAAAATGGTCAACGAGGTCCAGTTGGGTTATTCGCGCCGTGACGCCTTGAAGCGGCTGTCCATGAGGACGGGGGTGGCCGAAATTCGCTCGTTCGTGGGTTTGATCATCCAGTCCGACGAGCTCGGAACGAGCCTGGTCGATCTCCTGCGCAATTACGCGGCGGACATGCGCTTTCGCCGGCTGAACAAAGCGGAGAAGCTGGCCGCCCAGGCGGCGACGAAGATGTTGCTGCCTCTGTTCGTCTTCATCTTTCCGACCGTGTTCATCATGATGCTGGCTCCCATGATGAAGAGCTTGCTGCAGGGAGGTCTTGGACTGTGATGCGCCGAGCCGTTTTGGCCGTCCTCGCATTTCTCGCCGCCGCGGGCGCGGCGCGCGCCGCCGAGCCCATGAGCGTGCGCGAGGCCGACAGCCTTTTCCTGGATATGTCCAAGCTCAACCTGGGAACGATTTCCTCCGAGGATGACAAGAAGAAATACATCTACACCATTCAACTTGAAAAGGCGCGCATCACCCGCAAGACGCTGCGCAGCGTTTACGATAACGCCTACGATTTATATAAAAACGGCCAGTACGAGGCCGCTAACGATCTCACGCGCAAAATCCTGACCATCGACCCGGGATACGAGGACGCCACGATTCTCAACAGGGCGAGCGTCGACCTGAAGGGCTCGACCAAGCCGCGCGTGTCCGAGAAAAGGCTGTTGGAGGAGCGCTTCGAGGAAGGCATGGCGTTGTATCGTCAAGGCCGCTTGGTCGAGGCCGCCAAACGATGGGAGGAGTGCTACAAGCTCGCTCCGGTCAACCTCAAGGCCTATTATTGGCTGCGAAAAGTGCGCACGGAGATGGCCGAGGACCATTACCGCAAGGGGCGCGAGGCCTATCGCCAGCACCGTCTGCGCGAGGCCCTGGATCAATGGTACGCGGCTTTGGTGCTCAATCCCCGGTATCCCCGTCTGGCCGCGGAGGTCGCCAAGGTGGAGACCGAGGCCCGAGACCAGGAGGCCAACGAGAAGCTGCAGACCGCGTTGAACCTGTACGGGCAGGGGATGGTGGTCGAGGCGCTCAAGATTCTCGACAGCGTGTTGGAGGCCGGCCCCGGGAACACCAAAGCGCAAAAGCTCCAAGCGGAGATACGGGCCGAGGTCGCCAATCAGCGGGTCGCCGAAGGGCGGAAGCTCTATGAGTCCCGCCAGTACGAAAAGGCGATCGTCGAGTGGAAACGCGCCGTCGAGTACGGCTATGATCCGAAGGCGGCCGATCAACTGACGGCTCGCGCCAAAGAGCAGCTGCGTCGGGAAGAGGCGGCGAAAAAACGAGCGGCTGAGGCGCTCAAACAGCGCGAGGAGGACGCCAAGCGGCAGAAGGAAGAGGAGGCCAAGGCGGCGGAGGCCGAGGCCAAGAAAATGACGGAGGAATCCAGGGGCGGCACGGCGGCGTCCGGGCAGCCGGGGCAGACCGCGACGCCGGAGAGCAACAGGCAGGCGTCCCAGCAGGCCTACCTCGAAGGAATCATTTACTACCAGAAGAACGACTACGACAAAGCCCGCGAAAAGTGGATGCACGCCAAGCAGCTCGATCCGAGCAACTCGGACGCGGCGGCGGGTTTGGAGAAAATCGAGAAATTGTACGGCGCGGGACAATAACGATGAAGCTCTCGGCGAAATGGTTTTTTTGGTTTTCCGGCATCGGGGTCTACGTCATGTTCCTGGGGGGGATTTTCTATTACAACCTCTTCAAGTGGACCTTCGACGAGAAGCTCAAGCAGGAGTCAATCGACATGGTCCGTCTCTACGCGCCGACGCTCATCGAGGGGCTCTCTCGCAACCAAAGCGTGATCTCGATGCCCGAGCTCGACACCGTCAGCCGTTTCGCCAAGGACGACCGGGTCGCGGCCTTGTTGTATCTCAATAAGTACGGGGAGGTCCGCTGGTTCAAGGACCCCTCGATGATGACGAAATCGTTCGACGACTTTCTCAAGCAGGTCAGCCTGCCCACCGACGCCATCGAGCAGGCGTGGCAGGCCAAGATTCCCATCGTGCGCGCCGTTCCCAACATGCCCTTGTACGACATCGCCATTCCCCTGGCTCTGAGAGGGGAGGTCCTAGGCATACTCAATCTCCAAGTCAGCCGCGAGGGCGTGGTGAAGGTGATCAAGAAGGCGATGAATAAGTACGCCGTGGGCGCCGTCGGCGTGCTGCTTCTGCTGGGAATTCCTCTGTATTTCTTTCTTCATCACTTTGTTTTGAATCCCCTTTTGAATCTGCGCGACGCCATCGAGTCCATCTCATTCAAACATCTGGAGCTCAAGTTCGCGGGCCGTGGCGACGAAATCGGGGAATTGGCCGGAGCCATCAATATCTTCCTGTCCAAAGTGAAGGCCGAGATCGCCAACGCCATGGTCAAGGAGAAGCAGAGGGGGGTCGCCGAGGCGAGATGGTGGGAGTCGATTCTCAAGGCGGCGGTGTCCAAGCATCACCGGGCCATCGTCGTCGATGAGGACAACAGCGTTCTCTACACCAACTTCCCGATCAGCGGCCCCGCCGCCGCCGACGGCAAGCTGCATCTTCTCGATGTGATCGACAGCCAGCAGCAGGATGTGCTGCGCTTAGTCGGGGTGGCCCTCGACCGGCCCAATCAGGCGGTGGAGGCGGATACGATGTTTCGCTCGGAGCCCTGCCACGTCAAGGCCGTCCATCTCGAGGAGGAGGGCGAATTGCGTCGCACGCTCATTCTTTTCGAGCCGAAAACCGTCGGCACCCGCATCTAGCTCGAAGGGCTTGTCAAAGTCCGCCAGTTCTGTTATTCTTGGCGGGCTATAAAGCTATTAAGGAGCCAAGCATGAGCTATCGCGTCAAGAGAATCGATCCCTATTGGTTCACCCATCCCGCGATTCCCGTCGCGGTCTTCGTCGGAGTTCTGCTCGCACTCGGCGCCGGTTTCGCGGGCAGTCACGTGATCGCCGTCATCGGAGCGGCGGTGGCCTCGGTCGGCATTCTCCTGGCGACTCGGCCCGCGATCACCGGCACGGTGATGCTCCTCGGCTTTCTCGGGGGATTGGTCACCTTCGTGATTTCGCCTAACGCGCAGAACCAGCTGCTCAACGTCGCGCAAAAGGCGATGTCGGTGGGCTTCTACACCGTATTCTACGCGGTGCTCACCGAGGGCGCCTTGCTGCTTCTGTCGGTCGTTTACAATTTCTTCTCCGCGGTGAGTTCTCTGGGCGGTCTCAGCCTCGATCTCGAGGATGAGGCCGGCGGGAATTAAGCGGCGATGAGGACCAGCGTCGTCTACGGTTCGCGCGAGCCCAATCGGGCGGCCGTGATTCTTGAGGCGCTTCAGGGCTCAGGGATGACGGTGACCGTCGCGCAAAAGGCGAAGGAAGTCTCCGGCCTGCTCGCCCATCGCGGCTGCGACTTGCTTCTCGTCGGCCAGAAGCTGGTCGACGAGGACGGGGTGGAGTTCGTGCGCTCGTTGCGTGCCAAGGGCCCCGCGCGTCAAATGCCGATCATAGCGCTCATCGAGCATTCCGATCTGCCCGCGGCGTCCCCGGCGCCCTCGAAGCACGCCTACGCTCTCTTCGGACGGTCGGCTCCGGCTGCGGCTCCGGCCGCCGCCTCCTCCAAGGACAAAGTGTCCCTGCGCCTGGCTTTCTTTCAAGCTGGAGCGGATGAATGTCTGCTGTTAAGTTGGGACGCCGCGGAATGCCTGGCCCGGATCAAGGCCGTGCTTCGCCGGACCCAGGTCAACGCCGCCGAAGAGCTCATTAAGATGGGCGAGATAGAGCTCAATCTGACGAGCTACACTCTCCATATCTCGGGAAAACGCGTCCCGTTGACGTCCAAGGAGTTGGATTTGCTCTACGTCTTCTTGAGCTCGTCCAACCGCGTGCTCTCCCGCCCTTACCTCATCGAGCGGGTCTGGGGATACAACTATTTCGGTTCGCCTCGCACCGTCGACGTGCATGTTCGCCGATTAAGAGAAAAACTCGGCGTGGCCGCGAAATACATCACCACGATTCCGTGCGTCGGCTACAAGCTCATCCCCCCCGGCGGGGAGATGAGGAGGTGACAGGATGAAGCTCCCGAAGCTGTTGATCATTGATGACGACGCCCATTTGCGCGAAAGCCTGGCGGAGGTGCTCGAGCTCGACGGTTTCGAGTGCCATCAGGCTGGGGCGGCCAAGGACGGCATCGCCGCCTCCGCCAAGCTCGATCCTGACGCGGTCATCATGGACATCCAGCTGCCCGATTCTTCCGGTTTCCAGATTTGCCAGGAATTGCGCAAGCGGTCCAAGACCACGATCCTGATCATGATGACCGGGCGGTTCCTGTCTTCGGAGGAAAAGAAGCAGGGTTTCGAGCTCGGCGCCGACGAGTACATCACCAAGCCCTTCGACTTGGCGGAGCTCTCGGCGCGCATCAAGCAGCTCTTATCGCGCAACTCCCCGAAAGATTGATCGAACGCGTCTTGCCGCTGTAACAAATTCGTGTTCCGGGCGCGTTACAATTCAGGCACGTAACCCTAACCCATGGCCCCCTCCAGGAACCGCGGCAAGCTCGCCTACAAGCTGCTCTTCTGGTTTTTGCTCATTTCCTTGGTGCCGATGGGATTTGTCGGCTGGCATCTGGTCAACATCACTCAACAATCCTTGCGCAAGGAAACCCTGGCCATGCAGGAGTCGCTCGCCGTGGGTTTCTCCGACACGGTTTACAAGTACGTCACCACTTTTCGCAATGTTTTGAACGAAACGGCCGGCCTGGACGATTTCGTATCGATGAACGCGGGCAAGCAGCGGCAGTATCTCAACCGCATTCTTCTGGTTCATTTCGCGATTATGGAGTCATCCGTGCTCGACGCCAACGGGATCGAGGTCGTGCGCGTGGGCCGTTTTCTCGGTCCGCATCCGGACTTGCGCGATTTACGCAACGAGGAGATTTTCACCGCGGCGATGGGGCCGCGCGGGCAGTTCATCGGGCGTCTGGAGCGATTCCAAGGCCTGTATCCGGCGGTGACGCTGTCGGTTCCCATCATGGACCAGCGGGTGTCTCCGCCCAAGGCGGTCGGCGTCGTGAGCGCGCGCGTCAGTCTCAACGGCCTATCGACGATGCTGGAAATGGAGTTTCCCTCATCGGGGAAAAGCCAGGCGGCGGTGATGACGCGCGACGGGTTCCTCATCGCGCATTCCGATCGGCGCGAGATTTACAGGCCTGACGCGCGCATGCCCGCGGAAATCGAGAAGGTGCTTTCCACCCAGGACAATATGAAGGGGGGAGGCGAACTGACGCTTGGCAACGGCAAGCGCCTGCTCGGAGCCTTCAGCCTCATCGACAAGCTCGATTGGATCGTCTACGTGCAGCAGCCTCTCGAGGCCGCCTATCAAACCGCCTCGGAAATGAAGGCCCAGATTTTCCGCGTGCTGATTTGGGTGGTGCTGTTTACCGCTCTGTTGTCGTTGGCCGTCGCCGGCCACATCACCCAGCCGATCCGCATCCTTAAGGAAGCCGCGGACCGCCTGGGCAAGGGGCAATTCGAAGACTTGCCCGAGGTGGTCACGACCAATGATGAGATCGGCGAGCTCGCCCAGACCTTTCTGGCCATGAGCGAATCCCTCAAGGAAAAAACGGGAGAGCTGATCCACGCCAAGCAGGAGCTCGAGAAGTTCACCAAGTTCCTTGAGAAGCGCGTCGACGCCCGCACCCGGGAGCTTAAAGCCGCTCAAGACGAGCTCATCAAGAAGGAGCGTTTGGCCGCCATCGGACAGATGGCCTCCGTCGTCGGGCACGAAATTCGCAACCCGCTTGCGGTCATCAACAACTCGATTTACTTCATCAAAACGAAGCTCGGATCGGCCGGCGAGCCGGACGCGAAAATCGCCAAGCACATCAAGATCATCGAGTCCGAGATCCAGCAGGCCAACGGCATCATCAACGAGATCCTGACCTACTCCCGCCAGCGCGAGCTCAAGCCCGAGCACGTTCTGCTCAACGTCTGGCTCGAGGAGGTTCTGTCGGTGTACCCGTTCCCGGCGCATGTCCTGGTCTCGAAGCAATTCGATCCAAAAAACCCCGCCGTGGAGATCGACACGACCGAGATGCAGCAGGCCGTGCGCAACCTCATCGGCAACGCCGCGGAGGTGATGCCGCCTCCCAAGGGCGGAACGGTCACCGTCCGCACGGTGATTCCGGAGCCCGGATGGGTCCGCATCGATATCGTCGACACGGGAAGCGGCATTGCGCCCGACGTACTTGATAAGATATTCGCGCCGTTCTTCACGACCAAAGCGAGGGGAACGGGCTTGGGACTGGCCGTGGTCCGCAAGGTGATCGACCGCCACAAGGGCCGAGTGGACGCGGAGAGCACGGTGGGCGTGGGAACGACCTTCAGGCTTTACTTGCCGACGGTGTCATGACATGAAAGGGAAAATACTCGTCGTCGACGATGACGCGAACATGCGCGAAAGCCTGG
>JBBTHA010000119.1:0-8871 GCA_038060535.1 Elusimicrobiota bacterium | reverse complement strand
CCTTGGACGCGGCCTTGGCCGCCGTGCGCGGCTCCGTCTACGCCGTGCTGGAGCGCTACAAATCGTCGAGGAGCGGGCAGGCTCCTATCCCCTCTCATGAGGAGTTCGCGGCCGATGTTCTGGCGCAATCCTCCCGCGCCCTGGGCGCGGCGCTCGGCCGGTCTCGGGAGGAAGCCGAGGCGATTCTCGAGGTGACGGGAGCCTTCCGGGATATGCGCTCGTGGCTGACGAGGCGGGGCGAAAAAACTTTGGCGCAATTCCGGAAACAGGACCAGGGAGGTCTCGATCGCCTTGAGCGCCAGGGTTCCTGGTCGTCGCTGCTGCATGGACTGTCATGGCTTATCTATGCCCTTATGTTTTTCACGGGGACGGTGTCGAGTTCCGCGGGCCTGTTGTTTTTATCCGCTCTTCTGGCGGCTCCGGAGATCGTGGTTTGGGCGAGCTTGCTGACCCGGGTCGTGGCGGGCTCCTACCCGGAGAGCCAGGGAAGGATTTACTCCGCGATCAATCTTTATCAGATGCTGTGCGGCATCGTGGGTTTGCTGCTGTACGGTTGGCTCATGAACTCATCGACCGAGTGGGCCCCGTCATTTCCCTTGCTCCCGTTTTGGGCGACCGGCGCGCTATTGATCGTCTGCGCGCTCATCGACTTCGTGGCGCCGAGGCTGATTTTTCCCATCGGCCCAAAGCGCGCTCGCTGAGGGTCCAGGACCCAGGCGGAGAGTCTTAGGTCCCCCGGTTTGTTGGGACTAATGCCGGAGGGGGGTTGGGACCTATGACCCGCTTTGTTTCCTATGCGCGGCGTTATAATTCGAGTGTATGAGACTCCTGAAATCAGCTCTCGCTCTCGGCCTCTCGCTCGCGCTCGTTTTTGTCTCTCCAGGTTCCCACGCTTACGCGGCCGCGGCGCACACCGTTCGCTCCGTCTCGGGCGTGTCTTCCGTGCCGGGCGGCATGGCGCCCAGTTCGGTCGGCGCGACCGCGCTTCATCTGCCGCTCACGCTTCTGTCGGCGCCGCTTGGCGCTGCGTCCTTGCAGGCGCCCGTCGCCGCTCACGGGCCACTCTCGCTCCAGTCCCCCGCGCGTAGCGCGGCGCGTGTCGCGCCTTCCGCGGCTGCGGCAATTTTGAGCGTTCGCCCAACGGCGCCCGTCGCGCAAGCCTCCGCTAAAGGAGTTTTGTCGCATGCCGCGAATATAACGCCGCCGGTTGCGGCCGCGGGTTCCGTTTCAATGGAGCAGGCGGCCGGAGCCCATCCGGTTTTCGACGGCGGCGCCTTTCGCCCGGTCGTCGCGTCGTTTGCCGCGTCACTGGCGCCGCAATCGAATTCGCGATTGGCCTCCAAGGGAGGAAACGCTCACGGCAGCACTCCCGAGACCGGCGCGGTGGATGGAACCGGCCGCCCCTACTCCGATCCTGGGAAGATCGATGATCTCGGCAACCCGAGCCGAAAGGGCGGCGAGGGCGGTCCCGATGAGACGACCGAGAACCCGGAGCGCGGCGGCGGCTCGGAGCTGTTCTCCCTGGGCGGTCTGGGACTGCTCGGCGGCGGCGCGTCGGTTCTGGCGATCCTCACGTTTGGACAACTCGCGATTTTCCCGATGATTCTTTTGTCGCTGATTCTGCATGAGATCGGCCACGCGCGCATGGCCGACTATTTGGGAGATTCGACCGCGCGGCGTCTCAATCGCGCCAGCTTGAATCCTCGCCACTGGCTGACTCATATCGACCCGGTCTTCACTCTGATTATTCCGGCGCTCACGTTCATGCTGTCGGGGATGATCCTAGGCGGCGCGCGCCCGGTACCCGTGGAGCCGAAGAATTTCAAGAATCCGGTTCAGGACATGGCCATGGTGGCCTTCGCCGGGCCCGCCGTCAACATGGGGCTGGCGTTTGCCGGCGCCTTGGCGGTGACCGGCGCCGCCGCCGCGGGCCTTGGCGTGGGCGTGATCGCCGCCTTGGGGGCGTTCGTTTTCCTCAACGTGCTGCTGGCGGTGTTCAATTTTATTCCGCTGCCGCCGCTTGACGGCGGCCACATCCTGCGCGCCCTTCTGCCCGCGCCGATGGGAGACGCCATGGCCTCTTTCTCTGCCCGTTTCGGGGCGGCCTCGATTCTCCTGCCCCTGACGTTCGTCTTGGTGATGGGTGGAAAAATCATGGCGGTCGTGACGTGGATCACGCAGGGCCTCATCGGGGGCCTCATGGGCGTTGCCGGGGTGCAGTTGGCGGGCGCGTTCCTGCCGGCCGTGGCCGCGATCGGCTTGATGGCGGGGCCGCCGTCGACTACGGCGCCCGTCCCGGCGGCTTTGATCGAGAGTTCGTCGCCCGTCGATATGATCGTGATGTTCGGCGATCATAAAACCACGCTGCATGACGCCCATATTTCCAACGTGGACGTGAACCTGCCCCAAGGGGTGGAGCAGTACATGCATGTGCAGCAGGCGATGACGGCTCAGCTGAAGTCGGCGGGCCTGGATGCCGCTGTGCTCGAGCAGTACCAAGCGACTCCGCGGGCGACGTATTCGCGCATCAACGGCGCGACCATCCGCGTCGACGCGTCCAAGGCTGCGGAATTCAAGGCGCTGATGAAGGAGAAGGGCTTCAAGGTGCACCCCAACTCGCGGCGGGAGATCATTCGTCCCATCATCATCAGGCCCGAAGACATGGATCCCGCGGCGCGCAATCCGGTGTCCATGGATGAAAACCTCAAGATCATCAAGGCGAAGAAGGTCATCGCGATCGCGGAAAAAATGTGGGGCGCTCCCGGGTCGGGGTTTTTTCGGAGCCTGTGGAACAGGTTGACCAAGCCGCAGCCGCCCCAGTTGAAATCCGCCGTTATCGACACCGGCGCGGACACGACCCATCCCCTTTTGAAATGGCTTAAAAAGGTCGTCAACGTGACCTCGGGTGAAAACACAGACGACAATGGTCACGGGACTTGGGTGACGGCCGCCGCGATGTATGTGGATCGCTGGTCGAAAGACGTGACTCACTACAAGGCGTTTTTGAATGGCGGCGCCACGACGGACGACCTTCTCAAGTCGATGACTATGGCCGCCAACGCCGGCATTGCGGTGATTTCCAACTCCTGGGGTTCCGACGAGGGCGATCCCGAAAGCCCGGACTCGCTGCTCGTCAAGAAGCTGGCCTCCGAGGGACATATCATGGTCTTTGCCGCGGGCAACTCGGGTCCGGGCGCCAATACGATCGGCTCGCCGGCGATCGTTACCTACCGGCACCCGACAACCGGCGCCATCCGAGTGATATCCGTCGCGGCCGCCGATTGGAACAAGAAAGTCGTCCCGTTCTCCTCGCGGGGACCTGGCTCCGCGGTGACCTCTCAGATTCCCGACTATCCGCATCGACCCGACCTGACGGCCGTCGGCTACAACATCGAGGGCGCGTGGCCCGCCGAGCTTGGGGACGCGGACCGAGTCGATCCGACATTGGGGCCGCTGAAGGCGATTTCCGGAACGTCGATGGCGACGCCCTACGTCAAAGGCGCGATCAAGCTGCTGGCGATGATGTTCGGCGTGACCAAGATGGGGCCGAAGCTCGACGCGGTCGTCAACGCCGTCATGTCCACGCTCGAGAAAACGGGGAAGAACGATTACGACGCCGAGGGCGAGGGATTCCTCAACGTCGAGGCCGCCTATAACAAGCTCGTCAAAACTTTCGAAGGGAAGCCGTAAGGAGATCGGACCATGCTTGCCTCCACGATGTTCATCGTTGAAGACGACGACAATTTCCGCGAGACCTTCATAGACGTCATGTCGCTCAAGGGCGTGGAGGTTTCGGGCGCGCGCACGGGCGACGAGGCGATCAAAGCCCTCAAGCAGAACAAGCCGTCCATCATCATCATGGACGTTCAGCTTCCCGACGTTCACGGCTTCGATTTGTGCCGCAAGGTCAAGCGTCTTGAAAACCAGAAAGACACGCCGATTATATTCGTTTCGGCGTCCACGAAATACGCCGATCCCCGCGATCGCGTGGAAGGCATCCAGGCCGGCGCCGACCAATTCCTGCCCAAGCCGATCACGGTGGAAAAGCTCTGGAGCGAGATAGAGCTCGTCTTGGGCGATCATAAAGCCCACTGAGCCGCGCGGCGCTTGACACTCGTTGACGCTCCTGCTATCATGACCTTGTCGTTGACGTTCCTCTCAGGAGAATCCTCCCGATGGCCGAAATTCAGCTGACCGACGAGACCTTCGACAAGGAAGTTCTGGAGTCCGCCCAGCCCGTGCTGGTGGACTTTTGGGCGCCGTGGTGCGGGCCGTGTCGCATGCTGACGCCGGTCATCGAGGAGGTCGCCAAGGAGTACGCGGGCAGGGTCAAGGTCGCGAAAATCAACACCGACGACCACCCCAAGGCTCCCGGGCGGTTTCGCATCTCGGCTATTCCCACGATTCTGTTTTTCAAGGGTGGGAAGATGGTCGAGCAGCGCGTCGGGGTGCAGTCGAAGGCCGACATCAAGAAGCTCCTCGACGGTCTGCTCGCTTAACGATCGTCTCGTCGTCCCAGTAAATCCAGTCGTCTCCTTTCGACCTTCGGTCGATGAAATCCCGTCTTTACCTGATCGACGCTCACGCATACCTTCACAGGGCCTACCATGCCCTGCCCCCTTTGACCAACGCCAAGGGGGAGCCGGTGGGGGCTTTGTATGGCTTTGCCCGGACTTTGATCCAAATCCTGAAACGGGACCATCCCGAGGGGCTGGCGGTGTGCTGCGACTCCCCGGGACCGACATTTCGACACAAGGCCTATGATCGCTATAAGGCCACGCGCAAGGACATCGATCCAGATTTGATCTCCCAGTTGGCCTTGGCCAAGCCCCTGGTCGAGGCGCTGGGTTTTGCGTGCGTCGAAAAGGCCGGTTTTGAGGCCGACGATCTTATGGCCACCCTGGCTCGCCGGGCGGTCAAGGAAGGCTGGCAGGCCGTGCTCGTGACCGGTGACAAGGACGCCTTGCAGTTGGTGGGCCCCGATGTGCGCGTGTTCAACGCGGCCAAGGACGTCTGGATGGACCCCGCTCAGGTCGAAAGCAAGCTCGGGGTTCCGCCGTCGCTTGTGCGCGACTACTTGGCGATCGTGGGAGATTCCTCGGACAACGTTCCGGGGATCAAGGGAGTGGGGCCCGTGGGCGCGGTCAAACTGCTCAAGGCCTATGGCTCGCTTCAGGGCGCTCTGGCCGCCGCCAAACGAGGCGACAAGGGCTTGAGTCCGAAGCTCGCTCAGGCGCTCAGGGACGGTGAGGCGGCGGCCGATCTGGCCGTGTCCCTGATCACCCTGGAAGAAAAGGTCCCCTTGGAGATGGCCGTCTCGGATTTCCAAGTCAAGAAGCCCGATCCGCAGACATTGACCCGAGGGCTTGAGGCCTTCGGCTTTCGTTCCCTGATCAAGGATTTGGGAGGAAGTCCCTCCGCCCCCGCGGGACCGTCATCGGCGGTGAGGGGGCCGGCGGCGGCCGCAGGGCGCGCCGAAAAAGTCGATTTAAAATCAATAGCCAAGGACTTGGCGAAGGCCGGCACGGTGAACGTCGTGGCGGTGCCCGACGCGGTCGGCGAGGGCGAGCTGCTCAGCGTTTCCCGCGTGCGTTTGGGTCTGGGACTCGAGGATGGACGCGTGGCCGTGATGGATGAGCACTCGGCTAAGGCCGCGAGCGCTAGGGCCGTCGTCTCGGGCCGGGCGATGAAAGCGAGCTGGGACGTCAAGGCCAGCCGCGCGGCGCTCGATGCGGCCGGCATCGAGCTTGCCGGTCCTTATTTCGACCATAAGCTCGCGGCGTATTGCCTGGATCCGGCCGGCGCCAAAGACCCCAAGTCCGCCGACGCCGAGTTGTCCCTGTTGGCTCGCGCGGCGCTGTGCGTCGGACGCGAGCAGGCTCGCGGCCGCATGAAGGAGGCCGGGGTCCTCGATCTCTTCGACAACGTCGAGATGCCGCTGTGCGAAGTGCTCCGCGACATGGAACGCGCGGGCATTCTCATCGACGAGGCCTATTTGCGGGACCTCTCCAAAGAGTTTATCGAGTCCCTGTCCGTCCTGCAAAAGGAAATCGACTCGCTGGCCGGCGCGCCGCTCAACGCGCAGTCGCCCAAGCAGCTGGGGGAGGTCTTGTTCGATCGTTTGGGGCTTCCCGTTTTGCACAAGACCGCCAAAGGCGGGCGTTCGACCGATGAAGAAACCCTGCAGGCGCTGGCGGCTCGACATGCCCTGCCCGGCAAGGTCCTCGAGTACCGAGAGATCGCCAAGCTCGAATCCACGTACGTGCGCGGCCTTCTCGAACGCATGAATCCCCAGACGCGCCGAGTTCATACGACGTTCGACCAAACCGGAACCATGACCGGGCGCCTGTCGAGTCTAGACCCCAACCTCCAGAATATCCCCATTCGCACCGACGCCGGGCGCCGCATCCGCCGGGCGTTCGTCGCTCCCAAGGGCAGGCTTCTCGTTTCGGCGGATTACTCCCAAATCGACCTGCGCGTCTTGGCCCATGAGTCCGGGGATGCGACGCTGATGGAGTCGTTTGAAAAGGGGGAAGACATTCACCTGCGCACCGCCGCCGAGATATTCCGGCTCCCTCCCGGGTCGGTCACCTCCGACCAGCGCCGCGCGGCCAAGGCCGTCAATTTCGGCATCGTTTACGGCCAAACCGCTTTCGGCTTGTCGAACCAGTTGGGAATACCCCAGCACGAGGCCGCCAGCTATATTAAAAAATACCTGGAGCGCTACCCGGGGGTTTCGGCGTGGGTGGAGGCCAATCTCGCCAAAGCCAAAGCCGAGGGGTGCGTGAGGACCTTTCTGGGCCGCGTGCGGTGGCTGCCCGATCTCGCCGCGAAAAATTCCGCGGTCCGTCAATTCACGGAGAGAGCCGCGCGCAACACCCCGATCCAAGGCGGGTCGGCCGACATCATCAAGATCGCGATGCTCGACATCGCCAAGAGCCTGGCCAAATGGAAGGCTCTCATGCTCCTGCAGGTCCATGATGAGCTCGTTTTCGAGGCGGACAAGAGCGACGCGGCCGCCTTCGGCCGGTGGGTCAAGTCGGTGATGGAGAAAGCGGTCGCGCTCCGGGTGCCCATCGTCGCAGACGTCAAGATCGGCCCGAATTGGCAGGACATGGAGAAGATCTCATGACGCGCATTTTTCGCCACGATCCCATCGATTTTCGCTCCCTGCCCTCCGGAATCAAGACCTTGGTGGTCGCCAACATCGTCGGGTTTCTCGTCAGTTTCCTGGTGCCGGACATGCATCGTCTTTTCGGCTTGGTGCCCGAGCAGGCTCTGTTTTCCCGCTGGATCTGGCAGCCGTTTACCTACATGTTTCTTCACGGCAGTTTTTGGCATCTGTTGTTCAACCTCTTCGCGCTGTGGATGTTCGGCATGCCCATCGAGGCGCAGTGGGGGGAGCGGGACTTCATCAAATACTATTGGCTGTGCGGCCTCGGCGCGGCCGCAGCCCACCTGGCGCTGTCACCTCATTCCACGGTTCCGGTCATCGGGGCCTCGGGTGCCGTGTACGGACTGCTCGTGGCGTTCGCGATGCTCTATCCCGACGCGGTCGTGTATTTGTACTTCCTGATACCGATCAGGGCGGCGCACATGGCCATTTTGTTCGGCCTGATCGAATTTTTTTCCGGCGCGACGGGAGCGACCCCCGTGGTGGCTCGCTTCGCTCATTTGGGCGGGATGGTCACGGGTTATCTCTACATTCGCTGGTGGTGGGTGCTCAAGCTCAGGCTTAAGTCCATGTGGAGGAGCGGGCCGTCCTCTCCCGAGAGGACGGCCCCGCCGGTTCGCAAGTCGAGCCCAGTGCCCGCCTTGCGCTCGGTCGATCCCAGCCTGGAAATGGCCGAAGTGGATCGTATCCTCGATAAAATTCTTTCCGAAGGGCTCGAGTCCTTGAGCGACGAGGAGCGTTCGGTCATGCGCCGTTATTCTGAACGGGAGAAGGGGATGCAGTCGTGAAGCCCAAACGCTTCGTCGTGGGTTTGACGGGAGGAATCGCCACCGGGAAGTCCACCGCTCTGGATGAATTTGCTCGTTTGGGAGACGCGACCATTTGCCTTGATCAAATCGCCCGCCGTCAGGCCCAGCCGGGCGGCGAGGGTTATCGCGCCATCGTGCGCGCCTTCGGGAGAAAAATTTTAAGGAAAGACGGAACCCTCGATCGGGGGCTCCTGGGACGTCTGGTGTTCAGAGATAAGGCCGCGCGCTCGGGGCTGGAGAAGGCGACGCATCCCGCGATTCTGCGCGAAATGACCCGTTCGATCGGGCGCAGGAAGGGAGTGGTCATCGTCGATGCGCCCCTTTTATTCGAAAAAAATCTTCAGAGCCGTTTTGACGCCGTCGTGTTGGTCGCGTGCAGTCCCCGGCGCCAGATTCGACGACTTGTCGCCCGGGACCGTTTAACCCCCAAACAGGCGCGGCGCCGCATCCGCGCGCAATGGTCGCTGGTCAAGAAAAGAGCGTTGGCGGATGTGACGATCGACAACGACTCCGTCGTCGCGGGCTTGCGCGCGCGCGTACGCTCATATCATGCCGGTCTGCAACTTCTTTACGGAGGAACGCCGAATGGAAACGCCCACTAAAATGACCGAACCCTCGAAAGGTCCCGCCCAGACGCCCCCGGCCGCCGGGCCCGCGCCGACCCCCGCCCCGCTCAAGCCCTTGGAAACCGCCGAACTCGCCAAGAAGACGATCGCCCAGCTCACGGCCATCGCCGTCGAGCTCAAACTCGAGGGCGTGAGCGGTTTGCGCAAGCAGGAGCTGATCGCCAAAATCGTCGAGGGCCAGTTGAAGGCCAACGGGATGATTTATGACGAGGGTGTCCTGGAAATCCTTCCCGACGGCTTCGGGTTCCTGCGTTCACCGGAT
>JBBTHA010000118.1:0-21309 GCA_038060535.1 Elusimicrobiota bacterium | reverse complement strand
CGGGCTTGAGTTCGGGATCGGCGAGCTTTTCGTTGATCTCCTCGAAGTCCTTGAGCAGCTTTATGGTTTCGGCCACGCCCTCGGAGACCGTGTCCTTGACCGTCTTGTTGGGGTCGAGCTGAGGCTCCTGCTCGAGAAGGCCGACCGTATAGCCTTTGGACTGGGTGATTTGTCCGGTGTATTCGGCGTCCTTGCCGGCCATGATGCGCAGCAAAGTGGACTTGCCCGAGCCGTTGTCGCCGAGCACCCCGATTTTAGCGCCGTAGTAGAAGGACAGGTAGATGCCCTTGAGCACCTGCTTCTTGGGAGGGTGGATGCGGCCTACGTCGATAAGGGAATAGATGATTTGCTTGGTGTCGACGGTGGATGTGGCCATGATTACCTCGCGGTGGATGAATGGGTGTTCGACCAGGCGCCGTGCATGACCCAGGCGGCGGCCACGGCAAGGAGGATGATCGGAGCTTGCGGCGGCACGCCGGGAAACCATTGAGAGTGGAGAATGGTCAGGCAGAGCACTCCCAGTTGAACCTGGGCGGCGGACACGAAACAGACGAAGGAATTCTCATGAGCGGCGGCGGTCATGGCCAGGGGCAAGACGGCCACGCAGTAGGCCCACAGGGCCCGCAGCCCCAGGGGCAAATGCTCGCGTTCGAGCACGGGCGTGGCGGCGGCCAGGGTCCAGGCCGCGAGCGCCAGGGCGGTCATCGTCGCGGCCAGCAGCACGCGAGCGCGTCCGAGCGCGCGGGCCAGCAAATGCGCGGGGACCAGCAGCATTTGCAGCACCAAGGGCATCAGAGCGGCCCCCAGCAGGCCCGCGGCCAGCAGGCGCAGTTCGCCGACCGCCGCCAGCCAAACGGCCGTCGGCCAGGGAAGCCAGCTGGAGAGGTGGAGGATGTAGCGCAATTTTTCGATGAGGGGCCACCATCTTCGCGGGGGGTGAAGAGTCGACAGCGGCAGCGCGGGAATGTTCACTTGATGTGCTGCCTCTTGGGATCGAGCGTGTCTCGTAAAAGAGTGATTTCTCTCTGGGTCGGCAGGCAGACCGGATTTAAGGGAGTTTTCTTTTTCAGGGGCCATCCCACGTTCTCCTGGACTTGTTCCAGAGAGACCCCGGGATAAAGCGCGGTCAGGATCATTTCACCCGTGTCGTCGGGCTCCAATATTCCCATGTTGGTGATGATTTTGGCCACGCGCTTGCCGTTGGAGGTGATGAAGTCCACGGAGGCGGGAAACGCGCGCTTATCGAGCTTGGTCACGATCAGCACGCGCTGGGCGTGCTGCGCGATCTCGCAGGCGCCGCCGGAGCCGGGCAGACGGACCTTGGGGGATGAATAGGGGCCGACGGCGGTGGTGTTGATGTTGCCCAACCGGTCGATTTGCGCTCCGCCGAGAAAGCCGATTTGGATTTTTCCGTTTTGGAGGAAGGATTGGAAAATATCGGCCATCGAGGTGACCATCAGCGAGCCGGTGACCAGCGCGGGATCGCCGATCGAGGGCGGCACCCGGTCGGGGATGGCGCCGACGGCTCCGGACTCGTAAATAAGGGTCATGTTGGGAGCGTGCGTGGCGCGGGCCAGATTGCAGGCCAAATTCGGCAGGCCGATGCCGACGAACACCACGTCGCCATCGCCTATCTCATGGGCGGCGAGCACGCACATCAGCTCGTTGAGCGTGTAATCGGTCGTGGCTGCCTGGGTCGAGGCCATGCGCGTATTTTAGCTTTTTGAGCGCAGGGCAAGACAGGGGGACTGGCTACAGCCCAGCAGTCTTATAATAATTTCTTAAATATTCATCCTTGTGCGCGAACATTTGCTCCGTGGAGGGTGTCAACGATATGCCGGCTGCGAGAGCCGCTTCGCACATGCGTGCGAAGCGTTCCAGGCGCACTGGATATGTGTTTTCGCCGTCTTTAGATTGCCATTCGTGGGGGGCAACCCCAGAGGAAATATGAGCCGACCGATGGATCGGCGTGCCTGGTACGACGAGTGTGGAGGGTGCGACCATGCTAATGAAAGAAATATGCGGCGCGTTTTTCTTTAAGAAATAAATCGTATCGTTGAAATCCTTTTCCGTTTCCCCTGGGTAGCCGACCATCATCAACGCGCAATTCGTTATCCCGATCATCGAGGAATCTCGAAAGATTCCTTCCGCGGTTTCGATCGTCTGAGTCTTTTTCATTGCCCTTAAAATAGCATCGGAACCGGATTCCATGCCGAATGCCAGCCTCGTGCAGCCGGCTGAATGCATTAATGACAACATGTCGCGATCCATTTCCCTGCGCAGGATCGCCTGTCCCTGCCAATGAAACGACTGGGGAAGTGCGCCCGAAGCTTTGGCGGCGATGACGAGACGGCAGAATTCACGCAATATCTCCATATCAGAATTAATCAAGGGATCATGGAAATCGATTCCCATGACGGTACTATGCGAGGACAGCAAGTGTCGAACTTCGTCAAAGACTCGTTGTGCGCTTCTGTCTCGTCGGGCGCCCGCCAAGGTGTTCCATTCCTCGCAAAACTGGCACTTCAGGAAGCATCCCCGTCCGAAATAGCTGGGTAGGGCAAGGGGGGGAAGATAGGCCTCCAGCGGGAGGTCGCTGAAATCCGGGAATGGCAGCCGATCCAGATCTGCGATTTTTCCCAAATTACCGCCCCACAACAGTTCATGGCCATGCCGCATCCATGTACCTGGGGAGGCTGTCGTTCCCGACGGGTGGAGGTTATCCAGAAGCAGCGGCAGAGCCTCTTCCCCCTCGCCGGGAATGATCGCATCGACCGTGTCTGGAATTTGGCTTTTGTCGGAGAGCAAATGTCTCGCGTGGGGGCCGCCGAAAACGATGGTACTGCCGGGATTCGTTTTTTTTATCTGCCGAACTATTTCTTCCGTGAAAATGCGGTTCGTATCATATAACGAAAAACCGATAACCTGGGGATTCCCCTCTAAAATACGAGCAATGGCGCTGTCTACGATGGCGCGGTATTTCCCGATAAAAGCGTTAATCGCGCCCCTATCTTTTGAGAATCCGGAAGCGGTGTAGAGCAATAGGTTCCGATCCTGTACCTCGACGCCTTTCAACAGTTCCGCTCCTATGTCCGTAACCCGGCAGTCATGCCCTTTATTGACAAGACAGCTCTTGAGCAGGGGAAGGCTCAGGGGGGGCGCCCGGAAGGAATGGGTCGGACAAGCAGCCAGGGCGATTTTCACTAGTCGGGGGCCTGCCCGTCCCAATCGCAGGTCATGTCGTAACGGCGCATTTCGCTGCGGGTGTCCCGGCATTCGTCCTTTGTCACGCACTTGGGCTTGAGCCGCACGGCCCCGACGCACGCGCACCAGCCCCAAGGAGGCAGGCAGGAATCAACACCAAAGACGGCGTCGGCTTTGGGCGGCTTGAGGGCGGCCGATGACTTCTTTTTCGTTTTCGGAGGAGAGAGGAGAGCGCCCAGGGAGCGCAGGGCCAGGGAGCGAACCTCTTTATCGACGTCGGCGCGCGAGGCGGCAAGAAGCGCTGTTCGCGCGGCAGGGCCCGGCCGCTGTCCCAATATGTCCGCCGCGGTCCGGCGGACTTCGGCGCTTTGATCTTCGGCGAGCAAGGAAGCGATCAGCCGGGTGGCCTCGGAATCGCCCAGGCGCGTCGGCTCGGTCGACAGGGCGATGAGCAGCTCGCGGCGGACCGCGGGGCCGGGTTCGGTTTTAAAGAACGCTTCGACGTGTTGGATCGGCTCAGTTCCAGGGAAGGTGATGATCCCGGCGGCCGCGCTCAAGCGCACGCGCTCGGAGAGGTCTCGGCGCATGGTGTCTAAAAGAGCTCGGTAGGCCTGCGGCCCGCGATGGGCGGCGGAGGCGAGCAGGGCGCAGGCGACTCTGCGCTCGGAGGGGTCGGAGGACTGCAGGCGAAGAAGCGGAATGTGCTCGGCATCCTGCGAAAGGGCCGGTGCGGCCGTCAATGCCGCGCACAGTGCCAGGACGATGGATTTCATGTGTCTTGCCCGAGCGAATCGAGACTCCGCCATAGGTACCAGCTCGCCACCGTGCGATAAGGCGCCCAGCGCCGGGCGTGTTTTGCCACCGCGGCGGGAGGCGGCAGGCGTGAGGATTTGCGATAGAGCCGGCCGAAGGCCTTGCGCACGCCGTAGTCGCCGCTGGGAAGGACGTCGGGACGGCCGAGCTTGAACATCAGAAACATTTGCGCGGTCCACTCGCCGACGCCGCGCACCGCGCTGAGCCGTTCGATGATCGTCGCATCGTCGAGGGCCTCCAGACGCCGACGCGGTTGGACGACGCCTTCAAGGCATTTCGCCGCGAGATCGCGCATGGCGGCGGCTTTGCCGGCGGAAAGTCCCGCGCGGCGCAGGGAGGAGACCGGCATGTCCAGCAAGGTCTTGGGCGACAAGGCGGGGCCGCCGTCGAACAACGCGAGGACCCGGTTGTAAATGGTCGAGGCCGCCTTGCCGTTGAGCTGTTGGTAGACGATGGACTGCACCAAGGATTCGAAGGTCTCCATGGCCTGGGGCTCCAGGCGGCAGGGCCCGACCTTGGCGATGAGCCGGGCCAGAATCGGGTCGGCGGCTTTCAAGCGGCGCACGGCGGCGCGGGCGAAAGGCAAGGCCATGGGTTAGTAGCCGTAGTTGACGCCGGAACAGATCCGGCTCTTGGCTTTGAGCCGCTGCTGCAGCCCGGGATGTTTGGCCATGTACTGCGCGCGGTTTTCGACGCCGTACACGAAATCGTCGAGGTATTTCTGGAACGAGGAACTTTCGCGCGCTATCTTGTCCCAAGCGATGTAAAAGTCGTTGTCGCGGTCGTAATAGCCCTGGGCGTAAGACGGGTGCGCGCCCCACGGCTCGACGACCACGGCGTCGACCTGCAGTCCGGGGATCAAGGTGCGATTGGGGTCTTGGCGTATGACCGCCGTGTCGACAAGCTCCTCGACGACCACGATCACCCGTTTGGAGGCGAAGGCGGCCTCTTTTTGAACGCCCATGAGCCCCCAAATCTGGGCGTTGCCATCGCTGTCGGCGCGCTGGGCGTGGATAATGGTGACGTCTGGGCGCAGGGCCGGGACGGCCGCCAGCGCTTCGCCGGTGAAAGGGCAGTTCACGGTCTTGATCGACGAGTTGACCTTGGGGATATCGGTCCCGGCGTAGTTGCGCAAGGGCCAGAAAGGAAGGTTGGCCGCCCCGGCCGACAGTCGGGCCACCATGCCGAAATGGGAGTACTCCTCGATGTCGAGGCTCGGCGGCCGGGTCTCGACGGCGCGGCGAAAGGCGTGCAGAGAGCCCACCCCGGGATTGCCCGCCCAGGAAAAGATCAATTTCCGGGCCACCCCGGCCTGGATCATCTGATCATAGATGAGATCGGGTGTTAGGCGAGCCAGCGTGAGGTCTTTCTTCTTTTGCCGGATGATCTCATGGCCGGCGGCGAAGCAAATCAGGTGCGTGAACCCCTCGATAACCACCGTGTCGCCGTCCTTGACGTGGGCGGCGACGGCCTCTTGCATCGACAAAACTTTATTTTTCATCGGTGGGGGTGCCGCGCGTTACTCCAGCTCGCTGAGGCACGCGTCGAAAATCTCCAGGCCTTTGTCGACGTCGTGGGCGCTCAGAACGAGCGGGGGCGCGACGCGGATGGTGGATTTGCCGCAGCCAAGCAGCAGGAGTCCCTTGGTGAAGGCGAGCTGCTCGAGCTTGGCGATGAGATCGGGCGCGGGGGCCTTGGTCCGGCGATCGGCCACGAATTCCACTCCGATAAACAAGCCGATGCCGCGGACGTCGCCGATGCAGGCGTGCCGCGATTGAAGCTCTTTGAGTCCCGCCAGAAGACGGGCGCCCATTTTCGAGGCGTTGGCGGCCAGACCTCCTTCGACGAGGTCGAGCGTGGCCAAAGCCGCCGCGCAGGACACGGGGTTGCCGCCGTAGGTCGAGCCGTGAGAGCCCCGGGGCCAGGTCATGACCGATTCCTTGGCGATGATCGCGCCGATGGGCATGCCCGAGCCCAGGCCCTTGGCGGAGAGCAGGATGTCGGGAGAGACGTCCATGACGTCGGCGGCCCACATTTTCCCGGTGCGGCCGACTCCGGTCTGGATTTCGTCGTAGATCAGCAGAATGCCGTACTTGTCGCACAGCGTGCGCCAGAAGCCCAGGAATTCCTTCGAGGGGATGACGTAGCCGCCTTCTCCTTGGAGGGGCTCCATGATCACGGCGGCGACCTCCTCGGGATCGATCTGCGATTCGAAGAGCTGGCGGGCGGCCAGGACGCATTCCTCGAATGTGTTGTGGTAGGGAGTGTGGAAAGGCAGATGGTAGACGCCGGGCAGCAGGGGGCCAAATCCCTTGCGGTATTTGACCTTGGAAGAGGAAACGGAAATGGCGGCATAGGTCCTGCCGTGGAAGGCGCTGTGGAAGGAGATGAGGCCGTGGCGGTGGGTGTGATGGCGCGCGAGCTTGAGGGCTCCCTCGACGGCTTCGGTGCCGGAGTTGGAGAGGAAGACCCGCGAGGGACCTTTCCACGGGGCGGTTTTGGCCAGGCGCTCGCAAAGATCGGAGAATCCCGGATAGTAGAAGTCGGTTCCGCAGATATGCAGGAACTTGGCCGCGGCCTCTTGCACCGCCCGCGTGACGACGGGGTGCTGATAACCCGTGGAGGACACGGCGATGCCCGCCATCCAGTCGATGTAGCGGTTGCCGTCGACGTCTTCGACCATCGCGCCCTTTCCTGAGGCCATGACGAGGGGGTATTCCTTAATGTAGGACGGAGAGGAGAACTTCTTATCCTTCTCGATGACAGCCTTGGCCTTGGGACCAGGCGGAGGCGCCACGATGCGAGGGTATTCTGTTCGAGTCGGAGCGGTTTTTGGGGGGGGCATAGGACTCCAGGGCGGCGGACGTGGATGGTTTCTTGCGCGCGCTTGAGCGCGGTCGTCAATCGGGCGACGATCTCGTCGATTTCAGCTTCGGTGATGATAAAGGGGGGTGCCACCATGACGAGATCGCCGTTGACGCCGTCGGCGTGGCCGGTGTTGGCCCACAGGATCAAGCCCTCGTCTCGCGCGACGTTGACCACTGTTTCGGCGAAGGCCAGAGAGCGCGGGAAGGGCGCCTTGGTTTTCTTATCGGCGACGAATTCGACGCCGGCCAGCAAACCCAGGCCGCGCACGTCGCCGACGCAGGCCGCGTCGCGCAAGGCGGACAGCTTGCGCTGCAGCACGGCTCCCATGGCGGCGCTGCGCGAAACGAGGTCGTGCGCCTTGATGTAGCGGACGGCGGCCAGGCCCGCCGAGCAGATGGAGGGGCAATGGGAGAATGTTTGCGCGTGCTTCAAGGCTCCCGATCCGCTCGCGATCGGGTCAAGGATCTTTTTCGTGGCGACGACGGCCGACAGCGGCACGGTGCCGCCTGAGAGGCCTTTGCCCAAGGTCATGATATCGGGCAGCGCGCCGAAATGCTCGATGGCGGCCCATGTTCCGGTGCGTCCGCAGCCCGAGAGCACCTCGTCGCAGATGAATAGAACGTCGTTGTCGTCGCAGATTTTTCGCACGCGCTTGAAGTAGTCCGCGGGAGGGACCGAGCCCCCGGTCGAAGAGCCCCCGACCGGTTCTGCGATGAAGGCGGCCACGCTGTCGGCGCCCTCTCTTTCGATGGCGTCCTCGAGGGCGGAAGCGGTCATGGCCGGGGAATCGGGCTCGCAGCGATAGGGATAGGGAGCGCCGATCATGGTCACGGGCACCAGCCAAGGACCGAACATTTTCTTGTAGTGCTCTCGCGCCGAGGCCGAAAGGGCGAGCAGGGTGTTCCCGTGATAGCCGGGGGCGCGCGCGATGATTTTATGCTTGCCGGCTTTCCCGGTCTCGACCCAATATTGGCGCGCGAGCTTGAGCGCCGCTTCGACGGCCTCCGAACCGCTCGACAGGAAATAGGAGTAGTCGAGTCCTTGAGGGTTGAGCGACCGCAGCTCCAAGGCCAAGGCTTCAGCCGGCTCGTTGGTGAAGGCGGTCCCATTGACGTAGGCGACCTTGCGGATTTGGGCGGCCACGGCGTCGGCGATTTCCGACACTCCATGGCCCAGGTTGGCGACATAGGCGCCCCCGCAGGCGTCGAGGTAGCGCCGGCCCGTTTCATCGATGAGCCAGCAGCCCTCTCCGCGCACGATTTTCGGCAGCTCGCGGTCGAGCTGGCGGTAGAAAACGCCCGTCTGCGGGTAGCGGTGTTGAACCGTCATCGCGGGACCATTGTATCATTTCAATGAGTCGCACGAAGTTTTCCGGCTCGGGTTCCCGTCACCAGAGCGCGTCCCAGAGCTTGGCGAATAGGCGATAGTTCCTGTTCGGACAGCGACGGCAGGCCAGGGCGTCTTCATCGATGTTCCTGGCAAGCAGGCGATAACGGCCCATTCCCGCGCTGTTCCAGGCGGAGGCGATGGTCTCTTCATAAACGTTTCCCGCGAAGGTCTCGTCGCGTCCGCAGCGGCAATAGGGGCGCACGCGGCCCTTGTCGTCGGCGGAAAAACTGCTCCAGGGATAGGGGCAGGGCGAATCGGGGGGGTTGTGGGGCGGCGTCGGGACATATCCCGGTGTCGGCGCGGTCTGCGACGGCTTGGCCGGTCGGTCGAAAGTCGGAATGGGTTCGACCTTGATTTTCCTGGCGGCTCCTTCCCGAAGCAGCCAGGGCCTGGCTGTGTCCATGAACCAATCGACGAGAGCGGGATCGGTGTCGATGCGCTGGGCTTGATAGACGCTCTCAGGTTCGAACTTCAGGAGGTTGCCGATCTGCACCAGGTTGATGCCGAATCGCTGCGCGAAATCGAGGATGGACATCAGTTCGTGGAGGTTATCCTTCATCAATATGAAGTTCATGGCCAGCCGGTTGGTCTCATCGGCGCGCGGATGCGCGGCGAAGGCCGTTTTCAAGCAAGTCAGCGACGCCGTCAGATTGTTGAACTTCCCGCCTCTGCGGATGCGTTCGTAAGTCTCCGTCGTCAGCCCGTCGATGGAAACGAGCAGGATGCCGGAGTTCTTGGCCAGCTTTTCCGCCCAGCGCTCGTTGATGTAGAGCCCGTTGGTGATGATGTTTTGCTTCAAGCGAGGGTAGCGCGCCGCCTCGTCATAGAGAGGCTCGAAAAACGGCGACATGAACACCTCGCCTCCGATCCAGTTGATCATCTCGAGGTAGGGCATGTGGGCGCGGATTTCGTCGCAGCGTTCTTGGGTCAACTCCCCGGCGTGCGATCCGTCTTGGACGCACATCACGCATTTGATGTTGCAGCGGCCCGTCAAAGCGACTTCCAGCTTCAAGGGTTTCGACGTCAGAACGCTCTCTTTCTTGACGTACTCGAGCTTATTCAAGATTTTGTTTCGCAGGAAGATATTGTCGCGTTCACGAACGTGATGGAGGAACGCCTCCAAGGTCGCGATCGTGCTCCGGGTGTCGCCGGCCTGGAAGTAGCCGTTGGCGAGGTCGACATAGATGGCGTCGGCGACGGCGTGCGCTTCTTGGCGCGCGGAGAAAACCCTGCACAGGGGTAAGGCGATCTTTGTTTGAACGATCCGTTTCGCGGATAACTGCGAGCAGTCAAGGGTCACGTCGAGCAGTCTGTGTAACCGCTCTTTGTAGCGATAGCTGTAGACCCAATGGCACACCAGAAGCACCCAGCCGCGGACCGCGTAGTAAGCTCTCTCCAAACCGTAATATGAGCGCCTGAGGATGCGATAGCGGACGACGAAATAGGAATGCTCGAAAAAACGATAGTAGACGTAAAGCAATAAGCCGCCGACGCGCTTGAGCACGTCCTTTAAGGAGCGGAGGTTTTGCACGCGACGCGCAAGGTAGTCGCGCTCCAGCAGAAAGCGGAGCCGGAACGGTTCTTTTTCGGAGGTCTGCATGCGTTCCCTATTGTACGTCTATTTGGCGCTTTTGCCAGGGGCGGCCGATGGCGTGTCGATGGCGGGTCGGGAGCCGGGTTCAATGCTCTTTTCAGGAGGGGGCGGTCACGTCGGCGCCAGCTGGCGTCTGGCCGAGTAGGAGAGCACCTGCTGAATGTGGACGTCCACCTGCCTGAGCGTGGAGGGCGAAACGGCGTAGCCGTCGCTTTCGTAGGTCAGAATCGGCATCCCTTGACGGAGGTGGAGAGGCTTGAGAATCGCTTCGGAAATCCGATAGGGCAGGCAGTTGAAGGGTCCGATGACGAGCATGCCGGCATAGCCTTCTTGGGCGGCCTCGAGCCCCTTTCCCACCGTGGGAAGAAGCTCCCCGTAGATCGCGGGCGAGACATGCTCGGCTCCTCTCTCGAAAATGGAGGAGACCGCGTTGGGCCCGGCGACCAGAAGGCCCGTCTTCTCGAAGAGTTCGCGGTAGCGCACCTCGCCGAATTTCAAGGTGTTGTAGCTGACCCAATGCCGGATGTACTCTTTTCCCTGAGGGTGGAACAACTTCGTGCAGGCCTTGGCCAGGGCCAGGCCTCCCGGCTTCATTCCCCAGGCGCCGGCTGTTTCGGCCAAGGGATGGTAGGCGACGTAAAGAAACAATTCGCTGAGGTCGACCGGTTTGAGGATGATTCCGCGGTCGGCGTAGCGGTCGCGCACGCCATCCATGAAAAAGGGACTGAAGCGGGTGAAGAAATCGCCGGCCACGACGACGCGGGGGCAGTCGCGAGGATCTATGGTGCGAGGCAGCCGCTGCAGCCGCTCGATAAATGCGGGGAGTTCGGCATGGAATTGCTCGCGCGAGCGGGAGCCTCGGGCCAGAGTCTCCCAGTCCCGCCGCAGTCGTTCAAGCGAGTCCGGTCCTCCCACGACGCGCAGCACGTGATCGATCTCGACTAGGATGTCGCCTAGGATGATCGCCTGAGCGAGATGCCCGGAGAGGACGGTTTTGTCAAATCCAAGATATTCGTTGTCCGGCTGGGGGTTGAACATGAACAGGTCGTTGAGGCGCTGTTCGCCGAGGAAGCGATTGAAATACCCCATGTAGGCGTCGCTGACGCAGGGCGCGCCGCCCTGGAGCATGTAAAACCCCGAGATCTCTCCCGCCTGCCGTTGCTCGTGGATCTGCAGCAGCTGGCCGATGCAGATCGGCAGGGGGAGGCATTCGCGGCCGGATGTGTGTTGCAGCCCTTTGTCGAGTTGGGTCCGCTCGAGGTCGAAGACCGCCCCGGGGTGCAGGCCGAGCCAGCCGGCGGCCATGGCCAGGGATCGGGTGTGGTATTGGGAGAAGTTCGGAAAGTAGATTTTGACCCGGGGATCGGTCAGCGGCACGGATTCTCCGTTCGAGCGGACGACGCGGCCTCCGGGGGCAAGGCGGCAGGGCGTGAAAGGTTTGGCGGCGGAGGTCTGAGCGTCGCGGTCATTGTGGATGATATCCAAGAAGGCTTCCAGCCGCGTTTGGACCCCGGCGTCGGCGGTGTGCGCGTCGATTTCGAGGACGAGATAGGGTTTGGACGCCAGCTCGGCGGCGAGGATGGAGTGCGTGAACGCGTCGATCGTGCAGCTGAAATTGCTGATGCTCAGCAAAAACAAGTTGGGATGGCGTTTGGCCAGCCCCACGGCGTTCAAGATTTGATTGGCGAAGTGCCAGGAGGTGGGGCCTTCGCCGACCGGCATGAGACAATCGGTGGGGATGACGGCGACTCCCATGCTGGAGAGTTTTTTTCCGACGGATTGCGAGGCCTCCGGGGAGAAGGCGTTGTAGCTGTGTCCGGCCAGAAGAACGGTCGGCTTGCCGGAGGCGATGGCCGATTCAAGGGCCTGCTTGCCGAGGTCGCGCAGAGTCCGTTCCGCCGACGCCAGGGCACGCACGGCGCACGCCCAGGCGACGGCGGCCGACTCGTAGTCGACACCAAGCTCTGCGACCGCCATGTCGATCAACGAGGAAGAGGTCTCGTAGCCGTTGATGAACTCGAGCACCGGGGAGAGAAAGCGGCGATCGGGAAAGGCTTTGGATAGGAAATACGGCCCGGCCTGCGTGATCGGGCACAGGTAGGAGTCTTTGTGCTGGTCCGGATGCGGCATGCGCACGACGTTGGGAATGAAGACCAGGTCCACGCCTTTTTTCGCCAGATCCAGGACGGCGCCGTGAGCGATTTGCGCGGGGAAGCAAAATCCCGAATGCGTGCTCAGATCTCCTCGAGGATCCACGTCCGAGAGCACGACCTCCATGCCGATGCGGGAGAAGAACGTCGAGTACAGCGGAAAAAGCGAGTGCGTCGTCAAAGCTTTGGGAATGCCGACGCGCGACTCATGGATCAAAGGCGCGACGGGGTCTCGGGCCATGGAGTCCCGCACGAAGGATCTTGCGCGCTCGTAGGCCGGTCCCATGCTCCAAGAGGAGCGCTCGACTCTCTTGCGCGCCGGCGCGGGGCGTGCGGGAGAGGGGGGAGGTTGGAAGATCACGTCCGCGCGTTTTTCGACCAGGTCCGTGGCCGCCTCGGTCCGGGTTTTGCGTTTGTTGACGTTCTCATAAAGGCTGCAGCGGCCTCCGAAGGGGAACCGTCGTCCGGCGACCTCGAAGCGGTCGATGGCGCAGCGCATTTTGCAGGCGCCGCACGTGAACCTCCCGACGTGCTTCATCTCCGCCGCTCCCAGAGACAGCAGATCGCTTGCGCGCTCCTCCTTTTGAGATCGCTTGAGGGCCAGGAGTCCGACTCCCAGCGCGCCGAGCAATTCCGGGTGGGGCGGGATCACGACGGGGCGGCCGACGCTGTGGGCGAAGGCGTGGCCGACGGCGCGGTTGAGAGCGACGCCCCCTTGCAGGAAGATTTTCTTGCCCACGGGGCGAGTGCCTTTGACTCGATTGAGATAATTGCCGGCGATGGCATACACCAATCCTGCGATGATGTTGTCGCGGGGGTGATCCTGCTGTTGGGCGAGACGAATGTCGGAATTGATGAAGGCCGCGCACGTCGCCTTGAAGTGCACCGGAGACGAGGCGGCCAGCGCCAGGTCGCCGATCTCCGAGACGCCGACGCCGAGGTCGCTTTGCGCGCTCTCCTCCAGGAAGGAGCCTGTCCCCGCCGAACAGGCGTCGTTCATCGCGTAGTCGACCGGGACGCCGTTGCGCAAATGGATATACTTGGAGTCCTGTCCCCCGATCTCAAAAATGGTGTCGACGTCGGGATCGTAGTGCGCCGCTCCCGCCGCGTGGGCCGAGATCTCGTTGTAGACATGCTCGGTGTCGAGATAGGCGCCGGCGAGCTCTCGAGCCGAGCCGGTCGTGCCGATCAATCCGACCGGGCGATTGCCCGCTTGCTCGATAAGGCCCTGAAGACACTCGCGGGTCGCGGCGATGGGATTGCCCTTGGTGCGTCCGTAATGAGACGCCACCATGGTGTGCGTCGACGGATCGATCAAAACGGCCTTGGTCGTCGTCGATCCCACATCGAGACCCAAAACCAACGGCCCTTCGGGAACCTCTTGCGCGGAGGGTTCGGCGATCACGTGCACCTGGTGGCCGTAAAGAGGGAGCGGCGGCAGGCGCCCGAGGACAGGTTGAGGGGCGATCTTGGGCGACCGTTCGATGGGCGTGTCGCGCGCGAGCAGGGCGGTTCCCCAGGCCTCGAACCAGGGGCTTTCGGGCCGCACGATGAACTCGGTGCCCGGCATCTTGGCGCGCAAGGCGGCAAGCATCGCATCGTTGCGCGTGATGCCCCCGATCAAGAGCACGCGCTTGAGCTCCCGCCCGCTTTTCTCCAACAAGGCGACGACCATGTTCGACATCCCATCATGAAGCGAGTAAAGGATATCGTCGGGCGAGGCTTCGCTGCGGTTGAGTTTGTGGGTGATGTCGGACTTGCAATGGACCGAGCAGCGAGAGGCCAGGGGCACGGCCTTGCCGTTGAAGGACCGAGAAATCGCCTCCTCCATGTTCAGCCCCATGCGTCCGATTTGCTGGACGAAGAACTCGCCGCTTCCCGCCGCGCATTTATTGTGGGACAGGACGTTGGCGATCCTGCCGTCCATGAGAAGATAAACAAGGAAGGATTCGCCTCCCAGGGACGCGACCGCGTCCAACGGACCGTCGATCTCACGGAGTGCGCGTTCGACCGCCGCCACTTCGGACACATGGCCGAGTTGGCCGGAGACGCCGAAATAACTCGCGTCGGCGAATTCGGGACGGGCGAGGATGTCTTGAATGACTTGGAGCGGGCGGCCTTGATGGGGCAGAACGGCGGCGCTGCGGGCCTCGCCGCGAAGAGCCGCCACTTTCACCGTGATGGCGCCGATATTTATGCCGATACAGGACATAGGATCAACGTGCGGGGCGAAGCAACAAAGCGTCCTGCCCAGCGAGAACCCTCTCGAATAGGCCCGAGCTCAGGCTCTCAGTTCGCTTGTGGGCAGGAAGCGGGCGCTGACGTCGCGACGCGGGTTGCCCGCCGCGTCGATGAGCTGCTCGCCGATCCAGCGGATTGGCTGGGCCTTGAAGGACACTTCGATGAAATCGCGGCAGCCGGCGTCGTAAGCCGCGCGCACGGCGTCGAGATGGCGCTCGCAGGCGACGGTTTGCTCGACGAGCAAATCCTTGATTTTGCCGGGATCGGTTTCGGCCCGTCCGGAGGTCCCCATGAACACCGGCACCCGCGGAGTCTGGATTACAATGGAGGCCAGGGCGGCGCGTAGCGGCGCTTTGGCGGGTTCGAAGGCGGCGGTGTGATAGGGCCCTTCGACCTTGAGCGCCTGGGTTCGGACCGGCCAATCCTCGGCGTGCGCTTTATCGGCGTAGGCCAAGAGGGCGGCCATGGTCCCTCCCAGGGTTCCACTGCCCACGGTGTTCCATAAGGCGACCGAGACCCCGGGCACCTCGCCCACGGACTGGGCCACATCGTTGAAATCCTCGCAGGACGCCGCGGCCAGGCCCATGGGTTCGTTGAAACCGGCGCAGCAGTCGCGAAAGGCCTGGGCGCGAGCGGCGATCAAAAGTCCGGAGTCCTCGACGCTTAAAGCCTCGGCGGCGACGAGAGCGGCGACCACACCCATGGAATGGCCGATGGCGCCGTTGAGAAGGACCTCGGGATGGGCGCGTCTGTAGGCCATCCAATGGGCGACGTGCGAGGCATGGATGGCTCGTTGGGCATTGAAGGTGAGGGCGAGCTCGCTTTCGGCCGTGGTGGTCAGCAGCGTCGGCAAGTCGGCCCCCAGGGAAGGCTTGAGGCGCTCGATGACCTCGCGTGCGGCGGGGATTTGGAGAAGTTCAGCTCCCATGCCGCTCTCTTGGACCGATTGTCCGGCGAAGACGACGCATAGGGGCGCGGTCATAAGGTGTTCGTTTTCATGCGATCATGAAGGAGCACGCCGCGTAGCGTCCGGAGTGGGAGAGGGAAACGCTCCAGTCCTGTGGGATGCTGCGCCAGATGACCGCGGGCAGGCCGCCCGCCTCGGTCAGCGCCAGGCGGGCCGATGAGCCGATCTCATCGTTGCTGGAGGCGATGAAATCGAGAGCCAGCTCCCGCACGAAAGCCCCCGGCGCGACGCCGGGGGGAACTCGGGCGACCTTCCAGAGAATGTCTGCTTCGGTCTCATCGTCGCCGATAAAGCCGCCGCGCAGGACGGCCAGACAGTGCAGGGCGTCGGGGTCGTCGTCGGTAAAGCGTATATCGAGCTGCAAACCGGTGGGAAGATGGATGGCCTTGCGTTTGAAGAGATCGACTTCGATCTCGCGGAAGGCGCCGTTGGCGACGACGATGATCGCGCGGCCAAGGGCCTTATGGCAGGCTTCCTTGGCGCAGAAAAAGCGCCAGAAGACGCGGAAAAGATTGTCCGGGCCTTGCTCCGATAGATACTCCAGCTCGCGGTGCGTCAGGTGGCGCGCAAGCCAATCCTCGTCGGCTTGCGTCAAATCTTCGGAGAAATTCTCCCTCAGGAGGGGAGAGGCGAGATCGATGACGTCGTTGCCGCCGCAGTTGCGCGCCATGTCGGAGGTCTTCCACCACTCCAGCTGCATGAGGGCCAGGCGATCGAAGAGCCGCTGACTGACGTCGCGGGGATTGGTTTCACCCGGGCGGGCCCCGTCGATGACGTCGGCGATGACGCGAATCCGATCCCCTGTAGGCGGGCAGGAGGTGGTGGCGATCTGGCCATCGGAGCGAAGATACACGCACAGGAACTTCGAGGAGGGGACTTCAAGGGCCAAGCGTCCGAGAAAGTCCTTCGGGCGGCGAGGCTCAAGCCAGCCCGAGCGCGAGCGCCCCGCCTCGGGATAGACGAACACCGCGCCGCCCTCGCGCAGGGCCCAGGCGCATTTGTCGAAGGCTTTTTGGCGCCAGGCTTCGCTTGCGGCATCTTCTCCCCCGCGCAAAAACGGGATGCAGCGGCACAGGTAAAGCAAAAGGCGGATCAGCGCGCTTCTCAGCGGTCCGCCGAGTTTGTAGTAGTTGGTGTATTCGGGCGTGGACCAAGGGATGCGGTGCGCCTGGTGCAGGCGCCGCAGGGGAAAAATCGCCCAATAGACCAGGAAGCTGTCGATGAGCGTGAGATGGTTGGCCGCCCAAATGACGGGGCCCTCGTGGCGATCGAGCTTTTCCCAAACGCGGGCTCGAACCTGTTCGATGTCCGCGTCCAGGCGGTAGCGAAAATAAAAACGCGCCAACAGCGCGACCATCAGCGACACCGGCAGCGAGAGCGCGCAGCTTATACGCTTCTGGAGCCGGAGGGCTTTGAGGTCCTCTGGCGTCAGCGCCATGCCTTAGGAAATCTTTTCGGCGAGCGAGACGGCCTCCTGGAGGGCGGCTCGCACCGAAGAGACTTTCTTGTCTTCAATGGCTCGGCGCTTGCCGGCCGCGTCGGAAATCTCTTGGGAGACGCGCAGCTTGGCCGAGCTCATCTTCAAGCGGGTGCGGATTTCCGCCTCCTCGCCCCGAATTTTGGCCAGCGCGGCGGCGTCGCCCCCGGCGGAAAGGCCCTTGATTTTGTCGAGCGTCAAGCTCAGCTCGACGTTCAACGCGTCGTAGCCGGCCTTGTCGTTGGCGTAGCTCTTGGCCTTGGAGGCGGCGAGCTTGGCCGCGTCGGCCAGGGTGGCGTCGTACTCCTTGGCCTGCGCGGCGAGCGTGCGTAGATTGGCAACGGCGTCGGTGCGCTCGGTGCCGGCGAATTTCTCGGTTTTGGCCGCCATTTTCTTGAGAGCGTCGGCCATTTTCCAACCGTCGCCGCAGGCCATGACGTAGGCAAACGACATCACCGACTCCAGGTAGGTCTCGTGTCTGGGCATGTGCCCGAGGTCCATGAGCATCTTGACTGACAGGCCGGGAGTGGCGGCCAAGGCGTCTTGACCATCGAGAATCCGCAGCTTGCCCAGCTCCCCGGGGGCGAATTTAAACTCGTTCGAGTTGGCCGAGACCGGGACTTTTGCGGTCATTTTGGTGAGGAACTGGCGTTCAATGGACATCGTGATGTCGGCGAGATTTGAGGATTCAATGCCCATGCCGACTATGTGGCCCAGGTAAGGAGTGTTGGCGTCGGCCGAGGCGTAATTGGTCTCGTTGGAGGCGTACTTCTTGACGCCCGCGATGATTCTTTTCTCCGCGTCTTCCGGGGTGATGGTGTTGAGATCGATCGCCTCGATGACCGCCTGCTTGCGCATAAATGCCATGTTCTTCAATCCTCCTAAGGTAAAGCAGATTCTATTATTTTCCGTCCCAGCGTTTGAAGAGGAGACAGCCGTTGACGTCGCCGAATCCGAACGAGGCCTTGATGACGTATTCCAGTTCTTTTTTCAGCGCGGCGTGGGGGATGCTGTCGCCGATCGGAATTTGGGGGTGGACGTCCTGGCAATTGATCGAAGGATGGACGTAGCCGTTGACGATTTGGTCGACGACGGCGACGGACTCCAGGGCACCCGCCGCGCCCAGGGTGTGGCCGATCATGGATTTCGTCGACTGGATGAGGGGGAAGCGATCGAGCGGCAGCTCCAGGGCCTTGATCCAACTGGCGATTTCGCGGGGATCGGCGCCGGTGGAGGTCAGATGTCCGTTGATTAAAGACAGTCGGGCGCGGTCGAGCGCGCCGTCTGTGATGACTTGACGTATGCAGCGCACGACGCCCTCGGGGTTGGGAAAGGTCATCGTGCCGCCGTCGCGTTGGCCGCCGCTGTTGCAATACGCGGCGATGATTTCACAGAGAATGTTCGCGCCGCGGGCGCGCGCTCTCTCGAGGGTCTCCAGTCGAAGAACGCCCGCCCCGCCGGCCGGCACGAAGCCGCAGGCCCCCACACCCATGGGCTGGGAGCCCTTCTCGGGCCTATCGTTGAATTTGGAGCACAAGACGTCGCGCATGGCGTCGAAGCCCGACCAGGTGCCCGGATGAGTGCCTTCGGCGCCGCCGGCGTACATCGAGTCGCAATAGCCGAGCTGGAGGTGCTTGAAGGCTTCGAAGATCGCCTCGGTCCCGGTATTGCACGCCGAGGAATTGGTCGTCGTCTGTCCGCCCAAGCCCAGGAACTTACCCACGGCGACCGAGACCGAGCTTTCCATGATTTTCGGCACGATATCGGCGCCCATGGGACGGCATCCCATCCCCTCGTCCTGTGCCCCGGCATGGGCCATGACGGGCGCCATGTCATCGAGCATCGTGTCCATGCCGCCGATGCCGCAGCCGATGATCGCTCCGGTGGTCCAATCGACCGGAGTGTCGTTGTAGCCCTTTTTCAAATCCACGGAGATCCCCGACATGCGCGCGGCTTCGACGGCCGCCATGGTCGCGTAGACCATCGCCTCGTTGAGCTTGGCCAGGTCGGCTGTGCCCGCCAAGGCCTCGGCCTCATCGGGGCCGACGGGAGGTTTGCCCCCGATTTGGCAGGCGAAGTTGAGGGTCTTGAGTTCGTCATGATGCGTGATGCCCGATCGCCCGGCCATCAATGACTCTCGATAGGCGGCCACGCCCAGCCCGTTCGGGGCGACGGCTCCAATTCCAGTGACGACGATCCGTTTGGGGTATCGGCTCATGGTTGTTTCTCGCAGTCCTTGTCGACCCAGAGGCCGGAGGCGATCGCGCTGAAGGCGATTTCGCCGTCCTTGGAGCCTCCACGAAAGGAGATGTCAACGTTCGCGCTCAGGGCCCCTTGGCTCGGCGCTTTGGCGCCCGCAAGGCGCGCTCGACAGACCAGGGTGTCTCCAGGGCGTACCATTTTTTTAAAGCGTCCCTGTTCGAGCCGGGTCAATAAGGGTCTTAAGCGGATCAATTCCCCGCCTTGAACCCGTTGGCGCATCCAGTAAATTCCCCAGGCCACGAGGCCGGTTTGAACGCCCATCTCCACCATTTTGACGCCTGGCACAACCGGGTTCCCGGGGAAATGTCCGGCGCAGTCGGCGTCCTTCCAGGTGTACTCGGAGACGATCTGTTCGTCGTCGACTTCCACGATTCGGTCGATAAAGCGCAGCGGAGGACGCTGGGGGACCAAGCTGAGGAGTTCGGCGGGAGTCGGCAGGGGCATGGTCACAGACCCATGCCTCCATCGACGGCCAGCACGGCGCCGCTGAGATACTGGTTTTCAATCGCGTGCCAGACGCTCTCGGCCACCGAGTCCGCGGTGCCAAAGGAGCCCAGCGCCACGTCTTTTTTGATGGCGGCGCGCTGCGACTCGTCGATGGCGGCGGTCATGGGAGTTTCAATAAATCCCGGAGCGACGGCGATGACGCGCACGCCCTTGGGGCCCAGCTCCGAGGCAAATTGCAGCGTCAAGGCTTCCAGCGCCGCTTTGGAGGCGCGGTAGACGGCGGAACCGACGACGGCTTTGCGGGCGAGCACCGACGATATGTTGACGATGACTCCCGATTCGTTGCGGGCCATTTCCTTGGCGAAATCGCGCATCAAAAACAAGGGGGCCCGGAGGTTGGTGTCCATGATCTTATCGAAGGAAGACTCGTCGATGAGCAAGGCCGCCTCATGGGGGCGGTCGATGCCGGCGTTGTTGACCAAGCAGTAGGGATTTCCCATGGACAGCGCGGTTTCGAGAAGGGTTTTGCGCCCGGCGGCCGTGGAGAGATCGGCTTGCACGGTCACCGAGCCGGAGATGTCCTTGGAGAGTGCTGCGGCGGCGGACGCGTTGCCGTTGTAATGAAGACAGAGGGCCAGCTGTCCCCCGGATTTGGCGTGGATTGCGCGCGCGACCGCCGCTCCGATTCCGCCCGAAGCGCCCGTGACGACGGCGATGTCTGGCATTACTGCACCTCCATGAGACCGCCGCCCCAAGCCAGTCCGGCCCCCAGGACCGCATAGACGATTTGGTCGCCTTTCTTGAGTTTACCGAGGTGTTGAGCCACGGCCGAGGGCATGCCGGCTGCCGCGATATTGCCCTGAGTCTGCACATTGCTGATGTGATGTTCCTCGGGCAGATGCAGGTGCCCGATGATGGACTGCTGCATGACAAAATTGGCTTGGTGCGTGACGGTGTGAACGTCTTCGGCGAACAGTTTTTTTTGGGCGGCGATGAGCTCGAACATTTCCACGGTCTTGCGGATGGAGAACTCGCGGACTTTCGCGCCGTCCTGACGGAAATGGCCCGCCGCGTCGACGACCACGTCGTCGGCGTCCTCAGGCGCGCTATCGAAGACCAGGGGCTCGATTTTCAGGCGGCCTGGATGGCGCAGGGAGCACAGCTGGGCGGCGGCCCCATCGCCCCAAATGTAGCCGTCGTGGCTGTCCGGCGAGTAATCGGTGCGGGTCGTGTAGCAGCCCGTCTGCACGGTCAAGGCGAACTGCGGCCAGGCTTTTTCGTTGAGGTCGGCAAGGTGCTTCATGTGGCGCGCGAAGGAGGAGCAGGCCGTGTTGACATCCATGTGGGGGCCGGAGCCGATGCCGAGCGCCTTGGCGATGGCGTGGGCGTTGGAAGGAACAAGGTCAAAGGGGGTGTCGCAATTGCACACCACCAGGCCGATTTGATCCGGTTTCACTCCGCTGCGGGCCAAGGCCTTCTGCGCGGCGCGCACCGCCAGCGTGATCGGAGTTTCGCCGTTGGCTCGGGCATGGATGACGGCCTGGACCGGGTCCCGATTGAGAGTGGCGCGAATGTATTCTTTCGACAGAACCGAATAGCGGCGCTCGATGCCCAGACGCGAACGCACCCAATCGGGGCTCTTTTTGAGCCCGACGGTTTCATGCAGGAACGTGTTGTCCAGCTCCGTTTTGGGCAGGGCCCAGCCCATTCCTAGGATATTGAAAGGAACGCTCATTAGAGACCGGAGATCGCCTCGCCGCCGTCGGTGCGGATGATGCTGCCGTTGGCCCAGCGCAAGGTCGGGCCGCACAAACCGAGGATGGTTTCGGCGATGTCTTCGGGCGTGGTCAGACGATGGAACGGGTTTCGCAGGCGCGCCTGCGCCTTCATCAAGTCG
>JBBTHA010000117.1:0-24722 GCA_038060535.1 Elusimicrobiota bacterium | reverse complement strand
CATTCGGCGCGGGGCGAAGCTGCTCTACGCCTATTGCCGCGCCACCGTCCCGAAGGTGACGGTGGTGCTGCGCAAGGCCTACGGCGGCGCCTACGACGTCATGAGCTCCAAGCATATCCGGGGCGACGTCAACTATGCCTGGCCATGCGCGGAAATCGCGGTGATGGGTCCGCAGGGGGCGGTGAGTATCCTCTATAAGGCCGAGATTAAGGCCTCCAAGGAGCCCGAGAAGCGCCGGGCTGAGTTGGTGCGAGAGTACACCGAGAAGTTCGCGTCGCCGTTTCAAGCCGCCAAGCGAGGTTATATCGACGAGGTCATCGAGGCGCGAAAAACCCGTCCGAAGGTGATTAGGGCCTTCAAGTTCTTGAGGGGAAAAAAGGTTCAACGGCTTCCCAAAAAGCACGGGAACATACCGTTGTGAAGGATTCAAAGGAGGAAGCTATGGCTCGAAAGAAGGTGACGGTGATCGGTGCCGGCAATGTGGGAGCGACGCTGGTCCAGCGTCTGGCCGAACTGGAGGTGGCCGATGAGGTCGTGGTCGTTGACATCCCGGCTATGGAGGGAATGCCCGCGGGCAAAGCCCTCGACATCATGGAGTCCGGACCGGTTTACGGGTACGACACGAAAGTGACCGGCACGACGTCCTACGAGCCGACGGCCGGCTCCGACATCGTCGTGATCACGGCGGGCATTCCGCGAAAGCCCGGCATGAGCCGCGACGATCTTCTCAACACCAACGCCGGCATCGTCAAGTCGTGCACGGAAAACACGGTGAAGTATTCCCCGAACGCCATCCTGGTCATCATCTCGAATCCTCTGGACGCGATGTGCTCGGTGGCGCTCAAGACGTCCAAGTTCCCCAAGCACCGCGTCATCGGAATGGCCGGCGTGCTTGACTCGGCGCGGATGCGTTGGTTCATCGCCGATGCCCTGGATGTCTCGATGGAAAACGTTCATGCCATGGTGCTGGGAGGACACGGAGACACCATGGTTCCTATGCCCCGTTTCTCGACGGTCAACGGCATCGCGATCACCGAACTCCTCTCTAAGGAGAAGATCGAGGCGATCAATCAACGCACGCGAGACGGGGGCGCGGAGATCGTCAAGCTGCTCAAGACCGGCTCCGCTTATTACGCCCCGTCGGCTGCCGCCGCGGAGATGGTGGAGGCGATCGTCAAGGACAAGAAGAAAATCCTGCCTTGCGCGGCGCTTTTGGAAGGGGAGTACGGCATCGATGGCGTGTTCGTGGGAGTTCCCTGCAAGCTGGGAGCGCGGGGCATCGAATCCATCATTCAACTCAACTTGACGGTCGATGAGCGCTCGGCGTTGTTGAAATCCGCCGGGGCGGTCAAGGAGTTGGTCGGGGCGCTCAAGTAAGTTGCTGCTTGCCGTCGACGTCGGCAATACGAACCTGACCGTAGGAGTCTTCGCCGGAGATCGGCTGATTCGTCAATGGCGGATCGAGACCGATCTTCGGCGCTCCGTCGGGTGGTACGCCAAAGCCTTGATAGGCCCTTTTCGGCGGCGTTCGGGCCTGCCCGATTCGGCGGTTGTCGGCTCGGTTGTTCCGGCTTTGGATCGGGTGGTGTCGGCGGCGATTTCGCATTCCTTCGGACTCAAGGCCGCTTTCGTGACGCCGTGCTCGCCGTTGGGCCTGGCCTTGAAGGTCCGCTCTCCGAAGCAGGTCGGCGCCGACCGCATTTTAAACGCCCTGGCCCTGCGCGCGATATGCAAGGGCTCGGCGATCGGCATCGACTTCGGCACCGCGACGACGTTCGATTGCGTGGACGCCGCGGGAGCCTACGTCGGCGGGGCCATTCTTCTGGGTCCTCGCAGCGCGGCGCGCGCGCTGCACGAGTTTACGGCCAAGCTTCCCCTCGTCGATGTTCGCCGTCCCCGGTCCGTCATCGGCAAAGACACCGAGCATTGCCTCCGGGCCGGGCTCTATTACGGCTACCTCGGAATGATTCGGGAGGTGTTGTCCCGGACCAAGAACGAAATGGGGGGGCGGCCGGAGATCGTCGCGACGGGCGGATTGGCGCCTCTGTTTCTGGCTGATCTAGGGCCGGTCCGATACGAGCCGAACCTGACCCTGCACGGGCTCAGGATCGCTCGAGGGCTTATTTGAACGGGGCGTGAGGCATGAACGCGAAAATGCCGCCGAGCGCCCCGGCGGCGACTGCGGCTGCGGCGACCATGTTGAACCGGCGGTGCTCGGGAACGGCGCGCATGGCGCTGACATGCTTTTCCAGAAGGAGAAACAAGGGAACTCCGACCATCGCCAAACGGGGCGTTTCGCCCGTTTTCCTCGCGAGATAAGCCAGCGTGGCGACGCACATGATGTTGACGGCGGAAAATAGGATGAAGGCCAGCGCCGAGGCGGAGGCCTTCCCCTTCGAGACGGCCTCCTTGCTCGAGGCGAGCACTTTTTGGTTGATCGCATGCGCGCCGAGGAATAAGGCGACGGTGACGACGTAGAGGATCAAGAGCTGGACGCTGATCGTCCAGAGCTCATTGTTGCGCAATTGCTCTGCAACTGAGTTCATTTGACTCCCCGCTATCCCATGACCCGCGACATAGGCCTTTTGGTCCACAACACGGCAGGTCCAAAGGCGCTTGCACGACGATCGTCGATATCCTACCATGTTAGTCAGGGATTCGTCCAACTATTTCGGAACACGAGGTTCGGAGGCGGGATGAAGCGCGTCAGAAATGCGGTCGTCATCATCATTTTGTGCATCATCGGTGCGGTGTCCGTCAAAAAGAAGGCCCCGGAGCTCGCCCTGAACGTGCCCGCGCCGGACCAAATCAAGGACGCGGTCGCGGGAAACCGCATTCGGCCCCGGCACCCTCTGAACGTGTCGCGCGGACAATCCGACGATATCCGCGATTCCATCGCCGGGAACCCGGTCGGAACGCCTCAAGGGACGCCCAATTCGACGAACTCCCTTGACGACATCGGCGAGCCGCCCCGCGGCAGCGGGAACGGCGGTTTCTCTCCCCTGGCCAACAACAATCCGCCTTATAACCCGCCGCCGCTGTCGCCCTCGGGGCCCGAAGAAGAGAACAGCGACACGTGCGGGGGCTACGGGCCGCTCGCGCTGCAAAGCAGTTGCAACTGATATAAAAGAGGTTTGTATGGGGACCCAGTCCAAATTCCAGTGGGACTGGGTCCCTTTTTTTCAATCGATCTCGGTGTTTTTTTAAGGATAGAATATGCGCTCCATAGTTCGCCTCATCGCTCTCGTGTTGCCGTGCGTTTCCGCCTCCGCGGGAGCCGTCAGCCTGGATTGGCTGACCCAATACAAGCAGCCCAATATCCATTTCGGCCAGCTCGCCATCCACCCCTTCTACCAGTTGACCGAGGTGTACGACTCCAACATCTACCTCGTTCCGCGCGATCAGCCCAACGGAGCGATCGTCGGGGGCGGCGTCAAGAGTTCTTGGATCACGAAGAACGAGCTCGCCCTCGAGACCGTTCTGCCCATTCGTCAGCTGCACAACATTTCCGCCGGCTACGGAGTCGAGTTCCAAAACTACACCACCGATCCCAAGGCGAATGACGCGATCAATCAGCGCGCGCATCTCGATTACGTCTACACCGGAGCCTACGGGCTGACCTTCAGCGCCGGCGACCGGTATGAGAACACGACCGATCAGGCGTTTTCCCAGCTGGTCGAGCGCAATCGCCGTTGGTATAACGAGGTCTACGCCGCGCTTGACTACAATCCGTCGAAAGGGCGCGTGGCCGCAGGCGTCGACGCCAGCCATACCGTCCACAAGTACTTAGGGCCCGCGATCGGGCGGCTGCTCAACCGATACACCCAGCGCGCCGGCTTCAACGTCGGCTACAAAGTTCAGCCGCAGACCAAGCTCTATGTTTCCTACCACCGCGCCGTCACGCATTACACCGTTTTTCGCGAGCTCCCGGATCAAGACAAGAACAACAAGTCCCACGATTTCGGCTTCGGCGTGAGCGGGGTGTTGGCGCCCAAGATCACGGGGCAGGTGGAGGGCGGCATGACCTACCGCGAGTACGACGAGCCTCCGATCGGGGGGGCGACCCGGGTGACCCGGAATTTCACGGTGTCGTCGAAAGTCGTTTATAAACCTTCACAGCGCACCGAAGTGATCCTGGCGTTGTCGCGCGGCCTTCAAGAGTCGATCTCGGCGTCCAACCGCTTCTACATCAGCAATAACGCGACCTTGGACGTCAAACACAAGTTCCCGCGCAAGCTTTCAGCGGGGGTCAACGCGGCCTTTGGCGTGGATAAATACCCCGACACCCAGTTTATCGGCTCCACGGCCGCCCGTGAAAACCGCCGTGATGACCTTTACCAGGGAGGCGTCTGGACGACCTATGACATCCAGGCCTGGCTGTCGACGGGTCTGTCCTACATCTACCGCGAGCGCAATTCGACTTTCACAAGCCAGTTTAATTACCAGGACCACCAGACGTCCTGGCACCTGGCGCTTAAGTTCTAGACGCTGTATAATAGGCGCGCTATGCACCGACTCTCGCGCCTGGCGCTGGTGTTGATGATCTCGGCGGCGTGCCGTTCCCCGCAGCATCTGTCCAAAGAGAATCCCGGACCCAAGCCCTTCCGGTCGTCCCAGGCGGCGCTCGTCCAGGGCCAGACGCCCGCGTCGTCGGCAGCGCAGGCGTCGCAGCTGTCGCCGGAGCAGAAGCAGGCGGCGTTGGCCGAGGAATCGGCCGCGATCGCCGCGGCCATGCAGCAGGTCGCCCGTTCCAAGACGGACTATAAGATCTCTCCCGCCGATTTGATCAGCATCACCGTTTACCAGGATTTGGAGATGAACCGCAAGGTCCGGGTCAACGCCAACGGCGCCGTGTCTATGCCCCTGATCGGCGCCGTGAAAATCGGCGGGATGACGCTGATCGAGGCGCAAAGTCTTATCGAGAGCAAGTTGGCGAAGTTTTTGGTCAGCCCGCAAGTCTCCCTGTTCATCGAGGACTACGGCAATAAGACGGTGTTCGTGATGGGGGAGGTCCAACGGCCGGGCTCCTATCCCATTCCGACCGAATCGCGCTTGACCGTTCTTGAGGCGATCAGCACTGCGGGCGGTTTTACCCCCATCGCCGGCCAAGATCGGACCCGTGTGCTGCGCATTGTCAACGGGGCCAGCGTCAGCTTCACCATCGAAGTCAAGGCGATCACGCAACAGGGCTTGAAGGAGAAGGACATGGTTCTTGAGCCCAACGACGTGGTCTACGTGCCCCAGAGTTTCTTTTGACCATGGCCGAAATCGACCAGGACGTCGAGATCAATTTGTCCCAATATTTGGAAATCATTCTCCGGCGCCGCTGGATCGCTCTGTTTATCGCGATGTCGGTGTTTCTGTCCGCCGCGGCATACGCCTTTTTGACCACTCCCATTTTTCGGGCCTCGACCCTGCTCAACGTCGAACGGGCCAACAAGGGGATCGCCCAGCAAGGCATGGGGGTGGAAAGCGACGATGAGTCGTACTTCCAGACCCAGTACAAACTCATCACCAGCGACACCAGTCTCGAGCGCGCCTATGCCTCTTTGCACCTGGCGAATTCTCCGGATTTCGCCTCCGGCGTCTTATCCTTGCGCGAGGCGGTCGCCGTCGTGGCTGTTCCCAAGACGCGGCTTTGCTACGTCAACGTTGACAGCACGGATCCGCGCCTGGCCATGGAGATCTCCACGACCCTCGCCCAATATTTCGTCGAGCAGAACTTGAACAATCAAATGTTCATGTCCAAAGACGTGTTGGACGCGCTCCAGCAGCGCACGAGCGGCGCCGACGCCGAAAAAATCAGCGAGTCTTTGCCTTCGGTCGTCAACAACACCTTGGTTCAGAACATCAAGGGGCAGATCTTCGCCGCGGAGGCTCAGTTGGCCGATCTGCAGGTCAAGTACACGGAAAGCCATCCGGCGGTGCTGGCCGTTCAATCGAGGCTGACCTCGATGCAGAAGGTCCTCGATCGCGAAGTGAGCAACATCGTGCAGAGTCTCAAGACGGAATTGTCCGGCCAATTGCAAGGCAATAACGTTCGCATCATCGATCTTCCCAAGCTGCCCGATGAGCCGGTTCGCCCGCGCAAGGTCCTGGCCTTGCTGTTCGGCCTGCTGGGTGGCGTCGTTTTGGGAGGATTTACCGCGCTGCTGATCGAGATGCTCGATCAAACCGTGCGCACGCATGATGATGTCGAGCGCAAACTCGGCTTGCCTTTTTTGGGTCTGATCCCTTACTCCCGACACAAGAAGGATGCCAAGGTGTACGAGCCGCTGCTGTCTGCGGACGTTTCCCTCCTGAGCGAAGCCTTTCGCAATTTGCGCACGATGGTCACCTATGCGGAGGCGATCGAGAGCGAAGCGGTCGTTCTGGTCACGAGCACGGTTCAGGAGGAGGGCAAGAGCTTCGTGTCGGCGAACTTGGCGGTGGCGATCGCCCAATTGGGGCAGAAGGTCCTCCTCGTCGACGGCGATTTAAGGCGTCCGCGGCAGCATCACAGCTTCCACCTATCGAACGAAAAGGGTCTCAGCGACTTCCTGTCCGGTTCCGGAGTGTTTATTCAAGACATCGTCCAAAAGAGCGGCGTCGAGGCTCTCGACGTCGTCGTGTGCGGTTCCCGGCCGCCGAATCCCGCCGAACTGCTCAACACCTCGAAACTCGAGGCGTTTCTTGTCTGGGCTCGCGGCCGCTACAGCCGGGTCATCGTGGATTGTCCCCCGGTGTTTCCCGTCAGCGATATTCTTCTCTGGGGCCGTCACGTCAAGCAAAGTATTTTCGTAACGCGCTTTGGACGCACGCGGGTGCCGCTGATCCGGGCCGCAACCGCGCGCCTGCGCGTCGGGGGCCTGAAAATACTCGGCGGCGTGGTCAACGGCGCTCGGCTCGGGACGATGACGTACGCGGACGGCCGCTACTACGAACAATACTACCGCGACTACGTCGAATCGGAGAAAAAGAAAACCCGGCGCTCATGAAACCGCGCATCCCTTCCGCGGTGTTGGAAGGGCTTCTCTACGCGTTGACGGCGTTCGGGGTCTTCGCCTTTGGAGGCGTGGAGCCGTGGTCTCGAGCCGCCATTGAAGTCCTGGCTTTGCTTCTGGCCTTGGCCTGCTTCTTGAAGGGGCGTCCGGCGGGCTCCCTGGCGGGTTCCACCTTCTGGCTGTTTCCCGCCGCCGTCGCCGGGCTCGGCGGCCTCCAACTCGCGACCGTGACGGGGCCCGATTGCCCCTATCCCCTGCGCCCCTTCACGGTGGTTCCCTATGAGACTCGAGCAGCCGTACTCCTTTGGATCAGCTACGCGGCCGTGGCGTGGAGCGTTCCCCGTGTGATCGTCACGCATCACCACGCGCGCAGGTACGCGCGCGCGCTTTTCTCGATCGGATTGCTCCTGGCCTGCCTGGGCCTGCTTCAGAAGGCCACGGGGGGACATTTTCACTGGATGAGAGAGGAGCTCAGTTTCGGTTCGTATTACAATCGCGACCACGCCGCCAACATCCTTTTGATGTCCTTGTCCGTCGGTTCGGGGCTGTTTTTCACGCAGCCCGGGTGGCTCATGGCGGGCGCCATTCTCCTGATCGTTCTGGGGCTTTTTGCCTGCTCGTCTCAAGCCGCCTTTTTGGCCATCCCCCTGGCCGCCTGCGTGGTTTCTTTTCTCGCCGCCGACTTCGAACGCGACGCCCTGCCCCGTCGGCTGCGCGCGATCGCCTCGCTGGCCTTCGGCGCGCTCATGGTATTCTTCACGTATCATCACGTCGTCTCCAACGCCGACGCGGGGGCGCTGATCGATCGGCATGTGATGGGGCGCCTATCCATTTACGGGGACGCGTGGCGGTGGTGGCGCGATTCGCCGTTATTTGGGACGGGCCTGGGCAGTTTTGAAACGGTTTATAGCTCCTACCAGGATCTCGCCCTGCTGGGGACGGCGTCCCACGCGCACAGCGACTGGATCGAGTTCACGCTTGAGACGGGGCTCTTGGGCTTGCTCGGAGCGTCGTTGGCCGTTGTCGTCGCGGCGTATTGTTTCGCGCAGACTTGGCGCAGGGCGCGTTCGCGAGAAATGCGCGCGATGATGGGGGGGGCGTTGGGCGCGGTTGCCGCTTTCGCGGCGCAGTCGTTGTTCGAGTTTTCTTTTCAAATCCCGGCCAACGCGATCGTTCTGTTCGGCCTGCTGGGTCTGCTGCTGTCCGCTCCTTCTTGGGCGGATAAAACCGTCGTTCCCGTGCCATCGAGGGCTCCTTCTTTGGGGGCGGCGCTTCTGGCCGCGGGCTACTGTTTGGCTTTGATGCGCTCGGCGGTGGTTCCCGCCGTCGCGGCGTGGCGGGCGAGCAGGCCCGGAGAACCGCTTGAGCGCATCGTCTCTTTGGCCCGGGGAGCGGCGCTCGATGAAAACCCGGTCCTGTGGGCCCGCTTGTCGGCGGCGTCCTACATGGCCTCGGGAGATGGGGAGAAAACCGACTTCGTCCTCTTGAGGCTTTCGCTTCGCTACGCGATGGCCGCGCTCGAGCGTCGTCCATTCAATTCCGACGTTCTGTATCTGTCCGGCAGAACTCTGGAACGTCTCAGACGATTCGAAGACGCCGAAAACCTGCTGGCGCGGGCGTCCATGGTCCGATTCGCCCCCTTCGAGCCCAGACGTCAGACCGCCGCCCAGCGGTGGGTGATCGAAAAGCGACGCGTGGAAAAAAACCTCGGGACTTTGCGCGAGCTCAATCTCTTGCCTGGCAAGCCGGAGACGCCATGATCGGGGGAGTCTTGAAACTTCACAATCCTATGGGGGGGCTCGTTTGGCTCGCGCTGTTTTTGCCAGGGAATCTGCTGGAAGGTCGCCTCGCGCTTGTGTTGCCTGCGGCTGCCGTCTTGCTCGGCGCAGCGATCCTGCCGACCCAGCCCTCGGGCTGGGAGACACGGCGGCCGGCTCGCCAGGCCGCGATGATATTTTGTTTTTTGGCGCTGCTCGATTTAATTTCCTACGCGTACTCCTTGGCGTTCAACGGCGTTCGAACCGGATCCGCGGATTTTTTCGCGCTGTCGCGACCTCTTTACCAGGGAGTCTTCGTCGTCTATCTGATTCGGCACTATGACGCGTCGGTTCGCAAGTCCATGGAGGCCGCTCTGGCGGGAGCGCTCTACGTTTCGCTCTTTTTGCTGTCCCTCGGCGTGAGCAATTGGGCGATCTTCGGGTCGCCGTCTTTCATGGGCTTCCTCGCCTTTCTTTGGGCGATCGACTGTCTGTTTTTTTCGCGCGCGCCGCTGCGCCTCGTGCATGCCGTTTCCTCGATCCTGCTTGTGTTACTGGCCGCGCCGTCAATGATGGGGAACGTTCATTCCAGCGCGGCCTTCCCACGCGGCTCGCCCATTCTTGGTTGGGGACCGGCGAGCTACGAGCCGATGCTTTCTTACGGGAATCAATATGTCCGTTGGTATTTGCGAAACGGCGTCGTGGGGATATCCGTGATCCTGGTCGCCGCAGGCTTTGTCGCTTTCCACCTTGTGCGAGACCGCTGGGACGATCGGGATCGTCGCGCCGGCGCGGCGCTGTTTTTCTGCTGTCTTGTCGTGATGTTGATGATCGGTCCGTTCCTAGATGATTTTCGTCTATTTGTCTTGACCGCCTTTTTGATCGCGGGCATGCGCAAGGAGGCGTCCTCATGAGGCGGTGCCTGAGCGCGGCGCTTCTTGCTGTGTCGGTCGCCTGCGCCTGCGAGACGGCGCTTGGTTTCGAACTGGGCCTATTGACTCCCGTGCCTGCCGGGATGGAATCGGCCGCGCGAACGGCTGGAGTGTCTCTTCACGCGGCCGTCCCTGAGGGGGCCGATACGCAACTCTTGGGAGCTGGCTCCTTGGATTCGTGGGCGCATCTGCGGTTTCTCGTCGCGCGGGCCGCGGTCAAAGGGCGCAAGGGTCTTGTCCTTGCTTTTCCCCCGGGATCGAAAGATCTCAGCGTCTATCCGGAGGAGTGGCAGGCCCTGGCCCGCGTAGCCCGTGAGATCGCCGTGATGCGTCCCATCATGGAAGCCGGAGTCGAGACCCCGGTTCCATTCGCTGTTCCGGCGGGCGCAAGCGCCCGAGCCTGGCTCTACAAGCGTCGTCTGTACGTCCTGATGGTCAACGAGTCATCTCGTGCCGTTCCAATCGCCGAGGAGACGGTCCGGCCTTGGAGGGCTTTGTTCGAGGTCCGTACCGACGCGCGCGATCTCCTGATCCCGTGCGCGATTTCGCGCTGCTTGGGCGCCCAACAGGTGCTTTGGCTTGAGGGCCGCCTTCGCTGGAGAGGAGAGTGATGTCGACTCCCTGGACGATCGCCAAGCAAGGAATCCACTATTTCCGGCGCCGAGAGGTGTTTATCCTGGAGGGCAGAGAACGCTCAGGCGGGCGGCCCTTGTGCGTGGCTGTCGCGGGCTCTCTTCCGTTGAAAGATTACCTCGCCAAGATCGCCTTTGAAGGGACCGTCACGCAACGCCTTTTGGCCCGGGTCCCGGCGTGGTCGATTCCCGCCCTCGTCAAGCGTCTGTCTCCGGAGTGCGCGTTGCTGGCGTGGAAAATTCCCCCGTTCCTGGGAATTTATTTCGCGCGAGACTCTTTCGCCCGCCTCCCCTGGTGGGTCGATATGCGCATCGATCTTCAAGGGACGCCCCCCGTGTTTCACACGAAACACCGTTTTCTTTCCCTTGAAAAGATCGTCGCCAGTCAGGGCTTTACCGCGGAAAGCGCGCGGGATGAGGCCGCGGTTTTCGATTTTTACCATGATCTCTATGTGCCTTACATTCGGAACCGCCATGGTGTGCATGCGCTGGTGCGTCCTTACGCCCAGACCCGGGAGGCCGTCATGAGCGGACGCTGGGAGCTGATGCTTCTCAAGCGCGCGGGGCAAGCATTGGGGGGAGCGACCATCGACATCTCCGGGCCCACCGTGCGTGCGATCGATTTCGGCGTGCGCGACGGTTCCCAGGAAAATTTACAACAAGGAGTGGCGGGGGGGCTCTATTATTTCTTGTTGACCCGCTTGCGCGAGCGCGGCATAGAAACCCTGGATATTGGAAACTGCCATCCTTTTGTCAGCGACGGGGTGTTCCGGTACAAAATGAGCCTAGGCGCCTATCTCTTTGAGCCGGATATCGACAATGGAGGCGTCATCGACTTGCAGCTGCTGCAGCTGACTGCGGGCCTGCAGGACTTCGTGGTCAACAATTCTTTCATCGAACTGGAAGGAAGAAATCAACTGAAGCTCAACGTGGTCGTCAAGAATTTGGATGCCTCGGCTCAAAGCCATTTTGAGGCGATGCGCAGGCGGTACTGTTTCAAAGGCACGGTGTCGGCCCGGCTCGTTTCCATTCCAGACCTTTTCCCTTGATCTCGCTGGGGCGTTTCTTGCCGGGGCGGCCCGAGGACATGATCAGACCGTCCAGTTGTTGGTGTCGTCGTTCTTGATCCCCAAGAGATTGCACATCTTCTTGTAGAGCGTCGGCACGGGATCGCCGAGGATGTGTCCCAGGTACACTTTTTCTTCGGGGCCGAAACTCAAGTTGCCCGCCAGAAGATGGCGGATCGAGCCGCCCAACGCCGGGCATTGCCCCGTCGGCGCCTGGGAGATCGGCGCGGGAACGCGTCCCGCGGCCATCTCGAGGTCGCGGCCGACAAAGTCGATGTCGAGGCCCAACGTGAAGGGCAAGCTTCCCCAAAGGCGGGGATTGAACTCGATCACCTTGACGGCGGCGCGCGAGAAGCCCTCATAGCGCATGTCGATGTGAGCCAGTCCGGTGTAGTTCGTGGCCGCGGCCAGGCGCCGCCCAAATTCGACCGGCCGTTCGTCGTCTATGAAGTCGAGTGTGCCGTCCGGACGGCGGATTTGCACGGCCCAGGCGTTTAATCGCCCGTTTTCGGCCAGAAGGCTAAGACCGACATCTTCACCTTCCATGAATTCCTGGGCGAGCACCGGCATTCGCAAATACGGGTCTCCCCCGCTAAGGAGAAAATCGAGACGAGCGGCATCTCGCACCACGTGAACCCCGAGGCCCCCGGCAAGGCTCAGAGGCTTCAAGACAAGAGGCCGGGGCAAGGCCTGAGCCTGGGCGAGAGATTGCGCCAGCCAGCTTTTCGGGGAGGGAACGGCCAGCTCCGTCATGAGCTGATAGAAGGTCCATTTGTTGTCCAACAGCCGCACCGTTTCAGCCGCGGGGCAGGGGAAAAAAGAGGCCTTCGGAAGAAGGGCGCGCAGGCCATTGACGACGAAGCAGGCGGGAGTGTCGGCGGCAAACAGGAGCTCGGCCTTGAGTTTTTCCGCCAGGCGCCGCGTTGTCTCGACGACGGCTTGGCCCGCCTCCTCCATGTCTTTGCGGGTGGCGCAGACCATAGTGTAGGAGCGGATGCATCGAGAGAGCCGCAGAAGGCGCCCCGCCGGTCCCACTCCCGCGACGGCGACGCGATAGCCCTTTTGGTTAAGGATCCGGCCCGCGATCATGGCCAATTCCGCGCTGTCTCCCGTCACGACCAGGGCTGTGGGCATTGGAATAGATTCTACGATCCTCCGCTTCTTGCGGCAAATGGAAAATTGATACCATGCCCGCCCATGCGCGCGGAGAAGCCCGCACACGTCTTCCTGTCGCCGCATCTCGATGACGCCGCGTTGAGCTGCGGCGCCCTGATCGCGCAGCTGTCGGCGGCGGGGCAGGCGTGCCTTGTGGTCACGGTGTGCGCCGGCGTTCCTCCCGCGGGGTTTGTCTTCAGCAAGGCCGCCCTCCGGCTCCACCGGAGTTGGGGTTTAAGGGACGAGACGGCGGTCCAGACTCGCCTGGCCGAAGATTCCGCGGCCATGGCGCTGTTGGGGGCCCAACGCCGTCTGCTGGATTTTCTAGACGACATGTATCGGCCTCCGGTTCTGGTGGAGCGCGCGAGGCGGAAACTGGCCCGGCTCGGCGCCGAGCTGGGCGCGTGGACCCGCGCCACGACCGTCGACGCGCGGCTGGCGGCTGACGTGGCGGCTGCTTTGAGGGACATCCGCATCCTTTATCCGGGGACGGCTTGGTACGCGCCGTTGGGCGTCGGCCTCCATCCCGATCATCTTGCCGTTTATGAAGCCGCGCGCCGGTTGCCTGACATGGGCGATGCGATGCTGTTTTACGAAGATTTCCCCTATGGCGTCGTGCCCGGCGCGAGCGCGCGGCGCCTTGCCGAGATCGGCGGCCAGCAGACCCGCCGTCCCTTCAGGATCGAAGAGAAGGCGTTGGCGTCCAAGTTGTCGGCTATCTCGGCTTACGGCAGCCAAGTGTCCACTCTTATTGACGGAGGCGCGGCCGCCATGCCTCAGGCGGTCTCTGAATTCGGCGAACGATTCTGGCGGCTCGGCTAAGTTTGGCGCCGCGAAGACTCCCTGACGCGCCTCAAGAAAGGAGTGAGGATCGAGGAAATGAAGTTCCGGCCCCCCGGGAAACTCATCCAGGCGGCGGCGTAGGTCAGGCAATAGAACGCGCCGTCGATGGCGCACAGCGTGAAAGCGTGGTCGCTCGGACGCCAGGCGCTTCTCAATGCGAACGTCGCCACGCCGCAGGCCAGAGAGACCAGGATCGGCCACCGAATCGCGCGGAGGATGTCGAGCAGCCTGACCGGAGTCCCCTGCGTCGCGTAGGCCAAGGCCGGAATCGCGACAAGGCAATAGGCGACGCTGTAGGCTTTGGCGACGGCGACGTTCCCCCAGGGAACGCTGGCGCTGAAGGCCACGATCATGACGCCGAGCACGGCCGTGCCGGACTTGAACATGCGATCGGTGCGTCCCAAGGACTGGTAGAACCACCCGCCGAACATTTGCGTGGTCCCCACGAACGCCGCCGGCGCCAGCGCCCTGAAGATGGGGACGGCGGGCATCCAGCGTTCTCCCAACAAAGCGCGGATGATCTCGGGCGCATCGACGTACGTGAAGACCACCATGGGCATGCTCAAAAAGACCACGGCTTTCGCGGCTTTTAGAAAATATCTTCGATAGCGCTCGGGACTGTCTTGCAGCCGGCTCAAAGCGGGCACGATGACCGAGCTGATCGGCGTGGAGATCTGCGATATCGGCTGCTTGAGAAGGCCGTAGGCCTTGGAATAGAATCCGAGATCTTGCGGCCCCCAATAGCGGCCGATCAAGATGTTGTCGAGGTTGCGGTGAAAATAATTGACGATGTGGTATCCGCTGAGATGGCCTCCAAATTGGAGCATGGCGCGCGCGCCGCAGCCGCGTTGAGGCCATCCCGGACACCAACCGACGGTCCACCAAACCAAGCTGCTTTCGACCAAGCGTATCACGATGAGATTCAAGGCGAGCGACCAATATCCGGCGCCCCACCACGCGGAAGCGAACATGACGGCCGCTCCGCAAACCTGGGCGACGAAGGCGATGATCTCGATTTCCACCATGCGAAGCTGGCGTTCGAGCAAGGCTCCGTGCTGGAAGGCAAGCCCCGTCAACACGAACGGCGCGCTCATCGCCAGGGCGAGTGTGAGGACCCTTGGATCGTCGTAAAACCATGCCAGCAGGGGAGCCGTCGCCGCCGTCACCATCCCCATCAGCAGACCGACTCCGGCGTTGATCCAAAAGAGGGTGCTGATCAATCGGTGATCGATGCGCGGCCGCTGGACGGTCGCCCTGCTCAGGCCGAAATCGTCGAACACCTCGAGCAAAAGCATGACCGACGTCGCCATAAGGAAGACGCCGACATCGGCGGGCTTGACGAGACGGGCCATGATGACGACCCCTCCGATGCGCAGAGCGAAGCGCGCGGCTTGCGAGGCGATTTTAACGGCGCCGCCGCGCACGGCGAGATTCCCGATATCGGCTTCCAAATGGCGGTTTTCAAAGAGACGCGAGAGCGGATCCGAGGGCTCGCGGTTCATGGGGACTGTGCGGGGGCCGGGTCGTTTTTTAGGGACGTTCGCACGCATTGGGCGCAGGCTGCGAAGACCGCGAGATACAAGAAGAACCCTCGGTCGCGCAGGCCTCGGTTGTGCAGCCAAAACACCGTCTGGGCCGCAAGGAGGGCAAGCATGCGTATGGAAAATTAAAGATAGGGGGTTTGCTTCGTCATTTTCAGCAGGCGCCAGCTTGCGCGAAAAAGGCTCCAGAGCAAGGCGAGAAAGGCGATGAAGCCCGCCAATCCCGCGTCGACGATGACCGCGAGGTACGTGCTGTGCATTTCATTTTCGGTTCGGGACGCGCCGGTGCTCAAGCCCCACCCGACTCCGAAGAAAGGACGCTTGGAAGCGCTTTGCCGCGCATCGTCGATTTGGTCGGATTGGAAGGAGTGACCCGAGGAGACTTTTTGGTGGGCGCTCGTGACCCGTCCGAACAAGAAGTCGCGGTACTCGGGCTGAGACAGATAGCCGAAGAGAATCAGGGAGACGGGCACCAGGACGGGCACGGACTTTTTGAGTCCTTGAAGGCCGTGCATTTGATTGAGGACGATCCAAACCGTCATCAGCACGAACAGGGCGGCGATGCCGCTTCGTCTCGTCGTGAAAATCGGATACATGAGAAGAGAGACCGAAGTCAGCGTCCACCACAGGCGGGTGCGCAGGCCGATCCCCTTGGGCCAGGACGCGAGCGCGAACAGAACGCCCCCCACGACGAAGCCGTATTGGGCGAGCATGCCGCTGGCTCGAAACGTTCCGCGCGCCCGCAGGTCCATGCTGTCGCGAAACCACATCGATGCGCCCACGAGCCTGGCCGCCAGGTCGTGGCCCACGATCAGAGACTCGATAAACCCTCCCAGGGCGATGCAGGAGGCGAAAATCAAGATCTCCCGCTCGCCGCGGAGCAGTACGCATGCCCGCATCGACAGAGCGACCAAAAAGCCGAAGATCAGGAATTGAGACGTGTATGTGACCAACGATTGCCCGGGGGGGATGTACAGCGCGGCCAACATCGTGGAGACGCCCGCCATGAAGAGCAAAAAACCCATGCTGACCGAAGGGTAGAAGGAATTGGGCCTGAGCAGTCGTCCCGCGGGAAGCGAGAGCAGAACCAGGAGAAGGCCGAACAATTCGGGCGCGGCCAATCGGTCGGAAAGAGAGCTCACGTCGGCCGCTTTTTCCCTGCTAAATGAAATAAAAGGCAGCGAAGCGCCCCAAAAATAGAGGCAGTATCGAGCGAAATTCATTTTTTGTATTATACCCTATTCGCCAAACACCTCCCGTGCGGCGGTTTCTCGTCGCCGTTTTCCTGCACCTTTCGATCATGTCGGGCGCAAAGGCCGACGCGATGACCCTGGTCGCCGACGGTCGGCCGCGAGCCGTCATCATCCTGGCGAAGACGCCCTCGCCGTCTTCCCGGCTGGCGGCGGGCGTCCTTCAAGAGCATCTTCGGCAGATGTCGGGAGCGACCGTGCCGATTGTGTCCGAGGATGAGGTGTCGGGGGAGACGTCCTCCCGGCAAGGATGGATTTTCGTGGGAGAGGGCCGGCTTTCGCTCGCGATGGGACTGTCCGCCTCGGGCCTTGGCCCCGGGGGGATGTTGATGGAGGCCAAAGGCGAACGTCTGGCCTTGCTCGGACCCGATCTGCGCACTCCCTCGGACACGGACGGGACCTTGCATGCCGTCGTCTCTTTTTTGGAAGACAAGCTCGGCGTCCGGTATTTGTGGCCGGGCGAGCTTGGGAAAGTCGTGCCGCGAACAAAAACGATCGTGGTTCGCGATTTCCGGCGCGTCTTCACGCCCAAGCTGGCCCAGCGGGTGATTCGCGACATTCGCTACACCGATCGGGTTCAAACGGGTTTGGATCGCCTGGGGTTCTCCGAACAGGAGTATAAAGCCCTCCAGGCCGCCGCCACCGCGACCGAAGCGGCCTCTCCGGACTGGTTTGACTGGCAGAAACAGGGCGGAGCGTTGCGGCTTAGAACGGGCCATGCGTTCGGCGATCTCTGGAAAAAGCACGGGGCGTCTCATCCGGAATGGTTCGCGCTCCAGCCCAACGGCCGCCGCGATCAATCCCGTGAGCCCGATCGCGTCCGGCTGTGCAAGTCCAATCCAGGGCTGATCGCGGCCATCGCCCAAGAGAAGATCGCCGAACTCGACGCGAGTCCGGATTTGCTCGGGGTCTCCATCGCGCCCAACGACGGCGGCCACCTGTCGTTCTGCGGCTGTCCCGCCTGCGAGGCGTTGGACTCGCCCCGGGCTCCGGTCGTCAAACTGGCGGATTTCTCCGGCTGGAAGCGGCGTACGTACTCGCACGCGGCGCTGACCGATCGCATGGTCTACTTTTGGAATGCGATCGCCGATCAAGTGTCCAAGGTCCATCCCGGGAAACTCCTGGTGGTCGACGCCTACAGCGCGTATTCCTCGCCCCCGGTTTCGCGCACGCTGCATCCGAACCTGGTCGTGCGGTTCGTGCCGATGAGTTACGTCAGCGAGAGCGAACGCAAGGAGGCTTTGGATCTGTGGCAGGCGTGGTCGCTGGCGGCCAAGCGGATATTCTATCGGCCCAACTTTTTATACACCGGGCCTTCCGGCGCGGCTCACGTTTACGTGCACGCCTTCGCGCGGGATTTTCGTTTCATGGCCCGCCGCGGCATGATGGGCACCGATTTCGACGGGTGCCTTCATCATTGGTCCACTCAAGGACTGACGTATTACGTCATCGCCCGCTTGAATTGGGATCCTGACCAGGATATCGACGCCGTCGTCGACGACTACTGCCGGTCGGGCTTTGGCGCCGCGGCCGTCGCCGTCAGGGAGTATTTCAACAGGCTCGAAGTCTTGACACGCCAGGTCGCCGAGAAGGAGTTGGAGCCCCTGGACCCGTTCTCGCCCCGGGAGATCGATTCTCTCAAGACGATTCTCGAGCGAGCGCGATCTCTCGCGGCGGGCGACCCCGTGATTTTGAAGCGAATCGAATTCCTGGAGACAGGGTTGAACTGGACCGGCCTCGAGGCCCGGGCGCACGATCTCTTGACCGAGGCCGGTCGCTCCTCGAAGGCCGCGCGCGGCGGTGAGATCTTGGCCGAGAGGCGCGCCGCGATGAGGGATATTTTTAAAAACCATTTTCTCGCGGTCAACGTGGCGTCGGTGTCCTGGGGCGAGGACGGGCTCTGGAAAATGCACCTTCCCTCTTGGAAGCAGATTCGAAGCCGAATTCCCTAGGCCGCGTCCCTTAAAACCGCGGCGATCGCTCCGGCCTGACGTTCAAGAGAGAATGCTTCGTCGGCCCGGATTTTGCCGGCCCGCCCGAGATGTTCCCTGAGTTCGCGCGATCCCACGAGCTTTGCGAGCGCTTCGGCCAATGACTCCGCGTCGGCCTGCGCGACGAAGCCGGTCCGGCCGTGCTCGATGATCTCGGGGATGCCTCCCGTATCCGCCCCCACGCAGGGCTTGGCCAAAGCCATCGCTTCCAGCAGCGCCATTCCGAAGCTCTCCTGCATGGAGGGCAGCAGGCAGATGTCGCTTTGGGCGAGGACGAAGGGCACATCGTCTCTCCAGCCCAAATAACGAACTCGCTCGACGAGTCCCAAGGCCTTGGTCCGAGAATCAAGCTGAGCCCGATAGCCGGCGTCGCCTCCCTGGGGGATGTCGCCGCAAAACCAGACCGAAGCGTTCGCGGGGAGTTGAGCCAGGGCCTCCAATGTTCGAAGCTGCCCTTTATTTGGCGTCAGGACGCCGACGTGCGCGATGACGACCTCATTGGGCCGGCGCTCGGGAAGCGGCGTCTCTGGTCGCTGCGCGCGGCGGCGGATGTCTTGGCCGTCGACGCCGTTGAAGACCACCGACACCTTCTCTTCCCCGAGTCCCGCTCCGGTCAAGCGATTCTTGACCCACTGAGAGACCGCCAGGACATGATCGAAACGCCGTCCGATCGCGCGGGCGTTGCGCACGTCGGCCCCGCCCAAGGAACCGTGGGCGTGGTAAATCAGCTTCGGTCCGCCGGCGGGAAGGAATTTGGAAAAGAAGGCGGCCGCTTGGGCTTGGTTGAAATAGAGGACGGCGGGTTTGTTTTCAATGGTCCAACGCCGCAGGCGAAAGGCGGTCTCCAACATCCATGGGGCCTGTCGTGCCAGGCTGAGGAGACGGCCAAGGCGTCCCTGGCCTCCCACGGCTTTGCGGCGCGGCTCGCGTCCCAAGGAGTGCCGCGCGACTCCCGCTTGGTCGAGAAGTCTTCCATAGTCGGCGTTGCCGTAAGGATCCAAGACCAGGACTTGAAACTCCGACGCCAGGCGCGGCAGAAGTCTGGCCATCACCATTTCAATTCCGCCGACCGAACTGGTCAGGCCGAAAAACGCCACCAACGGCTTATGCGGAGGGATCAAGCGGTTGTTCTCAGAAGGAACCCATAGGTGCTACATTATACTACGCGGGTAAAATCGACATGAACACCGAAAGCTCGGAGCCTCTTGTCTCGGTCATGATGCCGTGCTTCAACGCCCAGCGGACTTTGCCCATGGCGCTGGCGTCCTTGAAGGCTCAGACCTACCAAAATTGGGAAGCGGTGGTCGTCGACGATGCCTCCGACGACCGGACATGGGACATGCTCCAGGGTTTCGACGATCCGCGCGTGCGTCGCGAGCGATCGACGGCGAACCGGGGAATCGGCGCGGTCCGGCAGCGCTGCCTCGAAATGGCGCGCGGCCAACTTCTCAGCTTCCTCGATTCGGATGATTGGCTCTTTCCCGACAAGCTCGAACGCCAGGTCGCGACGATGCGCGAGCACCCCGAGCTCACGGTGTTGAGCGGGAGCTGCGTCATCATCGACGGGCGCGGCGAACCCGTCGGGATGTTTCGCGCGGGTCCCGCCCCGCACCGGGGTTTTAGGACCGGGCGGTTGACGCGGCCCGGACAGCTGCCCCTGAGCTTCCCGCCCGCCATCGTGAGGATGGAGGCCGCCCGCCAGGCCGGATTCAATTCCCGATTCCGGCGTTCCGAGGATTCCAACTTCCTGATCCGTGTGATGCTGGGCCGGACCTACGGCATTTCGCAGGTTCCGGTCTACGCCTATTCGCAGGCGGAGTCGGCCAGTCTCGCCAAGACGCTCGAGGGCTATCGCTTCCGTCTGCACAGCTACCGCGAATTTGGGCGGTCTCATCCGGTGAGCTCGCGCGTTGAAATCGCCAAGACCGTGCTCAAGATCGGGGTCTACAAGACGGCGGGCTGGCTGGGACTGGCGGGGGGCTTGATCGAGAGCCGATCCGAGTCCCTGACGCCCGAGGGAAAGGCGGCGTACGAAATCGCCAGAGCCACCGTGGCGAAGCTGGCGTGAAGAAGAAAGTCTTATTCCTCCAGACGAAGGACTCCACTTTCTATTCCCATCGGCTTCCAATCGCGCGGGCGGCGCTGGCCGCGGGCTACGAAGTGATCGTCGCGACGCAATTCATCGAGCATGCGCGGGCGATCGAGAAGGAAGGCTTTCGCTTGGCGCCGATCGATTGGAAGCGCGGCGGGATCAATCCGCTTCGTGAACTCAGGACGCTGGGCGAGATCATCCGTCTCTACGCGCGGGAGCGTCCCGACCTCGTCCATCAGGTCACCCTCAAGCCCATCCTGTACGGTTCGCTCGCGGCGGCGCTGTGCGGGGTGCCGGCCGTCGTCAACGCTTTGACGGGGCTCGGGTTCGTTTTTATTTCCGAGCGCGTGTCTGCGAGATTTCTGCGCAGCTGCGCGCTTCTGGCATTCAAAATGTCCTTCCTCAAGCCCGGATCTCTTGTCATCTTTCAGAATGAGGACGATCGCTCGTTATTTATCGCTCGCGGTTTGGTCCCGCGCGAAAGGACGGTGTTGATCCGAGGCTCCGGCGTCGACGTGGCCCGCTTCGCCCCTTCCCCAGAGCCTCCGGGCGTTCCCCTGGTCGTTCTTCCGGCGCGCCTTCTCTGGGATAAGGGCGTGGGAGAATTCGTGGAGGCGGCGCATTTGCTGGCTGCGGACGGCGTTCGCGCCCGTTTCGCCCTCGTCGGGGAAGCCGACGATGAGAACCCGGCCGCCATCGCGCCGCAACGTTTGGAGCAGTGGAGGCGCGAAGGCGTCGTGGAGCGGTGGGGACAACGCGACGACATGGCCCGCGTCTATTCTCAGGCGCATGTCGTCTGCCTGCCGTCCTACCGGGAAGGGCTTCCCAAGGCGTTGATGGAGGCTGCGGCGTGCGGCCGTCCCGTGGTGGGGGCCGATGTGCCCGGCTGTCGAGAGATCGTGCGGCATGAGGAGACCGGTCTGCTCGTAACGGCGCGGGACGCGCGGGCTTTGGCCGCGGCGCTGCGCCGGCTTATCGAGGATAAGCCCTTGCGGCAGCGTTTAGGCGAGCGGGGGCGCAGCCTCTGCGTTGCCGAGTTTGCCCAAGAGAAAATCGCCGAGCAGACGATGGCCGTCTACTTAGCCGCGCTGCGGCCGGCGCCACTGCGCGCGTAGCAGCGCTTCGAGGGACTCTTTGATGATGCCCAGGCAGCGGGCGTAAACGTCCTCGGCATATCCCATCGGATCGGAGACGTCCTGAGGACCGAAGCCGGCCTCGGCCCGCAGCAGCCGCGTTTTTTCCGTGAATTCTGGATACAGTCCGAGGATATATTCGCGGTGGCCTTTCGTCATGACCAAGACGACATCGGCCCAGCGCAGCACATCGCGCGTCACCAGCTGGGGACGGTGGGTGAAATCGGTGACCCCTTCCAAGGCGAGGCTGCGGCGGGCGTGTTCCGGGACCTCGTACCAGCTTTCGGCGGCCGTGCCGCAGGATCGGACTTCCAGACCGAGGCCGCGCCGATCCGACCAAGACCGCAAAAGATGCTCCGCCATCGCGCTGCGGCAAATGTTTCCCGTGCAGACAAAGAGAATCTTCTTGGGCGGGTCGATCATGGCTTTGGGCGGATTCGGAGGGTTTAGAGGTTCTTATTGGATGTCATCAGGTCCACCGCCCAATGGACCAAGTCATTGTTTTGCATGACGGCCGGGGTCGGCAAGGATTTGACGTTGGAGTCATGGGTGAAAACGCGCTTGATGGTCTTAAGCAGGATGCTGACGTCCAGGCCCAACGACAGGTATTTCAGGTAGTAGAGGTCGAAGTGGATCTTTTCAATGGAATCATCGACGCTGTTGGTCGCCCGGAAGCGGACCTGGGCCCAGCCGGTGATGCCGGGCTTGACGAGGTGGCGCAGGTGGTAGCTCGGCACGACTTTCTCCAGCACGGCCACCTCACGCGTCCACTCCGGCCTTGGACCGACGAGGGACATGTCGCCGATCAGGACGTTCCAAAGCTGGGGAAGTTCGTCGAGGCGGAAGCGGCGCAGAAAGGCGCCGAGCCGGGTGATGCTGGTTTTGTGGGCGAGGGTGGATGTGAAAGGGCCTTGAGCCTCGCTGCCCACCACCATGGTGCGGAACTTCAAGACCATGAAGGGCTTGCCCAGGAATCCCGCGCGAGACTGTCGGAAGAAGATGGGACGCCCGTCGAGCAGGGCGATGAGGGCCGCCGTCGCCGCGAGAATCGGGGAGATCGCCAAAATCAGGATCGCCGCGCCCGCGACATCGGCGGCGCGCTTGATCTTGAGATGGAAGCTGGAATTGCTCGGCAGTATGTGCTGCAAGGCCCATGAGGGGCTGCCGGCGTAATGCGGCGAAACTTTTCCGAACACCGACTCGTAAAAGTCCTCCAACGTGATGATGGGAACTTTCCGGGCGACGGCGGCCAAGAACACGGCGCGCGCCGACTCCCAGTTTTTATCGATCCACCGACCGTCGGCGACGACCATGTCGACTCCCGGCCATTGCCAGGGGACGGCGATCAAGCCGGTGTCTCCCGCATGGTAGGGGAGTTCCTTCTCGATCTTTCCCAGGTCGGCGGGATCGACGAGGAATACGAAGCGCTGGTCGAGGATGTTGTATTGAAGGAGGATCAGCCAGATTTTCCGCCATGCCAGGATCAGGACGTGGGAAATGAGCACCGTGAGAAACAGGTGGGTCTTGGGTTGGAGCGTGAGGGAGCCGAGGAAGTAGAAGTAGGTCGTGCCCAGGGCCATGCACACGACCCCCGAGAGGAGGAGGTTGCGCACAAGGCAGGCGGTGTCGCGGATCAGCCGTAAGTCGTAGAGGCCCAGGGCATAGATCGTAGCGATCCACATCATGAACAGGGGGCAGAAAGCGAGTCCGGTCTCCAGGGTGAAAAACTCGGGCTGGCGGAGGAGCAGGGTCGTGGCGAGTCCGACATAAGAAAGCATGATGTCGACCAAGGGCGGCGTCAGCCAGCGCCACGTGTGGCGGGAGCCGATCCGGTTCATTTGCCGCTCCGGGAAGAACATGTTGTCTTCATGCTACATTATTGTGGGAATCCCCTTCGAGAACGAGGGCCGCAAGGGCAAAAATCGACGGGGCCAAAGGGCCTATTTCGGGTGGGCCTCAGGGCCTGGCGGCGATTTCGACGCGGGGGTTGAGGCGGCTGCGTTCGATATTGCACAATGGAGCCCGATGAATCGTTTCATGGCGATCGTTTTTGCGTTGCTGTGCTTGGCGTCCTCCTTGGCGAGGGCCGACCAGTACGGCGGGTTCGCGACCTATGCCGATGAGGGGGCCCTCAAGCCTTTCGCGCGCGATCTGGGAGGAGTGCTGGGATCGGCGACGTTTATAAGCGGACGCTCCTTGGGGTTTACGGGCCTCGACGCGGGCGTGCGTTATGGAGGACAGTTCTATCCGTCGCGCGACAATCGGATTTTGCGCCATCAGGGCGTGCGCCTGTTCGGCCTGCCCTGGCTGCAGGGCGAGGTGGGGTTCCCCAAAGGGATCAGCGCATTCATCCGGGGAATTTCCTACCAGGGTTTGACGATCAACGGGGGCGGCCTGCGCTCCCGCCTCTATTCCGTCTCCGACATGCCGTGGTCGCCTCAGGTGCTGGTGTCCGCCGTCGGGCACTTGGTCGTTCATCAGGATTTTTTCGCCTCGCATGTGGGCGCGAACTTGGTCTGCTCGGCGGGAACTCCGGTCGTGGCTCCTTACGCGGGCGCCGGTTTCGATCGGATGCGGCTGACGGTGCGCCAATCGAACCTGGATCCGACGCTCAACGGCCGGTCGGTCAGCACGTTGGAAAGCCGGTTTACCGCAGGCGTGCGCCTGACTCCGTATCAGTTCACCTACCTGAACTTCGCCTACAACCTCGTGCACGGCCGCTCGGGCGCCGAGTCCGGGTTCGGCGTTCGTTTCTAGCCGCGCGCGATCAGCCGCGGTAGGCGCCCTTGAAGCTTTTTTCCGCTTCCCTTCGAAGGGCCTTCTTTTTGAGGTCGTCGCGCCGGTCGGCCCCGGTTTTTCCCTTGGCCAGGCCGAGGGAGACTTTCGCCCAGCCTCGGCGGAAATAAACCTCGAGAGGGATGAGGGTCAGGCCCTTGGTCGTCAACTTGCCGGATATTTTCTTGATTTCCGAGGCGTGAAGGAGAAGCTTGCGGTTGCGGCGCGTGTTCGGCGGGTCTTGCGAGGCCGCGAAAACGTAGGGCGGAATGTAGAAATTGTGCAAGTAGAGCTCGCCGCGATCGTCGGGACGGGCGTAGCAGCCGTCGAGGCTCGCCTGTCCCGCGCGAAGCGATTTGACCTCCGGGCCGAGCAGCTGGAGTCCCGCCTCCACGACTTCAAGGATTTCGTAAAACTGGCGGGCCTTGCGGTTGCTGGCGACGGTCGTTTTTTCGTCAGCCTTGTCTTTGTTTGGCATGATGTCGTAGAATCGCCATTGTATCACTTTCGTCCCAAGCGGTGGGCAGGTGGCGGAACTGGCAGACGCGCACGGCTCAGGACCGTGTGACCG
>JBBTHA010000116.1:13313-43466 GCA_038060535.1 Elusimicrobiota bacterium | reverse complement strand
GAGCGGGCCGAGGCCGTCCGCTCGCGACATCCCGCCAAGGGACGATCCGAACGCCGATCACGTCGTTTTCGCTAGACTTCCTGAAAAACGAAGCACCGTCTCGCTGGAATCCTGCTTGTTGCGGTGCAGTTGGAACTGGATCGCGACGGCAAGGGATAGGAGGTCGCACTCGTCTGAGTTGGGACTTATCCGCCAACTCGTCCTGAAACTGGTTTGTGGAAAACCTTTTTCGGTCGCATGGGCCAATCGCTTCGCGGCTCAAACGCCGTTGCACACAACAATCCACGCGTTCTCATCGCTGATGATTTCAAACTGAAGATCTCCGGTTAGCGTCTACGGCGCGGGCGGTTTTGTGACGACCACATAGCGCGACGGGCTTGCGGGGCCGTAGCGGAGGTCGGGCGATATGACGACGATGACCTTGGACGGCTTATCCTTGAGGGCCTTCTCGATGTCGTCTATCGCCGTCACGAACACATGCACGAGCCTGTCGTTGGCGTCCCGGTAGTACAGCTCGCGGATGAACGACTCGCGATGGCTGTTGCGGGCGTTGGGGTCGACGTCGTTCAAGTCGAGATCGATCCATACTCCTTCCATCGCCTGGCTCAGACTCATGCGCAGCAGCGTGCGCCGGCTGCCCGTGAAGCGCGGCGTCTTGTCGTTGCGGGGCGGGGGCCCGGAGAGGATGGCCGATCTGCTTTTCCTATCCGGGATCACGGTGATGGGCCAGACGGCGTCGTCCCCGGAGGCCCGTCCTTGGTTGATGACGTGCTCGGGGACGATATCGACGCGAAGGGAATTCGAGGGAGATTTCGGGTTTTGGAGATCCCAGGGGGAGTAAAGGGTTTTCGCCTCGATCGCGTGCTTGGAGCCGCGCTCTCCATCGACGCCGAGAACGACGTCGCCGCGCTTGAGGCCGGAGCCGTCGAAGTCGCCCGCCGCGCCGGGCTCGACGCCCGTGACGATAGCACCCTTGCGGCTGGGCAAATCGAGGACCTCCATGATGTCGCTGGTCAAGTTCTGTATTTTTATTCCCAAGTCGCCGTAGCGCATGCGTTCATGCGGCCTGCCCGCGAATCGGCGCAGCTGGGGCAATATGAGCGTGCGCACGAGGCCGCTGGGGACGGCAAAGGCGACTTGCGCCGGAGCGGGCAGCATGGATGTGTTGATTCCTATGACTTCTCCGTTCATCCTCATCAGCAGGCCGCCGCTGTTGCCTGGACTGACGCTGCCGTCGAAGCGAATGAGCGGCACGTTCTTTTCCGTGAAGATCCCCTGCCCGGTGTAGCGCACGAACGTGGGAGTGTCGCGGTAGCCCCCGGGATGGCCGAACGTCATCAGCTCCTCGCCGACGACCAGGGAATCCGAATCGCCCAGCGGCAGGGCCGTCAGCGACGCGAGCCGGCGGCGCTGGACCTCGGAGGCGTTTGAGTCGTCGATTTTGATGAGGGCCAGGTCCGCGAACGAGTCGGCGCCTACGACGATTCCCTCGCGGTTGGCGAGGTCGGCCTTGGTGAATTCGATTTTCACCCGCAGCGGCTGGCGAAATAGATCGTCGGGGTCCTTCACGTTGTCGTCAACCACGTGCAGGTTGGTCAGCAGGAAAAGGCCGTCGGCTCCGTTTTCAACGATGAAGGCGGTCCCTCTGACGATGGGCTGGTCCGCGGCGTCGTTGCTCATCTTGACTACCGAGGCCAGCGATTGCAATGACCGGAGATGGAGCTCGGTCGCGGATGGAATTTCACCGCGCGCGATCACGGTTTTTCCTAGGGCGAAAACGATGGCAATGGTCGCGGCCGCAAATGGGCGCAAGCTCATGGAATTGAGTATAGGACGCTGGGGTCCCGGGCATCAGAGACTTTGGGGAATGATTCTCCAGGACATTAGGCCGGTGGCTGCCTAGGTCTTTCGACTGCTAGGGGGTTCTCAGCCCCTTGGGCTTGGCCGGGGGCGGATTGGCCCCGGACGCGGCGGGGGACTCGAAGGCGCCGATGTCGTAGCCCGAGCCTTGGGGCCGTAGAACTCCATCGATATCCGTAGTGACGAAAGATAAAGGCAATCCCTTGTCGATCGCCGGGCTGCCGCTCATCAGGTGATAGTCCGGCGAGGCGGGCACCGCGGCAGGGGCATTGACAAACTTGGGGTTGCTGACGTTGATAATATTTCCCGACTCCGTGTAGTGGCCCAGATTGATGCCGCAAGTCGAGCCCGATGTCTCACCGAAAGCTCCCGTTCGTCCCGGCGCGGTCGCGTAAATCAAGTTGTTGCGAATGATGTGACCGCCGCCCGCGTTGAGGAAGGAAACAGCCTGGCCTCCGCACGAATTATTCGATTCCAGTTGGGCATTCTCGTAAAAGATGTTGTTCTCGATGATGGAGCCGATGTTGAGTCCGCGGTAGACGATCATCCCGCCTCGATGCTTGCTGTACGTGAAGGTGTTGTTGGCGACCCTGCCTGTCCAGCCCATGTGGTCGGCAGGATAGCCGGGATTCAAGTCCGTCGTATTGTTATATCCTGCCGCGTGCAGCCCCCAGCCCGCCGCAGTCTCCTCGAAGATGTTGTTTATGATCAGCCAGCGCTGGCCGACATTGTAGATCCCATGGACTTGATTGCAGTTGAATCCTCCGCAGCCTTGCTCTAGAAAATGGATGCCAATGCGTACAAACCGATTGCCGTCCACCACGCAATCATTGCATCCGTTCAAGAGCATCCCCTGCCCATAGGTATCGTGGATATAATTATTTCGGAACACCAGGCGATCCCCGCTCTCATTCTTGATGCCGTCATGGCCGTTGGTGATCTCCAATCCTTGAATGGTCACATCATGCATGGGGTTCGCGAGGCTGCCGGAATAGATATACAGCCGCCGGTTATAATCGGAAGCTGCCGCCGTGGCACGGACAAATGGCCCGGTGTTGATGATGGGCGTGTGCCCGGGGAAATTCCGGATCGTGATAGGGTTTCCAATCGCCCCGCTTTTACTCATAGTGAGGGGATACTCGGTGTAGGTGCCGTTCTTGAGGTAAACGACATCGCCTGGGGCAAGGGGTTTGGCAAGCGCCGCTTTCAGAGAATATAAAGGCCCTCCGGCGCCGGCTGTCTGACCAAGACCCGTATTGGAATCAGACCCTATTGCGCGGTCCACATAGTAGGTCGCGGCGTGGATTGCCTGCGCGGCAAGCAGCGCCGCAAAGAGCGAGACCGCAACGGACAGACGGTTCAATCTTCTCAAAGGATACCTCTACAGGCCCAGAGCTTTGTTGATGACCAACTGAATATCCGAGACATTGCATGCCCCGTCCTTGTTGACGTCTCCCGACCCGCAGGCGGACGCGCCCAAGGCCTGATTGACCGCGATCTGCACGTCGGCCACGTTGGTGATTCCGTCGCCGTTCAAGTCGGTACCGGTGCCGGCTTTCGCCACGGTGAGATTGGAACTCAGCGCCAAGCGAGTCCCGGTGCCGGTGTTGGCGAAGAAGCGAAGATTGTACACTCCGGCGTCTGGGGGCGCTGCAAACGTGAGCTGCACGGGAGTGGCCACGGCGGCCGCGGGCGCGGTTTTGGTCCCGTTCAAGTACTTCCAGTTGCTCTTGTAGCTGTAGGCCGAGTCGGGTGCGGTGGCTAGGTACACGGCCACCCATTGGGTGACGCTTCCCGAGCCGCCTTTGACGGTGGCGGTGAAAGCCGCTCCGGGGGCGGCTTGAGTGGAACTGAGTGTTACGGAATGCGTCGACGTCTGGGGCGCGTTCACGGTCAAGGTGAAGGCCGATGTTTTAGTGACGCCGCCGCCCGCGGCCGTGACGGTCACGGTCGAAGTGCCCGTCGCGGCCGAGGCTGAAGCCGAGAGCGTCAACATGCTTGAGCAATTCGGCGTGCAAGACGCCGGCGAGAAGCCGCCGGTCACGCCCGAAGGCAAGCCTGAGATCGAAAAAGACACGGCCTGGGCCGTGCCCGAGACCAAGGCCGCGCTCACGCTGTTGGTGACCGACTGTCCCCGGGTCACGCTCTTGGCGCCGCCGTTGGACAGCGTGAAGTTGAAGGCGGGGGGCGGCGGTGTGCTTCCGCTCCAATACCAGGCCTTGATATTATCGAAATCCACAGACTTTCCCGCAAGGCTATTGGTTAGATCGCCCCCGTAAAGTCCCAGATCCATATAAGGGAGCGTGTAGGTGGAAGTCCCTTTGCAAATATCCCGTCCCGTTATTTTCTTCACCAACTTGTTATCAAAATGAAACTCCAGATACGCTTTGGCTGGATTGTGCGACCAGGTCGCCACGATCTTGACGTTATGCCAGGTGTTATTGGCGACCTTTCCCACATTGATACTGTCGACTTTATCGTTATCATAATTATTGGAGATTATGACGCTATTATCTTTCAGTCGATAGTTCCAGACCACCGGACCGTAGCCGCCGGGTTTTCCGTATCCGGTGTACGGTCCAATCTGGAATAATTGCATCGTAATCCCGGAAAACCCTTCCGAACGATAGCGGAAGTCGTAGCTATAGGCGATCTTGTTTTCTTTCGATTCATCGAGCGTCTCGGCTTTAATCGCACTCACATTCACCTGTGCCCGTATCCTTCCCTCAACCGGCGTTGAACCTGTATCGGAGGAGGACGCGGTGATTCGCATAAACTTATTGCCGTCTTCCGACAGGACTACAGGCGGAATGGCAAATGTGCCCCTCGGAGATATCCCGGTCAACGCACCATCCTCAAAATCTTTAGAATATGGAAGCGCCGCAAAAGCTTGAAAAGGAACGACAACAATCAGCATCATGAATGCGGCCGAAATTGCGCTGAGAGTTCGAAACATGTCACATCCTCCTCGACTACAGTCCCAGCGCCTTGTTGATGACCAACTGAACATCCGAGACATTGCACGCCCCGTCCTTGTTGACGTCTCCCGACCCGCAGGCCGCCGCGCCCACGGCTTGATTGACCGCGATCTGAACGTCGGCCACGTTGGTGATCCCGTCGCCGTTTAAGTCCGTTGCGCTGCTCACCGTGAGATTGGAACTCAGCGCCAAGCGAGTCCCGGTGCCGGTGTTGGCGAAGAAGCGAAGATTGTACACTCCGGCGTCTGGGGGCGCTGCAAACGTGAGCTGCACGGGAGTGGCCACGGCGGCCGCAGGCGCGGTTTGGGTCCCGTTCAAGTACTTCCAATTGCTCTTGTAGCTGTAGGCCGAGTCGGGGGCGGTGGCTAGGTACACGGCCACCCATTGGGTGGCACTCCCCGAGCCGCCGTTGACGGTGGCGGTGAAAGCCGCTCCGGGGGCGGTTTGAGCGGCGCTGAGCGTTACGGAATGCGTCGACGTCTGGGGCGCGTTCACGGTCAAGGTGAAGGCCGATGTTTTAGTGACGCCGCCGCCCGCGGCCGTGACCGTCAGCCCGGCTGTCCCCAAGGCCGTAGCGGCCGAGGCCGAGAGCGTCAACGTGCTTGAGCAGTTGGGCGTGCAGGAGGCCGGAGAAAAGCCGCCGGTCACGCCCGAGGGCAGGCCTGAGATCGAGAAAGACACAGATTGCGCTGTGCCGGAGACCAAGGAGGCCGTCAGGCTATTTGTGACTGAGGCGCCGCGAGTCACGGTCTTGTTGCCGCCGTTGGAGAGCGAGAAATCGAAGGCGGGCGGAGGAGGCGTCGATCCGCCGTATTCGTAGGCCCCGATCTCGAAGGGACCGGTCTGGGGCCGGGCCCCACCCGCGAAATCCTTGGTGACGCCCACGCTAAAAAGATTCGCCCCCGCGTTGATGGCGGGCGAGCCCGACAGCAAATGGAAGTCTCCGGCGGCCGGGTTTACAAAACGTGGGTCGGTGATGAGGTTGTTCGATAATTGGTTGACGCAGCCGCTGAAGATGTTTTCCCTGCCCGAAAGATACGAGATGTTGTTTTTGACGATGGTTGACTCGCCGTCGTAGCAATAAAGTCCTTGAAACCCGCTTTTATAAACCGTGTTGTTGTAGACGAGGTTGGGCTTGTTGTTGAGAGTGAAATCTTCATTGACCCGGATGCCGTAGCTAAGATTGTTGTTTAAGACGTTGTTGCGGATGATGTTCCCAGACCCGTGCCAGACGACGATGCCGTCCCCGCCGGTAATAATCCGGCATCCGGTGGGGCCGCTGGGATGCGCGCCCCTCCCGCCGTTATTATAAATCAGGTTGTTTTCTATGATGGCATCGACAAGCAGCTCGGTGGTCGATGTCGAGGGATCGTTTCCGGTCCTCATGCCGTTCCCATTATTGTTATGGATGCGGTTCCCCCGGATAATCCAGCGCCTTCCCTTGATGTAGGTCCCATAAGCCAATTGGTTCGTCGCCATGTCCCCGAGGTCATGAATGTGGCTGTTTATTAACTGGCTTTCCTCGGCGGAGCCCAGGATTGCCGAGCCGCCCACATCGTGCACATGAAGATTTGAAAAAATAAGATGGCGAGGGTAAGGCGTTCCGCTGCCGGCGGTCCGGTTTAATTTAATGGCGTTTCTTCCGCTGTGGCTGCCCGTGAGAGTGGTTGAGCAATCGACTATGGGCCCCCGCATCGGATCGGAGTCGATCAGCTCCAAAGAGTCGATGGTGATGTAGCTCCCGCCGTAAAACTCGATATTCCGGTAGCCGTTGCCGCCGCCCAGATTGCGGTCGATGATTGCGCCCGGCTCTCCTCTGAATGTGATGGGCGCACCCGCCGCGCCGTTGATATTCCTGAGCTCGAAAGCGCGGTGTGCGCCCGGCTTTATAACGACCGTATCGCCCGGCGCCACCACGCCTACGGCTTTCTGGACGTTCTTAAACGGCGCGGCCGCCGAGCCCGTGTTGGAATCGTTGCCCGTGGTGGCGACGTAATAGGTCGCGGCATGGACCGGCCATGCGGCAAGCCACATCAACAGCGCCGCACTCAGCCGCTTCAAGCGAAATGAAGGAGCGAAAAAGTGTCTGTCGCGCACAGAAATTAGCGTAACAGCGTCTCCAGTATTTATTGTTTCTGAATGGAAATCTTTGGGTAACGTTTCGGTAAAACTTGAGTAACAGGCGTCTTGCCGGGAGGTCGTGACTTAAAACGCCTGTGGCGCGGCCTGGAGCGTCAAAGGGGTCCAGGGAACGTCGGCCGGATACCGCCGTTGGGCGAGGAGGCAGTAGTAGATTCCTTCAGCCAGCAGGGGCTGGCGCTTGAGGCCGATGAGAACGACGCGATGCGCCTGATCCGGAGACTCGCTTTTCCAGGCGGCCACGGCGGTTTCCGGCATGAGGTCCGGGACATGGAGCAGGCAGCCCAGGTTCGCGGTTTGATCGCTGTACGCCCAGCGGGCCGCCGAGGCGGCCGACAGCTCTTCGGCGAGATCGGCGTTTAAGAGATCGGGATGGTGCCCGCGCAGCCACGACAGCATATGGCCGTGAAGCGCCCAGTTCATCGAAAGATGGAGAGTCGACGCGTGCTCCAAAAACGACTCCAAAAGGAGGCGGCCGTCGGGGGGGGAGGCGGCGAGCAGGCGGGGGCAGGGGTCGTAGATCATATGCCAGAGCCGGCGCAGCGCGAGCTGGCCCAGGGCGCGCTCCCGGCTGTTTTCCGGCAATACCCTGACCGAACTTGGCGTCAAGCAGTCCAGGATTTTCATGCCAAAGCCTTCCTCGCGCAGGAGAGGTCCTTGGCCCAACTGCCTTCGAGAACGTTGGAATCCCTTTCGATGACAAGGGAGCATCGCCCGCCGCCGCCGTTGAGTAATTTTTTTGAGCGTTTGATAAAGCTCAAAGTGTCTTCGGCGAGCTCACCGTCGTGAGAGTCCCGTACGAGAGGCGGCTGGGTGTCGGAGAGCGCATAACCGGCCGCATGGAAATGTCGGCTCCGGGCGATCGTCGAATTCCAGGCCTCAAGTCCCAGCCCGCAGTTGCGCGCGGCGACCACGGCGTTGGAAAAATCGAAGAGAATCGACGCCCCGGTTCGCAGGCTGAGGCGGGCGAGGAAAGCGGGCTGGGCGAGGCCGCCGTCGAGCGCGGAGGGGAAATTCTCCAGATGCAGGGACACCTCGAGGAGGTTCTGCCACAGCTCGACTTTGCGGGCCGTTTCCTTGAACTGCCGCTCATAATCGAGTTCGAAAATAAACGGCAGCAGCCGTCCCTCGCAAGTAAATTGGGCGAGATGATCGGACACGTACATCGGTTCCAGCGTCGCGATGAAAGGCTTCAGGCGCGCGGCCAGTGCGGCCAATGCCTCGGGGTCTCTTTGGATGAACCTCGAGTTCATGATGTGGAAAGCCACGGGGGTGTCCGCGAAGACGTCTCGCAGCTGCGAGGGCGCGAGGTGGAGGAAGTTGTCGATAAGAATCTCGCAGAACGAGGCCGCCCCCGACTTCAAGAGCGCCTTCACCACGGGCAGGTGCTGGGGAGAGCTCCAATTGACTCCGATGTTCATGGCCGGCAAGCGGGCAACAGAAAGCCCCGGCTCGAGCGTCGAGCCGGGGCTTCGTGCTTCACTCTGTTAGATCAGGTCGGAGCCGCAGTGCGCGGGTTCGATGACCACCGTGATCGTCTTCAATTCTTCAATCATACTGGACTCTCCTTGCGTCGCGTCGCCGCGAACGGGGGGCTATTGTATCACGGATTTTCCGCCGCGCAACCATTTTTCAGCTGTCATTTCCGTCCGGTCGCGGCGCGGACTTTCGCGGCGATCGCGGCCAGTCGCGTCTTGACTCCGGGGGCGCGTTTCTCAAGCCGGGGAAGCACGTCTCGGCGCACCCAATTGCGGGTGAAACGGGGGTCGCGGTTGCTGGCGTCGTCTCGCCAGCTCAGGCCGTGCCTCTTGAGGTAGAGGAGGACTTCGTCTCGCGTCAACGCCAACAACGGGCGGATGAGCTCGACTCCGGGCGCCAAAGGGCGCTTGATGGGCATGCCCCCCAGGCCTTCCAGGCTTGTGCCGCGCAGGAGGTGGAGCAGGACCGTTTCGGCTTGGTCGTCGAGCTGATGGCCGGTGGCCACCGCCGAGTAGCGGCCGCGCCGCGCGCGCGCGGCGAGGGCGCGGTAGCGCTCCAAGCGTCCGGCTTCCTCGAGGCCCAGGCCCCGTCTGGCGGCGCTGGCCAGAACCGGGGCGCGCACGACGCAGACGGGCAGCCCCAGCGTTTTTCCTAATTTACGTACGAATTCAGCGTCGCGGTCCGCGGCGCGCTTGCGCAAGCCGTGGTGGACGTGGACCAAAGCCACCGACAGATTTTTTCGCCGCGCCTGGACCGAGAGCCAGTGCGCCAGGCACACCGAATCGGGCCCGCCCGAAACGGCGGCCAGCACGCGGCGTCGGGGCTCGAGCAGGCCGTGCTTGGCATCGAAGGCGACGAGCTTGGACCAGACTCGTGCGGCGAATTCGTTTTTATTCAGCGGGGTCCTCCGACGAGGAAGATGCCTTATTGCTATTGACAAATCAAGGCTTGGCGAATGCTACACTCATGCCGTGGGCCTCGTCTTGTGGGGTTTTTTGCTGATCGTCACGCCCGCTTGCGCCGATGTCGAGGAGCTGCTGCGCGGCTCGGTCTTAAGCCTCAGCGTCGGCGACGTCGCCGGCGCTCGCGCCAAGGCCCGGCAGGGCTTGCGCGCCGCGCCGGGCGATGGGCGCGTTCTCGAGCAGCTGGCCCGAGCCGAGCTGGCCGCCCTCGACTTTCCCGCGGCCGAGGCCGCGGCGGAACGGGCGCTCAAGCTGGGAGTCAACCCCGCGCGTCTGGTGCTGCGCGCGCGCGCGCGCGCGGGCCGCGGGGATTTTGAGGGGTCGTTGGCTGACGCCGAGAGCGCGGTGCGGCTGTCGCCGGGCAGCGGCCCGGCGCGGTTGACCCTCGCGGCCGCCAAGGAGGGTTTGGGGCGCGCGCCGCAGGACATTATCGCCGATTATCGGCGGGCGGCCGAACTCGACGTCGCCCTCGCCGAAACCGCGGCGCGAGCCGCGGCCCGCTTGCAGTCCGTCCCGGCGCAAAAAGGCGGAGCGCGTTTGGGGCCGATTCTCGCCACGATCGCGATCTCGGCGCTGTTCGGCTGGGTATGGAGCAAACTGTCCAAGCCCGACGGAGCGGCCGTTTCCCCTGCGGCGCAGCCCTTGCTTGCGAACATGAGGCGCTTGTCGCCGCGCGAGGCGCTCGCGGCGGCGCGGGAGGCGGCCGAGCGGGCGTCGCCGGATTCCCGTGCGTTGGCCGAAGCTCTCTACGAGTGCTTGACGGGGCGGCCGCCGTTTCCCCATGAGGCCGACAGGGCGCTGGGACGCTACCGCGCGGCCTCGCTGATCGACGCGGCTCTTCCGGAGGGAATCGACGCCTTTTTCGCGCGAGCCCTCGATCCCGATCCGGCTCGGCGTTTTCACGACGCCGGCGAATTGATCGGCGCGCTGCGCAGCGTCATCGACCCGCCCGTCCTGTAGGGACCGCGCGGTCGGACCATTGACGTTGAGCGGGGGGAATTGATACCCTCCGCCCATGGCCAAAAAAGTCCTCATCATCGATGATGAGCCGGAGATGCTCAACCTCGTGAAGTATACTCTAGAGCACGGCGGCTTCGAGGTTCACACGTGCGATAACGGACGCCATGCCTGGGATGCGATCGCCAAGGTTGCGCCCGACGTGCTGATCCTCGACGTGATGCTTCCGGGAATTGACGGCTATTCCTTGCAATTGAAGATTTCCCAAGAGCCGACCACCAAAGACCTTCCGATCGTGGTTTTAACGGCCTTGGAGCCCTCCAAGACCCTGTTTCAGAAGTTTCCTCAGGTCGTGGGATTTATGACCAAGCCCTTTAAGACCGAGGAGCTTCTCAAGACCGTGCAGGACGCGGCCGCCAGGGTGACGGGTTGATGCGGCCATGGCTGAAGAGCCCGCTTACGACGCGATAGTCGTCGGCGCCGGTCCCGCCGGCCTCTCGGCGGCGATCGTCATGGCTCGGGCCGGCCTTAAAGTCGTCGTCCTCGAGCGCGGGGAGTATCCGGGAGCCAAAAACGTCCAGGGAGCGGTGCTGTACTCCCACATGCTTCACGAGATTGTTCCCGAGTTTTGGAAGGAAGACGGCGTGGTCGAACGCGCCATCGTCGAGCAGCGCACCTGCATCACAACCGGAGATTCCTTCATCACCGTCGGCTATCGCTCGAAAAAATTTCTCGAGGGCGTTCCCAACTGCTACACGATCATCCGGGTTCAGTTCGATCAATGGTACGCCAAGAAGGCCGAGGAAGCCGGCGCCGAGGTGTTCTGCGGCGTGACGGTGCGCGAGGTGCTCAAGCAGGACGGCAAGATCACCGGCATCAAGACGTCCGACGGCGACGAGCTGACCGCCCGCGTCGTCGTGGCCTGTGACGGCGTCAACTCGCTCGTGGCGCAAAAGGCCGGCTTCATCGACGAACTCAAGGCGGGCGAGGTCGCCTTGGGGGCCAAGGAAGTGATCGCGCTCGACGCGAAGGTCATCGAGGACCGCTTTCAGCTCAATGCGGGAGAGGGCGCGACCATGGAGATGTTCGGCTCGATTTCCTTAGGGATGCTGGGCTACGCGTTCCTCTATACCAACAAGGACAGCCTCGCTCTGGGGGTTGGCTGCAAATTGTCCGATTACCAGCGCACGGGGATTCGACCCTCCGATCACTTGGAGTACGTCAAACAGCACCCCCTGATCAAGAAACTCATCGCCGGGGGCAAGACCCTCGAGTATTCCTCGCATTTGATTCCCGAGGGGGGCTATAAATCCATGCCCCCTCTGTGCGCCGACGGCTTCCTGGTCGCCGGAGACGCCGCCCAGATGACCAATCCCGCGTATCGCGAGGGCTCGAATTTGGCGATGACCGCCGGAAAATTCGCGGGCGAGACCGTGATCGAGGCCAAGAAAGCCGGCGATTTCTCCAAGGCGGGGCTGTCGGCCTACGAGCGGAAACTCAAGGACTCGTACGTTCTTTCGGACATGGAAGACATCGCCGATCTTGAGGAGCATGTCGAGCGCTCCGAGGGTTTTCTCCAGTTTTACCCGCAGCTCGCCTGCGACCTGGCGCACCTGCGCTTTTCGGCCGACGGGGTGCCCAAGCGCAGGCACCTGAAGACCGCGATGGGCCTGGTGGCCAAGCGGGGGTTCCTGCGCGTGGCCCGGGACTTGTTTCCCCTGCGCAAGGTTGGCATCTAATGGAAGACATCAAGATCGAAACGACGGTCGAGGCCAAGTTGGGCACGCTCGATTGGAAAAAATCGCACGAGGCCCACATCAGCCTCAAGAACTCGCAAGCGGACAGTCCCTGCGCCACCGTCTGCGACAAAAAGCCCTGCGAGAGCGTGTGCCCGGCCAAGGTGTACGAGTGGGAGTCCTCCCTCAAAAAGATCATCGTCAACTACGAGAACTGCATCGAGTGCGGCGCCTGCCGCATGTTATGTCCCTTCGACAACATCGTCTGCGACTGGCCCGCCGGCGGCATGGGCGTCAAGTATAAGTACGGCTGAGGCGGAGCGGGGGTTTATGGCCAAGAAAAAGAGCAAGGATTTCGCAGCCTCGTCGCGGGCGAATACGGGAACCTACCGATACGACCGCTTGACCGGCAAGGTCGTCCAGATCAGCGCGCGCGTGCCCAAGGTCGCCTCGAAGGGAAAAGCGTCCGTTCCCGAGCGGCCGTGCGGGCGGCGCGGACCGTGCGGCGGGGGCTCGTGCCCGCAGTGACGTCGTTTCTGACGGTTCCTAGAACGAGTAATTGATGTCCATGAAGACGGCGAGGCCCTCGCGGCCCACGCCGAAATCGATGGAGCCCACGACCTGCGGCTTGGCGACAGCCCGCACGCCCGTTCCGACGACGGTCCGCACGTAGCGAGCCGCGGCACGTTCCGGGGTGTCGAAAACGGTGCCCGCTCCGGCGAAAGGAGCCAGCTGGAACTCGGTCGTGACTCCGCCCAATTTCTGCTCGAAGAGCTTGAAGCGCTGCTCGATGTTGGCCGCCGCCATTCCCCGATCGATGTAGCGGCCGTTTCCGTAGGCGCGCAGGGAGTACTTTCCCCCGAGGCGAGAGAGAACCCAGAAGGGGGGCGTTTGCCCGAGCAGTTGGTCGAATTTCATCTGCAGCGCGAACACCTTGTCCTTGCCCCAAGGCTTGAACCAGCGGTAGTCGAATCCGTAGCGTTCGTAGTCGTAAGAGCTTAAGAAGCCGCGAAGAGAGCCCTCCGCGTAGGTTTGAAATAAGGTCCCGCGTTCGGTGGTGACCCCGTGGTCGCGGGTGTCGTAGTCGAGGGACAGGCGATTTTCGTTGATTTGCGCGCGCCGGGGCGCGAACTGCGCCGGAAACGCGTTGCGAAAGAGGGGAAGGCCCGCCAGGGGGCCGTCCAAAATGCGTCCGCTTTGGTAATGCTGGGCGAGGTTGACGCGCAATTTGCTCCCCGAGACCAGCGGCACGCCGATTCCCCAGCGGTATTGGATGAGGTCCTCTTTGTAGTTGGCCTCGGCGGTCTTGGCCGAATCCGGGCCAAAGCCATAGAAGCGCTGCCCGGCGTCCACGTTGTATTGCGCGCGCAAGAGGATGTTGTACTCGCTGCCGGCCACGCCTTGGTCGATGTACTCGCCTCCCAGTTCCCGTTCATGTTCGGAATACGATCCAATGACGACAAGGCTGGCGTCTTCCTGCGGGTAGAAATAGTATCGGTAGGTCGGAATGAACTTGAAGTTGTCGTTGTAGGTCAGCGAGGGGGCGTGAATTGCCTTGATGCGTTCGTCCGTTTCGCCTTGAATGACCCAGATCGGCATGATCCCGGCCGTGATCCCGCGGTTGGGATCGGTGTCCATGATCGGCAAACGGATGAAAAGGCCGCGGCGCAAGGGGCGGATCATCCAGCGCACGACGGCGGGAGTGGAGTCCTCTTGCGGGGCCTGCTGCACGGAGGTCGGGAATTCGCGCCGCGGCACCAGTTGGGGAGTCCCATCGGTGTCCATGCCGCGGGCCGTGGAGACGAGGCAGGCGGCAAGAACGAGGCGGGGCGCGAACCGGATCATGGAGGGCGAGTCTATCATTCTGCGTCTAGGCCGACAATTGCTCGAGGCTCCAGCGCGCCTGCTCGGCGAGGATGGGATCCGTGCCGCGGGCATAGTGCTCGAGGATCGGACGATAGCGAGCCGACTTGGAGTTCCCCATGGCCAGCAGCGCGTTGCGCGTGAGCCGTTTGCGCACGGCCCGCTCTAGGGGCAATCCTTTGACGCGAGCGCGCAGCCCGGTGGAGGCCGGCCCGGCCAAGGATTCCAGGGGGAGCTCGGTCGCCAGTGCCGCCGGCGGCAGCGCGCGCGACGGCTTTTCGAAGCGATTCCAGGGGCAGACCTCCTGGCAGATGTCGCAGCCGTACACCCAATCTCCGACGCCGACGCGCAAGCGCTCCGTGATCGCCCCCTTTTTCTCGATCGTGAGGTAGGCGATGCATTTGGACGCGTCGAGAACCCATTCTCGCGCAAAGGCGTCGGTCGGACAGGCCTCAAGACACTTTGAGCAGGTGCCGCAATGATCCGGCTCGGGAGAATCGCCGGGCAGCTCCAGGTTGAGGGCCAGACCCGCCAGGAGGAAGTAGGAGCCCAAACGCGGTCCGATCATCAGGGTATTCTTGCCTTGCCAGCCCAGTCCGGCGGCGCGCGCGTAGGAACGCTCGAGGATGGGGCTCATGTCGCAGAAGGCGACGCCGCGCGCTCCGGGAACGGCGTCGACGAGCCAATCGCGAACCAACTCCATGCGCCGGCGCAGAATATCGTGATAGTCGGCTCGAACCGCGTAGCGGGCCACGCGTCCGTGGCCGGGCTTGGATGACGGTCGCTGCGCGTCGCCGCCGTATGAAAAGGCGCACATGAGGATGGATTTCGCCTCCGGCATCCAGGCGCGTATGTCGCGGCGGGAGTCTTGGTTGCGCTCCATGTACTCCATCTCGCCGTGCATTCCGCGCGAGAGCCAGTCTTGGTAGGCGTGCGCGTCGCAGGCGAGCGCGGCCTCAGTGATGCCGGCCAGGTCCGCGCCCGCCAGCAGGGCGCGCGCTTTCAAAGACGCGGCGAGTTCGTCTGGAGTCAGGTTGAGCGGGAGACCTTGAGAATCTTGAAGGACCGCGGGCCGTTGGGGAGCTGTATTTCCACGGTTTCCTTGGGCTTGCGTCCAAGCAGGCCGGAGCCCAGGGGGGACTGGACCGATATTTTTCCCTCCATGGGGTCGGACTCATCCTCGCCGACTAAAGAGTACTCGACGGTGTCTCCGTCTCCGTCCTCCAGGGCCACGGTGGTGCCGATGGCGACAGTGTCCTTGGGGATGTCCATTTCCTCGATGATTTTCGCGCTTTGCAGTTTCTCGGAAATCTTGCCGATGCGTCCCATCACCTCGCCCATTTTCTCCTTGGCCGAGTGGTATTCGGCGTTCTCTTTGAGGTCGCCTTTTTCACGCGCCTCTCCGATGTCCAGGGAGAGCTGGGTCTTCTGTTTCATGAGAGCCTTGAGCTCTTGGTTTAGTTTTTCGTAACCGGTGCGGGTCAAATAGGTGTCTGCCATGGGTCCTCTCCACGAGGGAATACGACAAAGATTATAGGAAATTGCCGACCCTACGGGCGAGAGAAAGGCGCCCCATCGCCGCGCGAAGCGCCCGCGCCAAGGAGGTTCGGCGCCCGGTCAGTTCCAGCAGGCTTGTCGCGCGCTTGAGCGTGGCGCCGTTGTTGACGTTGACACCGACGCCGATAATCAGCCACTCGATTTTCGATGAGTCGCCGCGGGCCTCGCACAGGATGCCGCCGATTTTGCGGGCCTGGCCGTCGGCGCACAGGGCCAGGACGTCGTTGGGGGGCTTGACCGCGGTTTTGACCCCGAAATCTCGCAGCGCGGCGGCCAGCGACCAGCCGCAGGCCAGCGAGAGCTCGGCGAGGCGTTCGGGCGCGAAAGAGGGCCGCAATATCCACGAGACGTAAAGCCCTCCCGGCGGCGAGCGCCAGCGCCGTCCCTGTCGGCCCCGCCCCGAGGTTTGCCTGAGAGCCCAGACCAAGGTGCCGTCGGGCGCGCCGGCATCGGCCAAACGCCGCGCGACCGATTGCGTGGAGTCGGCTTCCCGAAGCCGGACGAGACGGCGTACCCCGGGAAGCTTCAAGGAATCAGATCGAAGCCAAGGTCGAGGGCGGGCGCGCTATGAGTGACGCGGCCCACGGAGATCCTGTCAGGGCCAAGCCCCGCCAGGGCGCGAACGTCGTCGTAGCCGACGCCTCCCGACACTTCGACGAGGACCCCTGCGTCGAGCTCGCGTATGCGCCGTATCGCCCGGCTCAGGCGCACACCGCGCATGTTGTCCAATAAGATGACTTGGGGCTTGAGCGCCACAGCGCGGCTGACCTGGCTCATCGTGTCGCACTCGATGATCAGCGCAACCGTCGGATGGGAACGGCGCAGGTTCCGCACGCCCCGCTCCAAGCTTTCGCCGCGATAATGGTTGTCTTTGACCATGACCGCGTCGTAGAGTCCCATGCGGTGGTTGACTCCGCCGCCGCAGGCGACGGCGTATTTGTCGAGCGCCCGCCAACCCGGGATGGTTTTGCGCGTGTCTAGAATTTTCGCGCGAGTGCCGCGGACGCGATCGACGTAACGGCGGGTCAGGGAGGCGATTCCGGATAGGCGCTGCAAGAAATTGAGAGCCGTTCGCTCCGCGGTCAAGAGGCCGCGTCCGCCGCGGACCTCCAGGAGGGCCTGTCCCGGACGCACGCGGTCTCCGTCGCGGGCCAAGAAGCGGATGCGCGCGCTTCGGTCGCAGGCGGAAAACGCCGCCGCCGCGATGTTTAAGCCGCAGACGACCCCGCGCTCGCGGCTGACGATTCGTCCCCTCAGGCGCGCTCGCGGGGCGATGAAAAAGCGCGTGGTGAGATCCCCGGAGCGGCCCAGATCCTCGGCAAGCGCCGCGCGCAGCAGGGGTTCGTAATCGGCCTTTTTCATCGGCGTCACGGCGAGAGTTTACTTAATATTGCCCGGCGCGTCAGTCAACGGGGGGAGGGCGTCGGCCGGAGCGATGAGCAGCGTGATGAGGGCCCCTTTGGACGGGGAGTTGACGGCCTCGAGGTCTCCACCGTATCGCCGCAGGATTTTTCTCGCCAAGCTCAATCCCAACCCGAGATGGCCGCTGCGCGCGTTGGAAAACGGGGTGAATAGGGTTTCGAGCGCCCTGGGAGAGAAGCCCGGGCCGGTATCGGAGAATCGGGCCGTGACTCCTCCCGATGACTCGTTGCGGGAGATTTGAACGTTCAGCGTCCCTCCCGCGGGCATGGCGTCATGGGCGTTGCGAAGGATCTGGAAAACCGCGACGCGCAGCGACTCCTCTCGGATCAGAACGTGGGGCAGGCCGAGATCGACGCGGCGCACGATGGTGATGCGGCGCTGACGAAACGAACGGTCCCACGAGGCGAGCGCGGCATCGATGGGGACTTCGGCCCGTGCCGGGGCCGGCGGGGAATTGTCCTCGTCGAAATATTCTTCGAGAGCCTTGAGCGTGTCCGAGGCCTGGGTGAGAGATGCCGCCGCCAATCGGATCATCGCGCGGGGTCCCTCCGGTATCGCTGCCAGCGGCAGCTGACGTAGGCGGTTGAAGGCCGAGGTCACGGGGCGGCGCAGTCCGGGAATGATTTTGTCCCACACCGGGTCCGACAGGCCTTCGATCGTCGGCGGAACCGGCGCAACAGGCGCCCCGGTTTCGGCGTTTTTTTGAAGGGCCTCGATCGAGTCTTTCAGGGAGCGTATCGTCTCGCGGGCCGCTTTTCGCTCGGCTTCCAGGGAGTTCTCAAGGGTCTTGAGTTCCGTCGCCATGGCTTCATTCGCGTTCTGGGAGGACGCGAATTTGCTGAGAAGCGGTCCTTGTCCCTCGCGCGCCTGGGCGAGCTCGGCCTCCAATCGTTCTTGGATGAGGTGGGCTTCCTTGCGTTCCTGCGCGAGTTCCGTTTTAAGCCTCTCCTGCGCGATCAAGACTTCCTTATGCTCCTGTGCAAGCTCGGCTTGCCGGGCCTGCTGCGTGAGTTCGGCTTCCCGGCGCGCTTGAGCGAGCTCGGCCTCCAGTCGTTCTTGGATGAGGCGGGCTTCCTCGCGTTCTTGCGCGAGTTCCGTCTCAAGCCTCTTCTGCGCGATCAAGACTTCCTTATGCTCCTGTGCAAGCTCGGCTTGCCGGGCCTGCTGCGTGAGTTCGGCTTCCCGGCGCCCCTGCGCCACTTCCGCTTCCAATCGTCCAAGGGCAAGCCCCGCGTCTCGATTCGCCTGCTCGAGTTCCATCAGCCGCGTCTGCGCAGATTCGGCTTGACGGCGCGCCTGTTCGAGTTCGTTTTCCAGACGCGTCTGGGCGAGGCTGGCCTCCCGGCGCCCTTGCTCGAGTTCGTCTTTCAGGCTTGAGCGGATAAGCTCAGCCTCCCGCTGTTCGTGGGCGAGTTCCGCCAGGCGCGCGTGCTCCGCTTCGGCCTCTTGCCGCGCGTGCGAGAGCTCGGCTTCCAGATTCATCTTCGCTTGACGCTCCGCGGCGAATTGCGTGCGCAGAACGTCCAACTCGCCGCGGGCGTCGTTCCTTTCGTTGAGCAGTCCGGCGACTTCATCGATGGCTCGGGCTCGTTCAGCGGACGAAGCGTTCAGGGTGGTCCGCATTTCTTCCCGTTCGCGCAGGGCGTCTTCTTCCAGTTTAAGGCTCGCTTCGCTGGCGGCGATCGCGCGATCGCGCTCTTGCAGCGCCGCGAGAAGCTCCCGGCAAATGTTGTCCATGTCGTCTTGCTGGCGCGCCAGCTCGCCCTTAAGCGCATCGAGCTGTTCGTGAAGAAGCGCGGCCCGCATCTCGGCGGACACATCGTGCTGGGTCAGGGTGTACTCGAGGCCCTCCTTGGCCGTTTCCAGAACGGCCAGGCGCTCCAGCAAGGGGCTGAGCACGGGGTCGTTGGGATTGGGCCGGCGAGGATCGCGCATCAGATCATCTCCGACGACTCGCTATTTCGAAGCACGATGTCTCCGCGCGAGGCCATGAGCAGGGTTTGGGAGATGATCTTGGAGCGGGCTTCCAGGATTTTCACGCGCGGCTGGGGGGTGCTCATGGCTTCTCTCAATATCTTCTGAATGCCGGGATCGAGCTCGGAGAGGACGCGGTTGACGATTTCGTCTTGGGCCCCGCGCAGCGCCAGTCCCCAATGGGCGTATGGGACGGCGACGATCAGGCGCCGGAAATCGGTCTCCCGCAGCTGGGTGATATCCTCGAAGGAGAAAAGGGATCGTTCGAGCTCCTGCGCGACGTTGGGATTGGAGGCGACCACCTCGTTGAAGAGGGCTTCGCGGTCCACGGGGGGCAGCCTGCTGAGGATCTTGCCCAACCGCTCGGGACCGCGCACGCCGAAGTCGACGAGGTTTTTGAGGCGGCTTTCGAGAGATTCCAAACGCTGCGGGTCCGTCGCGGTCATGTTCGCTAAAGTCCGCGACACGTCGGCTCGGATGTTGGCGTCCAAGGAGGCGAAAACCGAGGCCGAGAGATCGGGATGAGAGGCGGCGAGCGTGGCGAAGATCAGGGCCAAATCCTCGGGGGGCTCTCCTCCCACGAGGCGGGCCAGATCCCCGGGGTTGATCGACGTGAGAAAATCGAAGCGCTGGCCGAGCAGCGGCAAGGGCGCGGAGGAGGGCGCGGGCTCGTCGGTTTCCAGGGACAGGCTCGGCATCCCCCCAGTCAGCAACTCGGGCGATGCGGAGGAAGCCGGCAGAGCGGGGGCGGGCTGAGGATCGGCAGTCGGCGGCGTTCGATGCGAGGAGAGCTCCCACATGAATGTTTTGATGGCGCTGTTGGCCAAGAAGTGAAGCAAGATCACCGATAGGACGACCAGCACGAGAACACCTCCCATGTTCGCGAGGGTTCCCATGCCGTCCTTGCTGAGAAAGTAGTCCTTGGCGGCGGTTTGCCAGCTGTTGAGCCGCATGTCCGCTCGAAGGATGGTTAACTCATCGCCTCGGTCCTTGTCGAGATGAAGCAGCTTGGGAAGAATTTCGGCCACGGAGGCGGCCTGAGCCTGGGTCACCCGCGTGTCCAGAATGACCGAGACCCTGATCAGCTTGACTTGGAGACCCGACTCCCATGAGGAACTTTGCTGCGATTTGCGCACGAGCATGGTGCCGGTGATGTCGGTTGGGTCCGGTTCCGTAAGCTCTTTGAGGGCCTGCTTGTCCTTGACGTAACCCGGCAGCGCAAGAGGGGTTCTGCTGGCTTTCTGCAGCGCGCTTGCGTCGAGGGGAGTCGGGATGATCGACTCGGCCTGGGACGTCGAGTGCGTCTGCTCGCCTTGAACCGTGACGACGGCTTTGGCGCGGCCCGGTCCCAGCAGGGAGGCCAGGAATTCATTGGCCTGCGCGGACAGACGCTCGGCGACGGCCGCCTCTTCGGCGGTGACCGAGGCCCGGCATGGAACGCAGGCAAGCAGAAGCGCGACGAGAGCCAATTTCATGGGAATGCCTTCCTAAGAGTAACAGAAAAGAGGCCCCGCGCAAGGTCTAATTTGTTTCGGGCCGGCGGCGGCGGGAGGGGCGGCTGGCGGTCATCGATTGCAGCTCGAACAGCTGGTCTCTGAGGATGACGGCCTGTTCGAAATCCAGAGCGTCGGCCGCAGCCCGCATGCGCGCCGAGACGTCGTCGATCAGGCGAGGCATGTCCTTGGCCGACAGGGGCGCTTCGGCGTCGCGCAGGAGCATCAGGCCCTCGCGCTTGGCGGCGCTTTGAAACTCCTCGAGCTCTTCGACCTTTTTGACGATGGTTTTTGGCGAAATGCCGTGTCTGGCGTTGTGCGCCCGTTGTTTGGCGCGCCGGCGGTCCATCTCGTCGAGAGCGCGTTTCATGGACCCGGTCACCGTGTCGGCGTACAGCACGACTTGGCCGCCGACGTTGCGCGCGGCCCGGCCGGAGATTTGCATGAGCGTGGTTTGCGAACGCAGGAAGCCCTCGTGGTCGGCGCCGAGTATGGCGACGAGGGAGACCTCGGGCAGATCCAGCCCCTCCCTGAGCAGATTGATGCCCACGAGCGCGTCGAAAGTCCCCGCGCGCAGATCCTGCAGGATTTGGATGCGCTCGAGGGAATCGATGTCGGAGTGAAGGTAGCGCACTTTGATGCCTTTGGTCGTCAAGAACGAGGCGAGGTCCTCGGCGGTTTTCTTGGTCAGCGTCGTGATCAGCGCGCGCTCCTTTTTCTTGGCGCGATCGCGCAGGCGCACGATCAGATCCTCGAGCTGTCCCTCGCAGGGTTTGATGATCGTTTCCGGATCGACGAGCCCGGTCGGGCGCACCACCATCTCGACGACCTCGCCCCGGGTCTTTTTGAACTCGTAGGGCCCCGGGGTCGCGGACACGAAAACGGTTTGCCCGGCGAGGCGCTCGAATTCCGCGAATTGAAGCGGGCGGTTGTCCAAGGCGGAGGGAAGGCGCCAGCCGAAATCAATGAGGGTCTGCTTGCGCGCCCGGTCGCCCTCGTACATGCCGGAAATCTGCGGCACGGCGACGTGCGACTCGTCGACGACGAGCAGATGGTCTTTGGGGAAGAAATCGATGAGGCAGAAAGGGCGTTCGCCGGCGGGACGTCCGGAGAGGTGGCGAGAATAATTCTCGATGCCGTGGCAAAAGCCCAACTCGCGCAGCATTTCCAGATCGTAGCGGGTCCGCTGCTCCAGGCGCTGAGCCTCGAGAAGCTTTCCTTGCGCGCGAAAGAACGACAGACGTTGCGCGAGCTCGGCTTCGATGGCGGTGACGGCGCGGTCTCGCTCAAGCCCGCCCGTGACGAAATGCTTGGCGGGATAGACCCACTCGCGGGTCAAAGCCTTGATCTTGGATCCGGTCAGCGGATCGAATTCGATCAGAGAGGAAACGACGCCGTCTTCCAGCGTCGCGCGCAGCGCCGTTTCCATGTAAGCCGGAAAAATATCGATGACCCCGCCTTTCATTCGGAACTTGCCGCGCGTGAACTCGACCTCGTTCCGCTCATAATGGACGTCGACAAGCTGCCGGACCAGGCTGTCGCGGCTCACTTCCCATCCCACTTCGAGCGGGACCGCCCGGTTGGAGTAGGAGTCGGGCGAGCCGATGTTATAGATACAAGAGACGGAGGCGACGACGACGACGTCGCGCCGGGCGAGCAGAGAGCTCGTCGCTTTCAGGCGCAGGCGGTCGATGCGGTCGTTGATCGAGGAATCTTTTTCGATGTAGGTGTCCGTGGAGGGGACGTAGGCCTCGGGCTGGTAGTAGTCGTAGTAGGAGATGAAAAACTCAACGGCGTTTTCAGGGAAGAAGGATTTGAACTCGGAGTACAGCTGCGCGGCGAGAACCTTGTTCGGCGAGAGAACCAGCGTGGGGCGCTCCAGCTGCGCGATGGCGTTGGCGATGGCGAAGGTCTTGCCGGATCCGGTGACCCCGAGAAGCGTCTGGGCCGGAGCGCCCTCGCGCAGGCGGCCGACCAAGGTCTTGATGGCTTCGGGCTGGTCGCCGGCGGGCTTGAAGGCGGAGCGGAGGCGGAAAAGCCCCGTTACGGCCACCTAACGGCGCGGGGGCTCGCCCATCGGGCCCCGAATCTTGATGATGGTGCGCTCGCTGTCCAGGACGTTGGCCTCGAGGCGGAAGCTTTGCTCTCCTCCGACCACGGTCAGGGTCGTGAAGTCGGTGTTGGCCTTGAGAATCGAGCGGACGCGCTCGCCGTCCTGGGTGGAAGCCAGCAACGTGTCGATGTCCCCGGCGAAGACGCCGCGGGCGGCCCGGTATTGCATTTGCAGGTCGTAGAGGCGCATCATGGCTTGGTGGGCCTGGTAGCGGCGTTGGGAGACGTCGCGCAGGGGGCGAATCCAAAGATTCCAGCCGATCCCGGACCCCAGCACGCCAATAAGCAGCGCTCCCGTCAGATAACCAGGGTTCGCCGCCTGCTTGAACCAGCGTTTGAGGACATCCATGCCAAGCGTATTATGGAATGCGAGCGAGGGGCTGTCAAGGTCGGGTGTCCCGAACGTAAATTTCGGTCATGACCTCGCCAAGGGTGCGCACCACGAGGCGGCCGTTTTCGATCCGTAGAATCTTCGTGCCGGCGCTCGCGCCCCGCCTGATCAGGCGTCCGAAGCTTTGGATCGGGAGGTTCGAATCCTTGCCGTAATAGGCCACCGCATCGATGAGCGGAGCCGCCAGCCACCGGGCGGCCTTAGCCTCGATGCCCAGCAGTTTGAAGGTCAGCCGGTCCGCCAGCCGCGACGCGGCGCGCAGCCAGCCCTGCGCGCGAGCCGCTTTTTTCAAGGCTGAAGCCGCGGCCTGCAGGTCCTCTTCTTCGGAAAAACGCGGCGCCCACTCGAAACGCACGGCCGAGCCCCGCCAAAAGGGGGTCAGTTGAACGGCGGCCGCCTGGGGCTTGGCGGAGAAGTTCTCAGCTTGGCCGTCATCATACGCCGCGCGCGCCGATTTCATGAGCGAGCGCATGGCCTTTGGGGAGGTTCCCTGCGCCGCTGGACTCAGTTCCACGGCCAGGGAGCCGATCTGTTGATCGGTCCAGGAAGGCTGAGGCGAGGCGAAATGAAAGGGGAGGATGTCCTTGACGGAGCGCCCGTGCAGGCGGATCTTATCCGAACCCGGGTCGTATTCGACGCTCACGATCCGGGTGTCTGGAGAAAAGAACTTATCGGTCGCCATCCACCCCAAGCATTCGGCGCAGATTTTTTTGAACGTCTCGCCCGAATTGCTGACGACGATCGTGCGCACCTTGGCTCCGGCCTCGGCCGCGCCAAGAGCGCCGATGATCGCCGAGCGCTCCGCGCAAAGGGTGTGCTTGCGGCTCAACTCCATATTGCCGGCCGAGGTCCAACGGCCGTCGTCGAGCTCGACGGCGGCGTAGACGTGGAAGCCCGAGAAGTTGGGGCGATGGGACTGTTGTCGTTGCGCGGCCTCATAGGTTTCCCGGGCCTTGGCGAAGAGAGTTCGCACGCGTGCGGAGTCGGCCGGCGTCCCGATCGTCAGCGCCGGGGGCAAGACTTCGTCGGGAATGGCTTGCCTCGCGATCAGAAATTCGCCGTTGAGCTGCGCGAACGACGCTGACGCCGAGATATGGGAGGTCTCCGGCGATTTTTGTTGGAGGTCTGCGGAGGGGAGGCTTGCTTTCGTCCCTTCCGACATGGAAGCCAGGACGGCGCGGGCGGTCTGGGGGATTATGACCGGTGGAGCATGAAAAACCAGGTTGGCTAGGCTATGTCCGGAGAGCGGGGATATGGGAGCGAGCGCCATCGGGGCGGACGCGCCCAGGACGGGCTGGGAGACGGTCCATGCGGGAGCGTTGGAGGTTCGCGCGATCGGCGTCTGAACGTTGAGGGCGACGGCTGCGGCCGGAAACATGCCCAGCTCTAAAACGCCCAGGATGCCGACCAAACAGTTCTTCACACCCACAGGTTAAATTTTTTCCCAAGGGAGCGGATGAGTCGATTGGCCTCTCAGGGATCGGACAAAAGGCCTATGACGCGAGGACTTATCGTCAAGGCTTCACCTCGAAAAGCGCGCTGCCCTCGGCCGAGAGGCCCAGAGCTTTGACCGTCGCGTTGAGGCGATAGACCCCGGGCCTAGCCGAGGCCGGGACTTGGAGCTTTTGGCTAGAGGTGAACGTTCCGGAGGGCCGGGACAGTTCGGAAGGAAGGTCCGCGATGATGGCGTCTCCAAAGGAGACCCGCCGGCTCTCCAGCGCGGTCGTGTTTCCGGCCGCTCCCTGGAGCGTGTAGTTGATCAGGAGTTCGACGCTGGATCCGGGAGAGATTTCCGGAGGTTTGGCCGAGACGGCCAGGATCGCGAGGGAGGGAGAGGGTTCTTCGGGTTGGGACCCGGCGGCGATGGAGCGGGCCGGGGGAGAGCCGCGTGTCGCGGAAAAATCGAAAAAATGCGCGCGGAGGTAAGGCTCCGCGCGCCGCAGAACTCCCTCGACAGAACAGTCATTGGCGCCGGAGAACAGCGTGCGCCAGTGTTCGCAGGCGATCACGATCGAGAGATTCGAGCCATCGCCCAGCCGCAGATCCAAGACGGGAAAGTCCTCGGCTCCCCATTGGCGAGCCTGCCTTGCGACCCGCCAGTCCAGCCCCGCGGCCGTCGTGCCTGCGGGCAGTCTCCCGCTCCTCAGCAGGCGACGGGACGCCGCGTTGTCCGTGAGATGGAACTGGATGCGAAAATCCGTGTTGGGCGCCTCGAATGGCTTTTGGTTATGGCGGGGAACCTCGATTTGGCTGAACCAAACGCCCTCCCATTCCGGAGAGCGGCCGAAGTTCACCTCTCTCTTGAGCGTGACTGCGGCGCCGCGCCACCACCGTTGGGCTTGATCCCGGCTGACGGGCGGGCCATTGTGAACGGCCGGGTGGCGCATGCGGGAATAGCCGCCCGTCGCGCAGCCGCAGGCCAAGAAGGCCGTCGCCAACGCAGCCCAGCGCTTCATGGGTATGGTTTGCCCCTGTCTTCGAACCATCGGAGGAAATCGCGAGCCACGGGCTGCCATACGTCGGGAGCCAGCCGGTTGTTCGAGGCCAATCCCATCTCCACCCAAGACATGGTTCGGTCGCTCTTGAGTTGGTAGGCTCCGCCGGGGCCGCGCGTGGAGCTCATGTAGCTGGTCTGAGGATCGATCCAGTATCCGTTCATGTCGCTGGTATAACCGCTCTCGCTCTTGTAGCGGCAAAGGATTTGATGGAGCTGCCGGGTTCCCGACACGGGAGGATGGCCTTCGGTGGAAACGACGTTGCGGCCGTCGGCCGCCGTGAATGTCGTGTAGTGGTAGACTCCCAGGAGGGTGAATTTTCCTCCCACGCTTCCCGGACATTCGTGCTGATTGGCCGCGACCGGGCTGTTTCGAGCGGGAGCCGCGGGCTGGGACGCTCCTCCTCCCCCATCGTTGGTCGATGGAGCCCCTTTCCCGGCGGCCTGATTGTATATGGCGGCCATGGCTCCGATCAATGGGGCCGGGTCGAAGGCCGGCTGTCCGCCGTCGCTCCCCTCCGCTTCTTGCGCCACCGGGGCCGGGGGCGGCAGTTCCGCCGGGAGTTCGGGTTCCGGGGCCGCGGGCGGAGGCTGAGAACGTTCTTCAGCGACGGTCTCCACTCGGCCCGCCGCCCAAGAGGCGGACGGTTCTTGCCGCTTGGGCGGCTGTTCGGCTCCGTGAACGAGTTCGCCGATCTCCGTCTCGGACGGTCTGGTTTTCGAGGGGAGGAAGTCCTTCAGTGCGTCCGTAAAAGCCTCGGGCTTGGGAAGAGAGGAGGCCGTGCCGTAAATCAATCGGGTCATCTCGTCATCTGCGCCGAATTGTTCCCGGGAAAATTGGCCGATTCGGGCCAAGGCCTGGCGCGCGTCGCCGTAGCGCGCCGCCAGGCGGGAGATCGTTTCACGGCTGGCGGGATTGGCCGGGTCCAAGGAGGCCGCGGCCTCCCGAAGTTCCCCGATCAACCCTTTGATTTTCGACAAGGACTCTTCGGCGCGGGCCTGGGCCCAATGGCGCTGGTATCGCCCCTCCATGGCGTTGGCCGCCTCGGCCGGCCAATCGCGCGAGGAAAACTCCGCGATCCTGGCGATGCCGATGAGCCCTCCGATGCCTCGGGCTAATCCATTGATCGTGCTGCGCGCGTAGCTGGGTTGGCGACCCTCGCGATGGGCGGCGTCTTCCTCGCGGCGGATTTCCTCCTCGGCGATCAACGTGTTGCCGTCGATGCCGGCCAGATCCTTTCCAAGACGGATGGCGGTTCTCACGCGGGCCGCGATCCCCCAATGGCGGTCCCCCCATTGGGCGTCGTCTTTGGCGAGCTCCTCGTTGACGACTTCCTTGGCGCGAGAGGCGGCCCCGGCCACCAGGGGGATTCCGGTCATCTGCCACAGCGTTTCGCCCACGGCTTTTTGAACGGCGCGGACCTTGCTGGGAGATCGTCCTTGGCGTATCGCCTCCTCCAATTCGGCTTCGGCCCCGCCGATGCCCGAGCCGATGATGTCGAGGCCGTCCAGGGCTCGATATCCCCATTTTTTGGCCGCGTCCGCCACTCCGATGGATGGGGGGACCGGAATATCGGGCGCGGGTTTGGGCTGGTGGGTTTCCTCCACGATTTTGGTCAACTTCGCGGATTCTCCGATGAAGTGTTCCTGGCCGGGGAGCGTCTTAGGGTCTTGGCCGGTCAGTTTCTTGACCATGGCGGGGTTGTCCTTGGACATCTCGTGGAGCGTCGCCTCGTTGGAGACCCGGGCGCCGATTTGCTCCTCGCGCACTCGCGCGTGGCCCGCCTTGTCTCCGGCCTCCAGGAGCTCGGCGGCCTGGCGGCTACGCCGCTCATCGAGTTGCGCGCTTTTTCGGGAGGCGTTCTCGTACGCTTTTTCGATTTCGTCCCGGGCTTGGTTGACGAATGATTCCCGTTCGATTTTTTTGCGCTCGGGCTTGGCTCCGAAAGTCGTGACCCCGGCTTGTTCCGGGGTCAGGCGGGACCGCACCTTCTCGGCTTTCTCATAGAACGGGGTCGGGGACTTGGTGCCGGCGGCCTCGGCGGCCTTGGAAACGCTTTTGCCCACCATCTGCAGATCGGCTTTCCCGGGATCGCCCATGATTCCGGCGTCGGAGGCCTTTATGGCGTTGGAGAGCACAGCCCCCTTGGGGTCGTCGACTCCGAGCTTCCCGCCGGAGGTGCTGTGCATGCCCCCTGCGGTGGGAAAGGTATCCGCGTGAGGTTTGGCTTTTTGCTGGTACTCGGCGAGCTGGGCGCAAGATCCCGCGGCGTTCTTGGCTTTAGGGGTTTTCCAGACCACAAGATCTTTCTCGGGTATCCGCCAGGCGAGGGAGTCCTCGACCACCTCCAAACCGGGCTTTTTATTCTTCAGATCGTTGACGAAGGCGCGGCCCGCGGCTTCGGATTCGGCGGTCAGGTCCATGTCGCTTCCCAATTTCTTGATCGGTCCTCCGGAATTGATGATCCCGGGCGCGACGGCCTCGCCCTTGGGCACTTGGGGGATTTCCTTCAGTCGGGGGTCGAGGCGATCATAGCGATCATGCGCGGCCTCCATGGATTTTTCCCAGCGCTCCTTCGCTTTCTGGTACTCCGGGTGGTTGAGATTGGGACTTCCGTCCGAGTGATAAGCCTCGGGAGGGATCAGGCTCTCAAAACGTTCCGTGAGCCTGGACAGGGCCTCCTCTTTTCGCGCGCGCAAAAATCGCACGTCGTCGCGCGCCAGGGAGCTTGCCGGAGCGGGTTCGGAGGCGCTGAGCAGGGAGGCGGCGGCCAAGGCCAGCAGGATCGAGCTCATGGGGACGAGGCGTTCTCCCAGCGATGTCGCAACCTCAGGGCGTAAAGAGCCAAGTCGGTTCCAGAGGCCTCGCTTTCGGCCTCTTTGATGAGCTTGAGAGCGGAGCCGCGCTTGATGGGGCCGAGCAAGGGGACGTCCTCATGGGAGTTCCAGTGGAGCACGGCGGCCGCGATCTTGAAGGCCGGCCCGCCTCCTTTTTTCGCCATGCGCTGGAAGAAGCGTGCTCCCCGTCCGTTTTCCTCGGAGGCGGCATAGGCCGCAGCCAAGGGCTGGAGATAGTCGGTCCGGGGAGCCTCGTCCCCGTCGCCTTGGACCAAGGGCTCGAACTCCTCGATGGCTTTGAGAAATCGTCCTTGATGGAGGAACAATGACGCCAGACGCGCCCGGGTTTGGACGCGTTTTGGATCAAGCTTTAGTGATCTCTCGTAGGCGGTTTGAGCGAGATGTCCGGCGCCGGGCGCGCCCACGAGCTGGTAGAGATCCCCGAGCATGGTCCAGCGGTCGGCATGATCAGGGGCCAGGGCCAGGGAATTTTCCAAATAAGCCGCGGCTCCCTCGATGTCTCCCTGGCCCGCTTTTCGATACGCGATCTGGGCCCTGGTCTGGGCGACTTGGACGGTCAATGGCGCGTCCGCGGGTTTTTGAGAGGCCTGCTTCATCAGCCGGGTCTCGAGAGAGAGGAGGGAATCGAGCGAGGGCTGACCGGCTCGCGACGGGGCCGCGATCAGAAGGAGCATCAAGGGGTATCCTCGCCAAATCATTCGGGCAATCTTATCACCTCGGAGGATTGGCGACAAGAGCGCTTTGCTATAATCGCGGTTCACGCCATGTTCGACGCGCTGAAGTACCGCAACTTCCGTCTGTTTTTTTTCGGCCAATTCTTCTCGCTGGTGGGCTCCTGGATGCAGGTGACGGCCCAGTCCTGGCTGGTGTACCGTCTGACACGAGACCCCATGATGCTGGGCCTGATCGCCTTCGTCGGTCAGTTTCCCGTGTTTCTGCTGGGCTTCTACGCGGGGGCGGCCGTCGACCGCGCCGATCATCTGCGTTTGGTCAAGCGCACCCAATTCCTCGCGATGCTCCAGGCCGTTTTTCTCACGATGCTGACCTGGGGGGGGCATGTCCAGGTGTGGCATGTGTTCGCGCTGTCGTTGGCGGTGGGCGTGGTCAACGCCTTCGACATGCCCGCGCGCCAGGTGCTCATCGGCGAGCTGGTCGATGTCGAGCACCGGCACAACGCGATCGCGCTGAATTCGGCCATCGTCAACGCCTCGCGCATCATCGGCCCGGCCGTGGCGGGCGTGGCCATCGCCGAGCTCGGCGAGGCGGGATGCTTCGCGATCAACGCTTTGAGCTACGTTTCGGTGATTGTGGCGCTGGCGCTGATGCGCGACGTGCGGCGTCCCGACGCGACGCCCAGCGGCGAGGGCACGTGGAAGGACATCGGCGAAGGATTGGCCTACGCTTTTTCCTGCGATCCGATCCGTCTCCTGCTTCTGGTCTTGTCCGTATTCAGCGTGGCGGGTCTGCCCTTGTACACCTTGATGCCGGTGTACGCGGAGGACATTCTTCGCTCCGGAGCCAAGGGGCTGGGGATGCTTTCGTCTTGTTCGGGCCTGGGCGCGACCCTGGGGGCCTTGGCCCTGGCGCGTCGGCGGGGCGTGAGGGGGGTGGGGCGTCAACTCATCGCGGGCAGCGTCGCCATGGCCTTGGTGATGATCGGGATGGCGTGGTCGCGGGTTTTCATCATGTCCTGCGCGTTCATGATGGTCGCGGGCTGGAGCGCGATCATGGTTTTGGCGGGGATCAACACCGCGCTCCAAGATCTTTCCGACGACCAGCATCGAGGCCGGGTGATGGGCTTTTACATGATGATTTTCATCGGCCTCTCGCCGCTGGGCAGCTTCATCGTCGGGGGACTGGCGGCGCGCGGTTGGGCG
>JBBTHA010000116.1:0-13284 GCA_038060535.1 Elusimicrobiota bacterium | reverse complement strand
TTATTCGGTTCGGCTGGTCGCGACGAACAGTTGCGGCGATGGCGCGCCGGCGACGACGACCGGGATGGCCGCGCTCCTGCTCGCGGCGGCGGCGGGATACGGCGGCAGGCTCCGATTTCTCTAGTCCCAAAGAGTCCCCGGACATGGGTCTTTAGACCCGGGCGCAAACGGGCGCCCGGGAGCTATAATCGCCTCATGAGCGCCTTGGAACTGTACGTCAAGTTCATGTTCACCCTCTCGGTCGGTCTCGTCGGGGTGGGCATGGTGCTTAAAACGTTGCTCGAGGCGCTTTTTGCCGAGTGGGACGCGGTTCGCGCGGTGCAGCGCGCCTGGTACTTTTATTTCCACTCGCGTCCTCATGCGGCGCTGGTTCGCGCCGAGGATATTCTGATGGAGCTCGAGCGCGATCACGTCGAGCGCCTCAAATCCGAGAGCTCGACTCTTGACATTCGCCGCGCCGCCCTGCGCGATATGCGCGAGGCCGAAGTCCGCCTCAAAGTGCCGCAGGCCTCCGAAGTCGTATAATCCCGGCGTGAGTCTCCATCGACGCGCGCGCTCCTGGCGCGCGCAGGCGCGCCGTGTTCTCGTCGCGGACGCGGCCATCGGCGCTGTGGCTTGGGGCGCGGCCGCCGTCGCGCTGCTGGCCGGGGTCGACTGCCTGATGGCGCTGCCGCGCTGGCTGCGTCTCTGGGCTTGGAGCGCGGGTGCTGTCGTCGGCGCGGCGTACGCGTGGCGCCTGTTGATCCGGCCTTGGAGGGAGATCGGCTGGGACCGTGTTTTCGCCGCCGCGGCGCGCCAGTGGCCGCAGACGGAGCCGATGTTCGCCTCGGCCTGGTCGCTGCGCGACCCGACATTGGGCCGAGGGGTGTCGGAGGAATTGAGACGGGAGCACTTGGTTCGCGCCGATGCTCTTGCCGCGGGTTTGCCCGACCAGCCTCTGTTCGAGAGGACGCGTTCTCGAGCGGCCGCCGCCGCGGCCGCCTTCGGGTCCTGCGCGCTGCTTTTGGGCTCGATGACGGCGATAGGCGGGGGCTGCCTTTGGCGGGTTCTCGCGCCGTGGCGGGACGTTCCCCTTGATCGTCTGGTCGTTCTCATTCCCGGGGACGCGTCCGTGGATTGGGGATCATCGGCCACGCTGAGCGTCGAGGTGAGCGCTCAAGGCGCGGCGATCGGCCTGCGTCCGGGCGAGACGACGCTGGAGACCCGCGCGCAGGACGGGGTCTGGCGGGCCGCGGCTTGGGACCGCGTCAACGAGGCCGCGGCGAGATTTGAAACGGGTCCGCTGTCGACGACGCTCGATTACCGCGTGCGCCGGCACGATTTGGTCACGAGTTCGCGGCGCTTGCGGCCCGTCCCTATTCCCCGGTTCCAATCCGCGCGCGCGATCGTTCACGGCGCCAAGGGCGAGAAAACGTTCGTTCTCGGCGAGGAGGGTCCGGTTTCGGCTCGTCGGGGCGACTGGGTGACCCTGCGGGGGCAGACGAACGTTCCGCTGACGTCGGCGGCGGTGCGCGTGTCGAATCAGTCCGCTGCGATGGCCATGCGGCGGGCCCAAGACGGATCCTGGTCGGCGGGCTTTCCCGCGCAAGAGGACGCGACGTTCTCTTTTCTTGTGACGACGGTCGACGGGCGTCGCGATCCCTCCGCGCCCGTTTACGCTTTGAGCGTCCTTGCCGACGCCGCGCCGGTGGCCGAATTGCTATCCCCTCAAGTGCCGCTTCAGGCCTCGCCGCGCGACTCCGTGACCCTGGCGTACGCGGCGCGCGACGACGGCGCGTTGACGCGCCTCGAGCTTGTCTCAAGCGTCTTGGGCCGCGAAAGCCGCCGCGCCTTGCCCCTGGAGCGGGGAAGCGGGGAGACTCTGGGAGACGCGTCCCTGTCTTTGCGCGGGTTGACTCCGGGAAGCACCGTCGAGTTTTGGATCGAGGCGGCCGATGACGCCTCGCCTGCCCAGTCGGCGCGCTCGCAAAAAGGATACGTCGAGGTCGTGGATATGGAGGCGGCGCATCGGGACGCCCTCCTAGGGCGGGAAAAGGCGCTGGACGCCCTTGAGCGTGCGGCGCAAGCGGCGGAGGCCGCGGCCAAGGCCGCCCGATCCAACGACGGGGCGGCGGCCCGCGACGCCGCGCGTCCGCTGGCGGGACGATGGGCCGCCGCCGCCGGCGAGCTGATGGCCTGGAGCGCCGCGCTGCAGGCCGACGCGCAGGCCAACCCGGGCTTGTCGGATCAGGCCGCCGCCGTCGCGGAGAGTTTGGCCCAGGCCGGGATGGAGGGAATGCCGCGGGCGGAGGCCGCGCTCAAGGACGGAGACTTGGCGCGGGCGGCCAACGAGCAAGAGGCCTTGGCCGAGCACGCCCGGGCGGCGGCCGCCGCGCTGCGCGAAAGCGCGGCGGTGCAGAACGCCCAGGATATGGCCGACGGAGCGCGCACCGCCCAGCGCGCGGCCTTCGAGATGGGGGCCGCCCACGAACAGATGGCCGCCCGTTACCGCGAAGGGAGCCTGCCGCCCACCCAGCACGCTGATTTAAAAAACGCTTTGGCCGAGGTCGACCAGGCCCTCGAGGACCTGAAAAAATCGATTGAGGCCCTACCGGAATCGTCGCAAGAAACGAGCCATGTCAGGGAGCTCCCCCTGGAGGAGGCGCGGCGATCGGCGGCCGATCTGAGGCAAGCGCTGCAAAAAGGCGATGCGGCCGCGGCCGCCAAGGCCGCCCGGGAGCTCGCCCAGCAGCTCTCGCGGCTGTCGCAAGGTCTGCGCGAGTCGGGAAAACGCGTGGCCCAAAATCACGCCGAAAAGGCCAGGGCGAGCGCTGCCCGCGTGAACCGAGCTTGGAAGGAGGCCGTCGACGCCCAGGAAAAATCCGTCGAGGCCGCTCGCGGCCTCGTGAATGCCTTGCAGGCCGCGCGGCTGCGGGCTCAGAAAGACCTGCTGCGGCGCACTCAAGACGATATCGATTCGGCGCTCGCCTCATCCCCTTCGCCGGAGGCCGAGCGCGACTTGCGCGAGGCCGCCCGGCAGCTCGCGGCCGGCAAGATCGATCAGACCATTAAACATTTGCGTTCCGCCAAGCGCGACGCGGCCGCCGACTCGCTCGAGCGCGGCCCCGCGGAGTCGCCGCCCGATTCCGCCGCCTCGGCGCAGGCGGCCGAGGCCCAGGCGCGGGCGCGGGTTCGAACCGAGAGCCTGCGTCGCGAGGTGACCGAGGCAGCGGGCATTCTCGGTTTTCTTCCCGGGGGCCCCGTTCGCCGCATCGACGCCGCCCTGACCGAGCAGACCTCCGGCGAACAAGCCCTGCGCCAAGGCGACTCCGCTTCGGGACTGCAGCGCGGCGAGGCGGCCTTGATTATTCTGCAGGCGGGCGGCCAAGGCTCGGTATCCGACGAATCCAAAGCGGGCAAGATCGGCGAGGGGATGGGCCAGTCGTTCAATACGTCGCTGTCGGGGGGAGCGGTCCGCGCTCCCGCCGGGGGAATGCGCGGCTCGGCGATCGGACGGGTGCGTTTGCCCTCGGCCGATGATTACCGTCCTCCTCCCGAGTTGCGCGAGGAACTCGAGCGTTCGCTGCGGGAGCCCCGTCCGGCCGGCGCGGAGTCCTCCATCAAAGAGTATTTTCGCCGCTTGGCGCGATGAATGCCCAAGTCCTATAATGGACCTTATGTCATTCCAAGGCAACATCGAGGCGATTTGCCCTTCGTGCGCCGGCGGCTTTGACGCCCCCGTTTGGAGCTTCGTCAACGGCGGCCGGGACGCGGCCCTGCGCGACCAGGCGAAGGCGGCGGAATGCAATATGCTGCTTTGTCCCTCCTGCGAAACGGCTTTCCTTCCCGAAGCGGCTTGGATTTACTACGAGCCCGAGGCCGAAATTTTGGCGTTCGTTTTCCCGCCGTCCTACCGGAAGGAAGAGGCGAAATGGTGCGACAAGATGAAGGCTGATTTCAGCGCGATGCGCGGCGGTCTCGGGGAGGCGCTGCCGGTCAATCATGAGCCGGATATTTTTTTTGGTCCTGATGGCCTGGCCCAATTGCTGGAGCTCGAGGATTGGCGCCGCGACGAAAGAGACGTGATGGCCTGCTACGCCAAGGAGCTCGGGCTTTCGATCTACCGCGCCAGTCCGGCCTGGGCCAGAGAGAACGCCGCGCCCTCCTGGCTGCCCTATGAGGGATCCCGGCCGACGCGGCAAGCGCTGATCGCGGGCATCAAGACGCTCGTGGCGGCCAACGACCGGCTAACGGTCTGGTCGGATTATCTTGGCGCGTTGCTCGAGAATCCCGACGCCGGCCTGCCGCCGGCCGCCTTGGAGACGCATTGAGCCGCTCGACGACGCGCGTCGCGCTTCCCGCCTCCGCGGCCAGGATTTTGGCGCCGCTGGCCGGCGAAGCGCGCCGCCGAAAGGTGGAATTGTACGTCGTGGGGGGGGCGGTCCGGGATTGGCTGCTCAAACGCCCCTGCTTCGACCTCGACTTGGCCGTGGTGGGCGATCCCGGCCCGGTCGCCAAGGCCGCGGCGCGTCTGCTCTCAGGCCGGGTGGAGGCGTTTGGCCGGTTCTCCACGAGGCGAATCCTGTCGAAAGGATCGTTTCGCGTCGATGTCGCCGCGACGAGGGCCGAATCCTACCCGGAGCCCGCCTGCCTTCCCGTGGTCGGGGAGTTGGCAGTGCCCATCGAGGTCGACCTCTTTCGGCGCGACTTTACCATCAACGCGCTGGCCGTCAGGCTCGACGACGGATCCCGCGCGCTCGTCGACGCCTACGGGGGAAGGCGGGACTTGCAAGACCGCGTGCTTCGCGTTCTTCACCCCGCCAGCTTCCGAGACGATCCGACGCGCGTGTTCCGGGCGGCGCGTTTCCTCGGCCGCTTCAAACATCGTCCCGCTCCCGGGATGGTCGATGAGGCGAAAGCGGCGCTGGCGGCCGGCCACGCCGCCAAATTGTCGCCGCATCGCTTGCTTCATGAGTTGGTCTGCCTGCTGGAGGAGGCCGATCCCGGTCCCGCGTTCGCGATGCTCGCGTCGTGGAAGTATCTCGACTTGCTGGATCCGGACCTGTCGTGGAGGCGGGGGCTGCCCTCGGGAGCGCAGCCGCGTTTGGCCGCGTTGGCGGCGGCCTTGGGACCCGTGAAGGGACGCCGGTTCGTGGATGCGTTTCCGCATGAGCATCGTCTGCGCGTTCAACTGCATGAAGTGCTTGATTTGGCTTTCGACGACAAGTCTCCGCGGACGGATCCCTCCGATTTCGTCGCGGCCGCCGTGCGCCGGGCGCGCCCGGGGCTTGCCCCCGCGGCGCTTAAGGGCTGTTTTTTGCGGGGTTCCGATCTCATCGCGGCCGGACTCAAGCCCGGGCCGGCCTTCCATAAGATGCTCGATGAGGCCGCGCGCCGTCAGCGTTCCGGCCGCCTGAGGACGAGGGCGGCCGCGTTGTCTTGGCTGTCGGCCAAGGCGCGATGAAGCGAACGGCGTGTCTTGCCGTCGCGGCGGCGGCTCTGGCCGCGAGCGCGCTCTGGCGGCCCGGGGTCTTGACGGATTTGGAGGTCTGCGTTTCCTGCGCGCGGGTGCTGGCTCAAGGCGGGGATCCCTACGCTCGGAACGTGATCGTCAAGGGCGTGGACTATCCCTGTTTGTATCCGCCTTTGGCGTTTGACGCCTACCGTCCCGTGGCCGCGCTGCTGCAGTGGAATTCTCAAGTCGGGATGCGGAGTTGGAACTTCGGGCAGGTCCTCGTGTTTCTCGTCATGTTGTGGATTTGGAAGCGGCACATCCTCGGCCCCGGTCCCGACGCGGCGCGGCTGATGATGGCCCTGTTTTCTTTCGGCGCTCCGCTCGGGGTTGCGCTGCACGCGGGAAACGGGGCGGCGTTCGAGCAAGTGTTGATTTGGACGGCGTTCGCCCTCTACGCCGGGGGATATGATCTGGCCTTCGCCGCCGCCATCGCTTTTGCCGCCCAGCTGAAATTGCAGCCCGCGGCGTTTTTGATTCTGTTGCTCCTGCGTCCAAAGCCAGGCTGGCGGTCGTTCCTGTTCGGCGCAGCCCTGTTCTGCCTGTTGTTCGGGCTCAATGAACTGTTGCATCCTGGGCTGCTCAAAAGCTTTTTCCTGCGCTTGAGCGAACCGACGGAGGGTTGGCGCTACGAGCGGGGGCCCAACAACTGCTCCGTTCTGGGCTTCCTCCAGCATGTCCTCGAAACCGCCGGCCTCGAGCGCATGGTCGCCGCGTCCTGGGCCAAGCGCGCGTTCCTTCCCTGGGCGGCGGTGATTGCGGTGGGGACCGGCCTCGCGCTGGGGCGCGTGTGGACGGTCGCGCGGACGCAGGAGGTCAAGAGACGGGCCAGCGTGCTGCTTGTCTGCGCCGCCTTCGCGCTGCTGGCTCCCCGGTTCAAGGATTACGCGTACTATCTGTTGATTCCCTCGGCGCTCGCGGCTCTTGAATCCGACGCCCCCCTCGGACTGCGCGCGGCGATCGTCGTTTTGGCGGTCCTCAATTCGACGAAATCCGTCGCGCTGTGGCTGGGCGCGGGGCCTTGGGCGATGTTCGCGGGCTACTTCAAGCTCTATGCGGCCGTTCTGGTTTGGTTCGTCTTGACTCGCGCGCGGACGCTCCCGTCGGCGGAGCACAAAGACCTGGAATTGTCGTCGACAAAAGGTTAGAATCACGACGGAATGAAGCGCGCCGACATCGTTTTTTCCGGCATGCGTCCCACGGGCCGGGTGCATATCGGAAATGAGTGGGGGGCCTTGAGGAATTGGGTCTCCTTGCAGACTCGCTTCTCATGCTATTTTTGCGTCGTGGATTGGCACATGCTCACGACCGGCTACAGCGACACATCGGCCCTCCAAGACGATTGCCGAGAAATGGTTTTGGACTGGCTGGCCGCGGGCCTGGACCCCGGCGCCTGCGTGATCTTTAAGCAATCGGACGTTCTGGAGCACGCGGAACTCGCCTTGCTTTTGGGGATGGTCACGCCTCTGGCCTGGCTTGAGAACAATCCCACCTGGAAGGATCAACTGCAGGAACTGGCCAAGCCGGAAATCCGTACCTACGGCTTCTTGGGCTACCCCGTCCTTCAGGCGGCCGACATCCTTCTCTACGGCTGCACGCGGGTTCCTGTCGGCCAAGACCAGCTTCCTCATCTCGAACTCACGCGGGAGATCGCTCGCCGCTTCAACAACGCGTTCGGCGACACCTTCGCCGAGCCGCAGCCGTTGTTGAGTTCGGCGCCGAAAGTTCCCGGCACCGATGCGCGCAAAATGTCCAAATCCTACGGCAACACCATCGACCTCAATGAGACGCAGGCGACCTTGGAGGCCAAGGTCAAGGGCATGTACACCGATCCCAGCCGCAAGAGGGCCACGGATCCCGGTCATCCCGAGCCGTGCCCGGAGAATCCTCCCGGCTGCGCGGTGTACGCCCTTCATGCGTTGTACGAGGAGGAGGGGTTTTTCCGCAAGCGCGGCGCGGCGTGCCGCGCGGGCGAGATCGGCTGCATGGCCTGTAAAAAAGATTTGATCTCGGAAATGACTCCGATTTTCGACGGATTCCGGCGGCGGCGCGAGTCCTACAAGGCCGCCGATGTCGAGACGATCCTCGCGGCCGGGGCCTCCCGGGCGCGCGCGGTCGCGCAAAAAACCATGGAGGCGGTCCGGCGCGCGGTGAGGTTGAGATGACCGAGAAGCCCTACCAGGTGACCCTGGATCTCTTCGAAGGGCCCCTGGACCTCCTGCTTTTTTTGGTCAAGAAAGACGATCTCGATATTCACCATATACCGATCGCGCACATCACCAAAGAGTATCTCGCCACCCTCGACTTGATGAAGGAGCTGAACCTGGAGGTTGCCGGAGAGTTTCTGGTGATGGCGGCCACGCTCATGGCCGTCAAATCCCGTTCGCTCCTTCCCAGCGTGGGGGCGGGGGTCGAGGGGGAAGAGGGTCCGGATCCGGCCGCCGAATTGGCGCTCAAGCTGTTGGAGTACCAGAAGTTCAAGGAGGCCTCGAAGTTCCTGACGTCCCGCGCCGATGACATGTCCCACGTTTTCTACCGAGGGGCGCCTCACTTCGAAGAGGCGGAAAAGTCGCCCAACATCTCTTTGTTCGACCTCATGACGCATCTTCAGGTCATTCTCGCCGAGGCGCACGACGACTCCCAGTCGGTCGAAGGCGAGGAGTTCCCCATCGAGGAGAAAATCGAAAAAATCCTCTTCCTGCTGTCGGCGCGTCCGATGATCCGTTGGGAAGAGCTTTTCGCCGACGAGCGCAAGCGTCGCGGGATTATCGCGTGCTTTCTGGCCATGCTTGAACTGATCAAACTGCAAAAGATATTCATCCGGCAGGAAGGGAATTTCGGCAAGATCACGATCTTTATGAAGGAGGCTTCACCCGATGACGCAATCCTCGACCCCGCAGGACGCTCCGCAGATTCTGGACGCGTCGCCGACGCAGGACGCTCCGCAGACTCTGGAGGCGCCGCCGACGCAGGACCTTGCGACCGCCGCGCAGACGACGCCGACCCCCTCTCCGGCCAATGACCCCGCGCTGCTGCGCCAAGCCCTGGAGGGCTTGCTGTTCATCACCGACCGTCCCCTCTCGGCGGCCGAGCTCGGAAAATTGGTCAATGTTCGCGACCAGGACTTGATCGTGTCGGCGGTGGAGGCGCTGCGCCTGGAGCTTGAGGACAGCGGGCGGGGTTATCGCCTGATCGCGGTCGCCGAAGGCTGGCAGATGGCGACTCGCCCCGAGCTGTCGGCGTATGTTCGTAAACTTTTCAGCGACCGGGCGACGATGCGCCTGTCGACGGCGGCGCAAGAGACCTTGTCGATCATTTCATATAAGCAGCCTCTGACGCGCGCCGAGATCGAGGAGATCCGCGGCGTCGAGGTGATCGCGGCTCTGGAGACTCTTCTTGAGAAACGTCTGGTCAAGGTCGTCGGCCGTAAAGAAACCGTCGGGCGGCCTTTGATGTATGGAACCACGCTGGAGTTCCTGCGCCATTTCGGTTTGAGAAGCCTGGAGGATTTGCCCCCGTTGGACCGCTTCACCCCGACTGAAACGCCGCCCGCGACCCAAGCTCCGCCGCCGCAGGAGCTTGAGCCTGCGCCGCAGGACGTGTCCCCGGCTCTAGACGAAGCGCGGGAGGTTTGGCCGAAGTCGTGAAGATCCTGGTCGCGGCGAGCGAAGCGGTCCCCTTCTGCAAAACGGGGGGGCTTGCCGACGTCGTCGGCGCGCTCACCCAGCGCTTGGGGGCTCTGGGCCATGACGTGTGTTTGTTCCTGCCCAAGTACCGTGCCGTGCAGGCGGCCAGCCTGCAGGGGGGAATCGCCAAGCACGTGAGGGTTCCTTTGTCTGGAGGGGACGTCGAGGTCTCTTTGAGTTTTCTTCATCGCCGAGGCGTGTCGGTCTACTTCGTGGATTACCCGCTGTTTTTCGACCGAGAGGGCCTTTACGGCCTTGCCGGGCAAGATCACGAGGATAATGATCGGCGCTTCGCGCTGTTTTCCCGCGCCGTGCTGGAGGGCGCCAAGGCGGTGGGCTTCAAGCCCGACGTGATTCATCTTCATGATTGGCAAACAGGCTTGATCGCGGCGCATCTCAAGCGCCACTACGCGCGAGATGCTCATTTCGCGCGGACGGGCTGCGTGTTCACCATTCACAACATGGCTTACCAAGGGAACTTCCCGCGCGCCGCTCTCGAGATCGCGGGATTTGGCGCCGCGGATTGGACGTCGGATGGGTTGGAGTATTACGGCCAGGTGAGCTATTTGAAGGCCGGGCTGGTCTACGCCGATCGTTTGACCACGGTGAGCCCCTCCTACGCGCGAGAGATTTGCGAGTCGCCCGATCGAGGTTTCGGGATGGAGGGCCTGCTGAGCCGACGTCGGACCCACCTGCGCGGAGTGTTGAACGGGATCGATGTGGAGGCGTGGGATCCCTCGCGGGATTTGGCGATCTCGCGACGGTACTCGATGGCCGACGTCGCCGCGGGCAAGGCCGCGTGCAAGGGAGATCTTCAGCGCGAGTGCGGCCTGGAGGTCCGCGGCGACCGCCCCCTGATCGGCGTCGTGTCGCGGCTGGATTACCAGAAAGGGCTGGATATCGCCTTGCCCGCCGTGGAATCTCGTCTGGATCGCTGCCAGTTGGCGCTGCTTGGAACGGGGGATCCCTCGTTGACCGAGATGTGCGCGGCTCTCGAGCGCCGCCACGGGGGATCGGTTCATTTTCACCGTTCGTTCAATGAGCCGTTCGCGCATCGGATCTACGCGGCGTGCGACATCTTCCTGATGCCTTCCCGTTTCGAGCCCTGCGGTTTGGGTCAAATGATCGCGATGCGCTATGGAGCCGTTCCGTTGGTCGCGCGGACCGGGGGGTTGATCGACACCGTTTTCGAGGAGGCGCGTCCGGATCGTCGGGCCAACGGCTTCCTATTCGCTCCGGGCGACGGCGCCGATCTGGGGCAAGCTTTGGACCGGGCGCTGCGCGCGGTTCGAGAGCCCGCCTGGGACGAGCGGCGTGGCGCGGGGATGTCGGGAGACTACTCCTGGAATCGATCCGTCAACGAGTATCAGGCTCTTTACCGGCAGGTGTCGCGCCGATGAGCGCTCCGCGCGGCCGCGCGATTCTTGGGTTCTTGGCGGCGTGCGCGGCGGCGTACTGGGTTTGGGAGCGACCCGCGCCCGAACGCGTCGTATTGCCCGCGGTCGAGGCCGACGCGTTCGCGTCCTTGGCCGGGGGTTCCGTCTCGAGCGCCGCCCAGCTGTGGGAACGCTTGCGCGCGATGGGGGTTGAGGCCGTGATCCTGAGCGAGGACTCCGCCGCCGACTTGGCCGCTCGAGGAGAGGTTGTGTTCTTTTCGCGCGCCGAAACGGAAAAATTGAAGATTCTCGGACTCGTCGCGTCGGGGGCGGGCCCCAAACCCGACTCGATATGGATCAAAGATCCCAAGGCGGCGCTGCGGCTGTCTTCGGCGCTGGCATCCCAAGGGGTGAAAATCTCCACGTCGGCGTCCGGGCGTTCCTATGAACTTCCTCCCGGGGTGAATTTAGCCGATCTTTCGGCGGGGTTCGAGCCGGACTCCGTCGCGGTTCTTTCGGCGGCCGGCTTGTTGCCGGTGGCGCGCGCGCCGGGCGCTGGCGTTACGATTTCCAGACAGCGTTTCTGGGTCCGCGCGTTGCCGGTGTCCGCGCGGGAGTCGGAGCTGCTGCGCGCCGTGTACGGCCGCTGCCATCGCCTGCTGATCCTTCACCCTCGTCCCGGGGCCGATCTCGAGGGCACGCTGCGCGATTTGCGCGGGGCGATTTCGGTCGTCAAGCGCGCGGGCTTGGCCGGCGTGTCCGCCGCGGGGCCGCGGACCGGCGAGTTCGATCCTGGGCGAGTCGATGTCATGCTCGTTCTTTATTTCGCGGTCGGCTTGATCGGGCCCCTGCTGGCGGTGCGGGTGGGTTTGAGGGTTCATCGCGAGGTCGCGGCCTGGATCGGTGCGCGCGCGCCGATCGCCGCGCCCGTGCCTGAAATCGCGGCGGGTCTTGCCTCGGTGTGGGCCGCGGCGTCGGCGGCGGGAGTGCTGGCGGCCGCCCTGCCGGCTCACGGGGCGCGCGAGGAGTACGCGGGCGCCTGGACTTTGTGGACCGTGTCGGCGCCCGTGGTCGTGGCCGCGGCGGCGTTATTTGCCGGCGAGGGGCGGGTCTGGATCCAGCGTTGGCGATCGCCGTTGCGCGTCGGAGACTTGGCGGCGGCGACCGTGGCGGTCCTGGCCCTTGGGGCCTTGATGGCGCCGCGTTCCGTGGTGGGCATCGCTTCGCTTTGGGAAGCGGTGGACCGCGTCTGGTCGGCGTCCGCGTGGATGTGGTGGTGGCCGTGGCGCTGGCGCGAGATCTTCGTGGGAGTGCCGAGCCTCGTTCTTGCGTTTCTTCTGTTGGACGCGCGCGAGCCCCGCGGCTCACCGCGAGCTCCCACGCTTCTCGCCGACCCCCGGGTCTGGCTTTTGTTCGGGCTCTTCGCGCCCGCGCAAACCCTCGCCAGCGCCGGTGCGGGAGGCGTTCCGGGGTCCCTGGCTTTGGCGCACGGCGCGGCGGCTTTCGTTTTGGGCTCGGCGGTGGGTCTGGCCCTGTCGTTCCTAAGGTCCCAGATCGACAGATGGGTCCAAAGTCTCATGGATCCAGGTCTATTGACCTAGAGAGTGGGATTTCGTACCATCGGGCCGTGGAGCGCCTGATTCCGCTTGTTCTGGTGTTGTCCTTCGCGTTCCAGGGCGCGCGCGCCGAGACTCGCAAGCAAGACCCCGTCAAAACCAAGTCCTTTGGGGAGGGAGGCGGCTACACGCATCCCGACTCCTCGGTCGGCGGCTACTTGGAGACCGTTTCCCCGGCCCCGCGCCTGGCGCCCGCTCAACAGGCGCCTGCGGCCGTCGCCTCCGGTGAAAACGACGAGTCTATGGATTCCATCAATGAGGGTGCCAGGCACGACTACGAACTTCGTCTCTTTGGAGACACCCAGCAAAGGAGGCGGCCCGCGTTGGGCGAACCCGTGATCCGGTTGGGGACGGAGGATCACGCCACGCTATTCTCCTCCCCTCAAGGGAACCTGTTCGTGTCCCTGGATATCGATCCCGGTCCGGCGGGATCGTTGCGCGACGCCGTCGCCGGTTTGAGCGCGGCCGCGTCTTTTCATCCGGACGACAGGTTTCAACCCGTCTTGGCCGGCGGCAACGCCGTGCGCCTGACCGGGTGGCTGCCCAGCTCTCGCTTGGGCGACGTGTTCGCGCTTGCCGGCGTTCGCCGCGTCACGGTCGAGGGCGGTTCTCGCCGCGCCGTCTCCTCCGAGGTCGCGGGCGATTTCGTGCTCGCGATCAGGGTGCCCGATCCCGCGAGCGCCGGGGAATCGGTCGCGGCCGTCGCGGGAGATTTGGAGCGGGATTATGGCTTCGTTGTCGCGGACGAACGGCGATCCGGGGCCGGGTTAAAAATCGAAACGGCGTCCGATGGAAGCCGCTTCGCACGAGTCGTCGGCCGCCTCAGGCTCGACAGCCTGTCTCGAGTCATGGGCCATCCGGACGTGCTGAGAATCGACGCCGCCCTCGATGAGTTCGAGGCGAAAAACACGGGTTTGGAGGGAGTGCCTTTTTCCCGGCGAGCGATGGGGTTCGCCCGTTTCGTCATGGAGAGGGGGCTCTGGTTGGTGCTGATCACCTTGCTGCTGATCCTGCCCAGCGTGACCGAGGCCGTAAAAAAAGGGCTGTACATTTTCGTCCCCTGTCGAACGAAAGTTGATATGTCCTGTTTAGCGAAAGTTGAAATGTCCGGTTCT
>JBBTHA010000115.1:0-7260 GCA_038060535.1 Elusimicrobiota bacterium | reverse complement strand
GAATGAACTGCTGGCGCGTCGAGGTCTGGCTCAAGCCCTCGGTCTCCGACCCCGTGGGAGAAACCGTCATCGAGGCCGCCGTCGAATCCGGATTCCCGCGCCCCTCCTCGGCACGCTGCGCCCTGTTCTACCGACTCAGCGGACGCTGCGTCAAGCCCCAGATCGAAAAAGCCGTGGCCAAGTCGCTGGCCAATCCGCTGATCCACAATATCATCGTCACCGAGGCCCACCCTTGAGCCGACTCGCCGAAGCCGCGCCGGACACCGTCACGATCTCCGTGAAATCTCCCAAGGAGCTGCGCGCCTTCGGTTCGCAGCGCCATCTCTCCCTGTCGGACGCCGAATGGGCCGCGATCGCCGCGCACTTCAAGTCCCTCAAGCGCGAGCCCACCCTGGCCGAAATCGAAACCATCGCGCAAACATGGTCCGAGCACTGCAAGCATAAGACTTTCACCAGCCCGATTCGCTTCACCGAAGGCAAGAAAACGCGCGTCATTGACAATCTCTTCGCCGAAACGATCGTCGCGGCCACCACGGCGGTAAAAAAATCATGGTGCCTGTCCGTGTTCAAGGACAACGCGGGAGTCGTCGCCTTCGGCAAAAAATGGGCGCTGGCCTTCAAAGTCGAGACTCACAATCACCCGTCCGCCCTCGAACCCTACGGCGGCGCCGCCACCGGCGTCGGCGGCGTGGTGCGCGACATTTTGGGCGTGGGCCTGGGCGCCAAACCCGTGCTCAACACCGACGTGTTCTGCCTCGGACGCCCCGATTACAAGGGCCCGATGGTCGAGGGGGCGCACCATCCGAGCCGGACGTTTCGCGGCGTCGTCGCCGGGGTGCGCGATTATGGAAATCGCATGGGCATCCCCACGAGCGGCGGGGCCATATGGTTCGACGACGACTACCGCCTCAATCCCTTGGTGTTCTGCGGCACGGTCGGCGTCATGCCCCAATGGGCCGTTAAGAAGGAGGTCCGTCCCGGAGACCTGATCGTCGTCGCCGGCGGACGCACGGGCCGCGACGGCCTGCACGGAGCCACGTTCTCCTCCTCCAATCTGGGATCCGACTCGCCTTCTTCCGCCGTCCAAATCGGCCACGCCATCCAGGAAAAGCGTCTGCTCGACGCCCTGCTGACGGCCCGCGACAAGAGGCTCTACCGCTCGGTCACCGACTGCGGCGCGGGCGGATTCTCCTCGGCCATCGGCGAGTTGGGCGCCGACTGCGGCGCGAGCGTGCGGCTGGAAGACGCCCCCCTCAAGGTCACCGGCCTCGAAGGTTGGGAAATTTGGCTCTCCGAGTCTCAGGAGCGAATGGTGTTCGCCGTGCCCCCGAAAAACCTCAAGGCGCTCCAGGAGGTTTTCGCCCGGGAATTATGCGACATCGCCGTTCTAGGAGAGTTCACCAAGAGCGGGCGCCTCCAGGTCAAGCACCGAGACCACTCCATCGTCGACCTCGACATGAAGTTCTTGCACGCGGGCCTGCCCCGCGTCGAGCGCACGGCGGTCTGGACCGCCCCAAATCCCGTCGCGCCCTCGGGAGGAGTCGCCAAGAAGATGTCCGACGCCCTCCACGAGATGGTGGCCGACCTCAACGTCTGTTCTCGGGAATGGGTCATCCGCCAGTACGACCACGAAGTGCAGGGAGGCTCCATCGTCAAGCCCCTCCAGGGCGTGCGTCATGACGGTCCCGGCGACGCATGCGTCGTTTGGCCCCACGCCGCCACCGGAGACATGAACGACTTTTCCTCTTTCGCGGTCGGCCACGGTCTTAACCCGGAATACGGGCGCATCGATCCCTACTGGATGGCCATGGCCTGCGTCGACGAGGCGTTGCGCAACGTATCGTGCGTGGGCGCCGATCCGGCGCGCGCGGCTCTTCTCGATAACTTCTGCTGGGCCAGCCCCGACGATCCCAAGCAGCTGGGCGCGCTGATCCGCGCCGCCGAGGGCTGCCGCGACGCGGCCAAGGGGTTTGGCGTCCCGTTCATCTCGGGCAAAGACAGCCTGTTCAATCAGTCCACCGACGAGAAGGGAAAAGATCTTCCGATTCCCGGCACCGTTCTCATCTCCGCGGTGGCCCCCGTTTACGACGGACGCAAGGCCGTGACCATGGACTTCAAGGGCCCCGGCAACGCTCTGTACATGATCGGCCGCACCAACGACGAAATGGCGGGCTCTCTTTATCACCGCGTTCTGGGCCGCGTCGGAGGCGACGTCCCCAGGGTCAATCCGGCGACCGCCATCGACGGCTTCAAGGCCCTGCACGCGGCGATCAGCCGGGGATTGGTCCTCTCGGCTCACGACCTCAGCGAGGGCGGCCTGGCCTTGGCCGCGGCGGAGATGGGCTTTACGGGCGAGTTCGGCTGCCTGATCGATCTCGATGAATGCCCGCGCGATCCGCGCATTTTTTCAAACGAAACGCTCCTGTTCTCCGAAAGTCCCAGCCGCATCCTCACGGAGGTCGCCCCCGAGGATGAGGGCGCCTTCCTGCGCCACTTCGGCAAGAGCGCCAAATCCGCCTGCGTGCGCCGCGTCGGCCAGACCACGGCCAATCCGATTCTCAAGGTCACCGGTCTTGAGGGGACAACCGTGCTCGAAGAGCCTCTCAAGGAATTGAAGGAAGCCTGGCAAAACGCCCTGCCGAGGATTCTCAAATGAAATCCCCCAAAGTTCTCATCTTGCGCGCCGACGGGACCAACTGCGAGCAGGAAACCGCCAACGCCTTCAAAGCGGTGGGCGCAACGCCCGAACTCGTTCATATTTCGGAGCTGCGCTCGGGCAAGAAACGCCTGATGAACTCCGCGATTCTCTCGATCCCGGGAGGCTTCTCCCACGGAGACGACATCGGCGCGGGCAAGGTGCTGGCAAACCAGGTCCGCCACACCCTGACCGACCTTCGCCAATTCGTGCGCCTGGGCCGGCCGGTCATCGGCATCTGCAACGGCTTCCAGGTCCTGGTCAAGGCGGGAATTCTTCCCCACTCCAACGCCTGCGATCAAAGCGCCAGCTTCACCGTCAACGACTCCGGAAAATTCGAGGCGCGCTGGACGCATCTGCGCATCAACACCCAAAGCTCATGCCTGTTCTTCAAGGGACTTCCCGAGATGATCGAGCTTCCCGTCGCGCACGCCGAAGGCAAGCTCGTTCTCAAGTCTCCCCGCCACCTCGAGGACCTCAAAAAGACCAAATCCATCGCGCTTCAATACGTGACCGAGGACGGCAAGCTCATGGGTTATCCCCACAACCCCAACGGCTCCATTTTCAACATCGCTGGCCTCACCAACCCGGAGGGCAACGTCCTGGGACTTATGCCCCACCCTGAGCGCTTCGTTTCCCTCCATCACCACCCCAATTGGACCCGCCAGACGTACCGGAAGGCGCCCGTCGGATTGGAAATGTTCCGGAACGCGGTCGCGCACGCGCGTTAGACTCGCTCTCGGCTCGCCCCGCATTTAAGAGCTATACTGTAGCCATGTGCGGAATCTTCGCTGTTTCCGGACGCTCCGACGCGGCGGAGTTGACCCAACTCGGCCTCTTCGCCCTGCAGCACCGCGGGCAGGAATCGGCAGGAATCGTCACGATCAAAAACCGGGAACTCTGCACCCGCATCGGAATGGGTCTGGTCTCGGAGGTCTTTAGCGACGGCATCGCCGCCCTGCCCGGGCGCACCGCCATCGGACACGTGCGCTACGCCACCACGGGCGCCTCTCAGCTTAAAAACGCCCAGCCCCTGGTGTTTAAAACCGGCCACGGGATGCTGGCCGTCGGCCACAACGGGAATTTGACCAACGCGCTGCAGCTCAAGAGCAAACTCGAAAGCCGCGGAGCCATTTTCCAATCCACGACGGACTCCGAGGTGATCGCGCACCTGCTCGCCCGGCAGGAGGGCCCCATCGAGGACGCTTTGATCGCGAGCCTGCGGCAGGTGGAAGGAGCCTATTCCCTGATCGTTCTGTGCGTCGATAAGCTCATTGCCGTGCGCGACCCCTACGGCTTTCGCCCGCTGGTCCTGGGACGCCTCGGCGACGCTTACGTATTCGCCTCCGAGACGACGGCGTTCAATCTCATCGGGGCAGAGTTCGTGCGCGAACTGGAACCGGGAGAAATGGCGATCGTCGAGGCGGACACCCTCAGGACTCTCAAGCCTTTTCCCGCCGTCAGCGCGCCCGCCCGCTGCGTCTTCGAACTCGTGTATTTCGCCCGGCCCGACTCGATGATCTTCAGCCGCGCCGTCCAGGCGGCCCGCCGGGATCTGGGCCGCGCGCTCGCGCGCGAGATGACGGGGCTCAAGGCCGACATCGTCGTGCCGGTGCCCGACTCGGGCATTCCGGCGGCCTTGGGATTTTCCGACGAAAGCAAAATCCCTTTCGAGATCGGCCTGATGCGCTCGCATTACGTCAGCCGCACGTTCATCAAGCCGACCCAGGAATTGCGCGAAAAAGCCGCGATGCTGAAATTAGCGCCCGTCCCCGAGACCCTGCGCGGCAAGCGCATCGTTCTCATCGACGATTCCATCGTGCGGGGAACCACCTCCAAGCGCATTTGCAAACTCTTACGCCAAGCGGGCGTCCGGGAGATACACATGGCGATCACCTCCCCGCCCATCGTCTCGCCCTGCTATTACGGCATCGACACGCCCCGAGCGGCCGAGCTCATCGCCAACCAAAACTCGAGCGAGGAAATCCGAAAATATCTGGGAGTGGACGGCCTGCATTACCTCAGCCTCCAGGGCATGCTGCGCGCCGCGGGCAAGGGAGACGAAGCGGGCTGGTGCACGGCCTGCTTCTCGCGACGTTATCCCACCCCGATTCCCGACTACCAGGTCACTGAGGCGGTCAAATAACCGGCCCATCCGGTGACCCGCATTTTTGTGAGCTCATGATATTGCTTTTATTTCAGATACCAGGTATATACTAGGGTAAGTATGCCATCCCTCTCAGTCTACTGGAACCGATGCGAAGGCGACACCTGGGGCGAGTTGTATGCCGTGGACCTCAACGACCCCCATTTCGATAGGCTCGAAGGGGTGTACATGGTGTGGCTGGGCGGGGGCAAGCCGACCATGATCTGCGCCGGCGCGGGCGTGATCCGCGATGAACTGATTCGAAGACAAAACGATCCGGCCATCACGGCGATGCGCGATAAGCCCATGCTCGTCAGTTGGGCGAAGGTCGACGCGGTGTCCCGTCCGGGCGTGGAGCGATGGCTGTTGGAAAACCTCCGTCCCCTGATCGCCCAGCCCGTTCCCGGCTCGGTCGCAGTTGAAGTCAACCTCCCCGGGCATCCGGGTCAGGCCCAGGCCAATACCGCAGCGCCCCCCAGGCAGATATTCGAGGATTTGACCCGCGCGACCCCCGCTCCCTCCGCGGTGCGCGCCTCCGGATCCAAGACGTTCGAACAACTCGCCGCTCCCTCCGCGACGATGAGGGCCTCTTCCATCGACACCGAAACGCGGCGGCTGCCGCTGCAGCCCCTGCTCCTCGAGATTGTCAAAAAGCACACCGAGGCGCCCAAAAGCAACGGCGGCTTCTTCGGCGGCGGCTCCAAGCCGAAAGTCGATGATGAACAGCTCGTCATCGACGTCGTGCAGATGGTCCTGCGCGAAGCCGCGAAGCTCAAGGCTTCCGACGTGCACATGGAGCCTATTGACCACTACCTTCGCATCCGCTTTCGTGTCGACGGCATCCTCGAAGAGGTGCTGCACGTGCCCAATGGAATGAACTTGCGCATCGTGTCTCACGTGCGCGTGATGTGCGGCCTCGACCCGGAACACGGAATCGGCACCAGCCACCCGGAAGACGGACGCATGTTCTTCATGCAAGATGGGATGGACGCCGATTTGCGGCTCTCGACGTTTCCCACCAGCTACGGCGACAAGGCCGTCCTGCGCCTCATTCCTCGAAGCACCAAACTTCCCGATATCAAGGATATAGGCCTTCCCCCCGGGACCCTAGATGATTTGTTCCAGTTGATCTCCCGGACGCAGGGGATGTTCATCGTCACCGGCCCCACCGGCTGCGGCAAATCGACAACCCTCTACACGATTCTCCAATCGCTCAATTCGCCCATGCGCAACATCGTGACTTTGGAAGATCCGATCGAAAAAAAGATCCCCGGCATCAACCAAGGCATGATCCAACCGAAAGCCAATTTCGGCTTCGCCGAGGGACTGAGAGCGATTCTGCGCCAAGACCCGAATGTGATCATGGTCGGAGAGATCCGCGACCTGGAAACGGCCGAGATCGCCGTGTCGGCGTCCTTGACGGGACACATGATCTTCACGACCCTGCATACCAACAGCGCCGTCGGAGCCATCACGCGGCTCTTCGACATGGGCGTAGAGCCGTTTTTGATCGCCTCGGCTTTGACCGCCGTCTCGGCCCAACGCCTGGTCCGCCGCATCTGTCCCTCCTGCATTCAGCCGCACCAAGCGACTCCCGCCGAGGCGTCCGAAATCGAGTCGAGGGCCGAACGCGCCGGCATTGCCACCCCCAAATCGCTGCTGTCCAACCTCAAGCATGGGACGGGTTGCTCGGCTTGCCGCCGGACCGGCTACCAAGGCCGCACGATTCTTTTTGAGTACCTGCCCATCACCCCGGGCATGCGTCAGATGATCATCAAAAAATCTTCGATGGAGGATTTGCGCTCGGCCGCTCTGCGGGAAGGCATGGAACCCTTGGTTTCCGAAGGGTTCCGCAAAGCCAACGAGGGAATCACCTCCATCGCGGAGGTCTTCCGCATCGTTGACGCCGCCGACTAATTAGTATCATCCAGGCGTGAAAGTCCTTCTCCTGGGCTCGGGCGGCAGGGAGCATGCCATCGCCTGGGCCTTGGCCCGCAGCCCGAAGCTCACCGCGCTTTGGGCCGCGCCGGGGTCCGCTGGAATGGACGCCTTGGCCCGGCGCGGCGCCGTCGACTGGCTCGACGGCGCCGCGGTGTCGGGGTTTTGCCGCAGCAACGGCGTGGAGCTTCTCGTCGTCGGACCGGAAGCGCCTTTGGCCGCCGGCGTCGCCGACGCCGTTCGAGCGTCCGGCGTGCCCGTCTTCGGCCCCGGTCGAGACGGCGCGCGCTTGGAATCCTCTAAAGCGTTCGCCAAGGACTTCATGCGTCGACATGGCTTGCCCACGGCCCGCGCGTTCATCGGCGACGCCGCCGCGGCCAAGACCGCCGTCCGTGAGTTCCACGGGCGCTGCGTGGTCAAAGCCGACGGCCTGGCCGCTGGAAAGGGGGTGATCGTCTGCACCGATCTCGCCCGCGCCGAG
>JBBTHA010000114.1:0-11501 GCA_038060535.1 Elusimicrobiota bacterium | reverse complement strand
AAATATCCGGCGCGACCGCCGAGCCCAAGGCTCCCCGCATCAGCGAGGAGGATTCAGACGAAAGTGCTCCCATCAAATACCGCTATCTCACCCAAGACGCCCCCGCGAACATGGCCTTCCTCCATGAGGCGATCACCAGAATTCTCTCCAATTCGGACCAGATCGCTCAATTCTGGGGTTTTCGCTTCGCGCGAGCCTTGCTGGGAGACAAGGGATTCCAGCCCCTCATCAAATTCCTGCCCCCGACAGCCTACATCGACACCCAGGCCAAGAACGCCTATTTCGCGGAGCCAACGCTCAGCCCCTATTTTCGCGGCGATCAAGAGACCTCTGAAAGGACCGCGGCCCTCGTCACGCAAGCTCTAGGTCGTCTGGACCGCCAAAGCGAGCCCACGCTCGAGGCCGCGCGACAGATAGGACTCGGTGACACCTTGCCCCCAGCGTTTTCGAAACAGCTGGTCGACGGCACACTCCAATCACATGTGGCTCTCCGCAGCGATGACCGCATTAATTCCTGGACGAGTGTTATGATGCTCCCGCTGTGGGCGGCCGCCGCGGCATTGACCATAGGGTCCATTGGGGCTGGATCGTTCCTCATCGCGCCGACCTGGCCGTTTTGGGCGAAGGCCGCCACCTTTTTCTTCTTGTATCTAGCCAGTCTCATCGATACCGTCGCCAGATTAGGCAGCAGAGATTCCGCCGATGCGGCGTTTAGGGAGGCCGGGCTGCGCCTCGGCACGGCTCGCACCATCGCGCCCAAGCTGCAAGCCGAAGACCGGGCGAGAATTGCCGATTTTTCCGAATTCATGCTGCGTCTGCGCCGCAGGGCTGAAAAAAATGAATATTCCACCGACGACAGCCGGCGAGCGGTCCATTGGCAGGCCGCCGGAAACTTGGAGGCGCTTCGCGACGAGCTCTCTTCGGAACGCATCCGGGCCATAGTCGAGCTCGTCATGGCCCAAGCGGAAAAACCATCGAAAGAGAACCCCATGGCGGACCGTCTGGCGCCGCTCATGATATTCGAGCTCCTTGACCCCTATCAAAAAGAACGCGCCGTCTCCATCACCCTGGAACATCTGAACTTCGTTCTCCATGACGACGATGATCTCGCCGCGCGTTTCCTGCACATCGCGCGCGCCGGCCACATCCCGCAGAAACAGCAGCAAGGCCTCATCGAAAACCTATCGAGGCTGCTGAGGAGCGACCGCTGGAATGAGGAAATATTCTCCGGGGTCGCCCAGACAATAGGGGTATTGGCCGCGAAACACCCCGAAAACATCCGCCTGGCGGCCTATAAAGCTATTTTCGACGCGCGCGACTGGTTCAGCGGAAACCGCGCGACCGCACCGCATTCTCCGGCCTACTACGACGCCGTGCTCAAACTCAGCCGCCATCGCAAGACGATCGAGCGCGTCGCCGATCATATTCTCGAACTGGATTGTCCGAAAGCCGATCAGTTGTCATGGCTGCTGTCGCTTCCGGACCTCGACGAGGACAGGCGCAAGAAAACCACCACCCAACTCCGGGCCGCCGCACGGGGCCCCCTATGGGAGGACGCTCCCTGGCGCGCGCTCAACGCGGTTGCCCGCCAGGCCGACATCCCGCGCGAGCAGCGCATCCAGCTCCTGCTCGAGGCCCTCAAAGGACTGGGCTCCGATGGCGAGAGCGTCGGCCCCAATTTCCAACGCTACGTGCGCGCGGCCGACTCATTGAGACTTCTAGCCGAGCTCAATTCCGTCTCCGCGCCTCATTGACGAAACACCCGCCTCCTTGCCGCCGTATGACTCGGTCAGACTGGAGCTAGACGCCGTGAATCTGTTAAACTCGCCCCTATGAACAACAAATCCCTCCCCCTCGTTCTTGCGTGCGCCGCCGCCTTCGCCGTTTCCGCCTGCGATAAGAAAACCGACACTGCTCAAGCTCCGGCCGCGGCTCCCGCGCAGACCATGCCCACGGCCGCCGCCAATCCCGCTCTTCTATCCCCTGAAGCCGCCAACGCCAAGGCGCCCGACGTCTACAAGGTCAAGCTCGCGACCACCAAAGGCGACATGACCGTGGAGGTGCGCCGCGCCTGGTCTCCCAACGGCGCCGACCGATTCTACAATCTGGTCAAAATCGGCTACTACGACGACACCGCCTTCTTTCGCGTCGTCGACGGATTCATGGCGCAAATCGGAATCCACGGCGACCCGGCGGTCAACGCGAAGTGGCGCCCGGCGACGATCTCCGACGACCCCGCGGCCGGACAATCCAACAAGCCCGGCTTCCTGACCTTCGCCAAAACGGGCGCTCCGAACAGCCGCACAACCCAGATCTTTTTTAACTTCGGAAACAACGGGTTCCTCGATCCCCAGGGTTTCACCCCTTTTGGCCGGATCGTCGACGGAGAAGCGGTTCTGGGCCAAATCCATCGCGGCTACGGGGAAGCGCCGGACCAAGGCGCCCTTCAGATGCAAGGCAACTCGTATCTGAAAGCCTCTTTCCCGAACCTCGACTACATCAAGTCGGCGCGCCTGATTCCGTAGCGGCGCCGGCGACATTCTGCATTGAGACCGCCCGGCCCGACCGGGCGGCGGGAGTTCGTCATGAAAACCACGGTGAAGGCGAAAGTCGCGACGCTCGACATGTTCATCAACGGAGCCTTCGTCAAGTCGAAGGACGGCTCCACCCGCGAGATTTGCGATCCCGCCGACGGCACGGTGTTGGCCCGCGTGCCGGAGGCCTCCCGCGCCGACGCCCAATCGGCCATCGCCGCCGCGCGCGCGGCCTTCGACCAGGGCCCTTGGCGCGCGACCAGCGCCCAAGACCGCGGCAAGCTTCTCCTCAAGATCGGCGACCTCATACGGGCCAATGCCCAGGCCCTCGCCCAGCTCGAGGTGCGCAACATGGGCAAACCCCTGGCCGAGGCGGAATTCGACGTCGCCGACGCCGCCAATTGCTTTGAATTCTATGGGGGCCTGGCCACCAAGATCCACGGGGAAACCATGTCGGTTCCCGCCAATTCGATGAGCTTCGTGGTGCGCGAACCCGTCGGGGTGTGCGCTCAAATCATTCCCTGGAATTATCCTCTCCTCATGGCCGCCTGGAAGCTGGCGCCGGCGCTGGCCGCGGGCTGCACCGTCGTCCTCAAACCCTCGGAATTGACCCCGCTCACCGCCCTGGAACTGGCGCGCCTGATCAGCGCCGCCGGAACGCCCAAGGGGGTGGTCAACATCGTCACCGGACCGGGCGCTGGAGTCGGCGAGGAACTCGCGGAAAACCCTCTCGTCGATAAAATCGCCTTCACCGGCGGCACGGCCACGGGACGGAAAATAGCCGTCGCGGCCACGGGCAACCTCAAGAAAGTCACCCTGGAACTCGGCGGAAAAAATCCAAATATCGTATTTGCCGACGCCGATCTCGAGGCCGCTGTCGACGGAGCGCTGTTTGCCGCCTTCGCCAACCAAGGCGAGGTGTGCTCGGCGGGCTCGCGCCTGCTCGTGGAAAAGTCCATCCACGCCCCGTTCGTCGACGCGATGCTCAAAAAAATCCCGCGCATCAAGCTGGGCCACGGCCTGTCGTCGGGCGTCAAGATGGGTCCGCTGATTTCGGCCGCTCATCGGGATAAAGTCGAGTCCTACATCAAGCTCGGACTGAAAGAAGGCGCACGACTCGCTTGCGGAGGAAAACGGCCGCCGGGTCCCGAGTTCTCGAAAGGGTTCTTCGTGGAGCCAACCATTCTAGACGGGGTCACGCCCGACATGCGCGTCGCGCGCGAGGAAATCTTCGGCCCGGTGCTGTGCGTCATCGCCTTCAAAGACGAAGCCGAGGCCGTGCGCGTGGCCAATGACACGGACTACGGCCTGGCCGCGGGGGTCTGGACCGCCCATATCACCAAGGCCCTGCGCGTCATACGCCAGCTGCGGGCCGGCATTACGTGGATCAACACCTACCATCCCACCTTCAATGAGATGCCCTGGGGCGGCTATAAGCAAAGCGGCACCGGCCGCGAACTCGGTTTGTACGGCATTCAAGCCTACCTGGAAACCAAGCAAATCAACGTGAACCTCGATGAAGCGCCGCTTGCCTGGTACTAGAAGAAAGAGCATCAGGCTCAGGACCCAGGTCCCGGGCCCCCGAAGCCTGTCTTTGATGGCGCGGCGCCGCGACGCCGTCGCCCGCGGCCCGTTCCACGCGACGCCCGTTTTCGTCTCTCATGCCCACGGCGCCCTGCTGACCGACGTCGACGGAAACCGCTTCATCGACCTGGCGGCGGGAATTGGCGTGGTCAATGTGGGGCATACCCCGCGCTCCGTCGTCAAAGCCGTCAAAGCCCAGGCCAGCGCTCTTCTGCACGGAAGCTTCAACGTCACCCCCTACGAGGGCTACGTCGCCGTGTGCGAGGCTTTGAACGCCCTGACGCCGGGCTCCTTCGCCAAAAAATCCTTTCTCGCCAACAGCGGCGCCGAGGCCGTGGAAAACGCAATCAAGATCTCGCGGGCTTATACGGGACGGTCGACGACGATCGCCTTCGAGCACGCCTTTCACGGACGAACGTACATGGCCATGTCCCTGACCGCCAAGGAAAAACCCTACAAAACCGGCTTCGCCCCCTTGAGCTCCGAGGTGCACCGCGCCCCATTTCCCGACCCCTACCGCGGCATGGACGCGCAGAGAGCCTTCGCCGGGTTTCTTGAATTGACGGCCCGCGTGGGGCCGAGCACGATCGCCTCCGTCATCATCGAGCCCGTTCTAGGCGAGGGGGGCTTTTTGCCCGCGCCCAGGGATTTCCTGGCCAATCTCAGCGACTTCTGCGCCAAGCACTCGATCGTTTTGATCGCCGACGAAATTCAAAGCGGCTTCGGCCGCGCCGGCACGCTGTTCGCCAGCGAACAGCTCGGCTTCGTCCCCGACCTCCTGTTGACGGCCAAAGGGCTCGGAGCCGGCTTGCCGATTTCGGGGGTCACGGGACGCGCCGAGATCATGGACGCGCCCATCGTCGGGGCCATCGGAGGAACTTTCGGCGGCAATCCCGTCGCGGCCGCCTCCGCGCTCGCCGTCATCAAAATGTTCAAGGATGGAAAGCTTCTCAAGCGCTCGCGCGAGCTCGGCGAGATCGTGCGCAAAACCCTTCTCGGCCTCCAGGATCGCTTCCCGGTCATCGGCGACGTCCGCGGACTGGGGCCGATGCTGGCCCTCGAGCTCGTCGCAGACCGCGCCTCCAAAACACCCTTTCCCGAAGGAGCCAAAGCCCTCGCCGCTCATTGCTATGAGAACGGCGTCATCGTGATGACCGCCGGAACCCATGGCAACTGCGTGCGCCTGCTGATGCCGCTGGTCATCACCGACGCTCAACTGGCCGAGGCTTTCGGGGTGCTTGAGGCCGGGCTCGGGCGTCTGCGCCCGGGCTCTTGACAACGCGCCGGACCCGCCTTAAACTTCCTCCAGCGGGCGATTGAGACGCGCGTCGTGCCCCGGAGGCTCCTCCATGAAAATTGTTTCGGCTGCTTGCCTTCTCTGCTTTCCCCTCTGCGCCCTTTCTGTCCGGGCCGAGTCCCCTCAAACGCCCGAGTACGCAACCTACAAAGGGATCAAATACATCAAAGTCCCCGTTCCCGGACAAACGAAATCCTTCTACTGCGAGGCCTCGGAATGCGAGGGCGCGACTTTGAAAAAAGGCGGGCAAGCCGCCCTCTACTTTGATTTCGACAACGAAGGCGATCCGACCCTGTCGAAATTCAGCGTCACCTACGATAAAATCAGCAAAAAAAGAATCGTCACGAAAGATTTATCGGTCCCTATAATTAAGGATGGTCTGCCAAAATTTGATCCGCCTTCGAAACGACCGCCCAAGAAGACTCAAGGCTCGACTCTGGTCACGCCCAAAAAATCAGCACTCCCCACGGGAGATAACTTGTCCTCAAAGACGTCCGATCGGTCAGGACCGGCCAATGTCCTGTTCGAAGAGATCAAGGCGAAAATACAAACTCCCGCCAATCCCCTGGAATGGCGCATGATCGAGTATCTCGTGAAAAAAAAGGCGGACGCCTTCAAAGACCAGAAAGCCTTGCTTGAGCGCGAGCTCCCCGCGCTGCGCGCCCAAGCCGCCGACCTGATCGCCTCCGTCGTCGAGAACCCCAAATCCCGCCCCAGCGCTCATCTGCTGGCCGCGTTAAACGGGAAAAGCCTGGATGGATCCGTATCGGGTCCCAAAGCGAACTTAACGGGGTTCCTGGAGGCGTTTTGCGCCCAACGCGACGTTCCCGTCGTCGCCCCCGTCCCGACTGCGAATGCCCTTGAACAGCTTAAGGAGTCGTCGCGGGGCACGTTGGCTCAAACGGCCGACGGAAAAAGCGTCTCTTCCTCTCGAGCCTCCGCCCTGGACGGCAAGTGCCAGCAGCGCAAGTTGGAGGAGGCGCTCGCAAGCAAAAGCGACACTGTCAACATCTCTCTTAAGAATTCTTCTCCGCCCCCCAACCTTGAGGATGGGGATAAGAAGAAGGACGCAGCCTCCGAGGCCGCCAGCGAGCTGGGGTATTTCCTCGCCGGCACTGCGGGAGGAGCGGCCCTCGCCCTCATCGCGGTGGCGATCGTCGGAGGGCCGCTGGGAGCGGCGGCCGTCGCCGGCGCGGTGATCGGCGGCTTGGGCGTGGAGATCTACACCCATCGAGCGGCCATCTCCGAAGCCATCTCGTCGACCGCCGACGCCGTCGTCAAACGCCTCTTTATGTAGGAGGCCGAAACCGGCTAGGCCTTGGCCAGCGCCTGGACGAGACGAACCGTCGTCATCGCGATGGGCGTCACGGGGCGGTCGCCGCGGTCGCGGGAGGAGTCGCCGATCTTGACGACGACATCGATGCCCTCGATGACCCGTCCGAAAACGGCGTGACGGTCGTCGAGGTGGGGCGTGGCGGCCAAAGTGATGAAGAATTGCGAGCCCCCGGTGTCGGGGCCGGCGTTGGCCATGGACACAATGCCGATTTTATCGTGGCGCAGCTTGGGGTGAAACTCGTCGAGTATGGTCCAACCGGGACCACCGCGCCCGGTGCCGGTCGGATCTCCCGTCTGCACCATGAACTTAGGAATCACGCGATGAAAGATCACCCCGTCGTAAAATCCTTTTTCCACAAGCTTCAGGAAATTCGCGACCGTGTCCGGCGCTTCCCGGGAGAACAGCTCCAAGGCGATTTTTCCCAGAGTGCTGTCGATGACGACGACGGGATTCCCTGTTTTATAGAGACGCTGACTCATCGCATTATCCTCTCTTGAAGCAGCGCCGGCAGCGCGCTTCGTATTTGTCGGCCGCCCCCACCTCGACGACTTTCTTGCCCCCGCTCAGGCGCTGGGAACGATTGGCGGGATTGCCGCATAAAGTGCAGATCGCCAGATTTTTGGTCACGAACTCGGACACTCCCATGAGACGGCACGTCACGGAAAACGGAACTCCGCGAAAGTCCTGATCGAGTCCGGCGATGATCACGCGGCGTCCCTCGTCAGCCAGCGTTTCGCACACCTCGATGATGTCCTCGTCGAAAAACTGCACCTCGTCGATCCCGATGACCTGGGTCTCGGCCGAGACCCGGGCCAGGATGTCGCGCGCTTTGGCGACGGCGATGGAGGGGGTTTTATTGAGATCGTGAGAGACGATGTGATCCTTGGCGTAGCGAACGTCGAGGGCCGAATTGAAGACCTGCACGCGCTGGCGCGCGATTTGCGCCAGCCTCAAGCGCCGAATCAGCTCCTGGGTCTTGCCGGAAAACATGGAACCGACGACGGCCTCGATCCAGCCCCCCCCGGGGTGCCAGGCCACGGGCGCGACGGGGCGATGCCCGTTTCCGTATGACTGCGTCATTTTTCGCCTTTTCATCGTCCTTTGTACTGCGTCTGGTAGTAGGAGCGATAGCCGCCCGCGGTTTTCAAGGGACGCCACCACCGCGGGTTGTCCCGATACCAAGAGATGGTCTCGCGCAGACCTTTCTCGAAGTCGTAGGCGTGCTTGAAGCCGAGGCGCTTGAGCTTGGAGCAGTCGAGCGCATAGCGCCGGTCGTGCCCCTTGCGATCCTTGACCCGAACGATCAACTCCTTGCCCTTGCCCATGAGCTTGAGAACCCTCTCGATGAGCTCGCGATTGCGGCAGGTATAGGACCCGCCGATATTATAGACCTCGCCCAAACCGCCCTTTTCCAGGATGAGGAGAATGGCCCGGGCGTGGTCGACGACGTGCAGCCAATCGCGCACCTGTTTTCCGTCGCCGTATTGAGGAAAGGACACGCCGTCCATGAAATTCGTGATCATCAGCGGCAACGCCTTCTCGGGATATTGATACGGCCCGTAATTGTTCGAAGCACGGGTGATGAGCACCGGAGCGTTGTGGGTGACGAAGTAGGATCGCACCAGGAGATCCGAGGCCGCCTTCGAGGCGGCGTAGGGGCTGTTGGGCTCCAGGTGATCTCCTTCCTTCGAATAGCCTTTCGCGACCGAGCCGTACACCTCATCGGTGGAGACATGAAGAAAGCGTCTGACCTTGCGGCGCAGCGCCGCGTCGAGAAGGACTTGCGTGCCGATCACGTTCGTCTGAAGAAAAGCGCCCGCGTCAAGAATGGATCGATCCACGTGGGTTTCGGCGGCGAAGTGAACCGCCAGATCGCAACCGGTCATCGCCCAATCGACGGCTTTCGCGTCGCAAATGTCTTTCTTGATCGTCTCGACGTCGAGGCCCGCCAAATTGGCCGGATTGCCGGCATAGGTCCTCTTGTCGATGTTGATGATGCGCCACGTCGGCCGAGCCCGGCGCAAGTGCCGGATAAAATTGGAACCGATAAAGCCCAGGCCTCCGGTCACGAGTATTTTCATCGCTCTTTTCCGTTTCGAGCCGGGAAGTAATCCTTGACGAAGTAATTCCATGTTTCCCGCAAACCCTCTTCGAACCCGAGGACGGGTTTGTAGCCGAGCACGCGGCGGATCTTGCGGTTGTCGGCCCAGGTCCGACGGATATCGCCCGGCCGCACGGGATGATGCCGTCGCTCCAATCGTCGGCCGACGATGCGCTCGATGACCGCGATCATGTCGAGAAGGCTGTAGGTCTGCGAGTTGGCCACGTTGAAGACTTCCCCGCAGGCCGCCTTGGGACCCCGGGCGGCGAGCAGGTTCGCTTTGACCACGTTCGAGACATGAGTGAAATCGCGCGACTGCCGGCCGTCCCAATGCACGTCCAAGGCAACGCCCAGGTACGCCTGTTCCATGAACTTCGGGATCACGGCCGAATACAGGGATTCCGGGTCTTGGCGCGGACCGAAGACGTTGAAATAGCGCAAGGACACTGTTTCCAGGCCGAAAGACTTGGCGAAGACGATCGCATAATGCTCCGCGGCGAGCTTGGACACCGCATACGGAGACATCGGCTGAGGACGCATGTCCTCGCGCTGAGGAAACACCTTGCAGGCGCCGTACGCGGAGCTAGACGAGGCGTAGACGAAGCGCTTGACCTTCGCGTCGCGCGCGGCGATCAGCATATTGAGGGTGCCCGTCACGTTGGCTTCATTGGAGGGCAGCGGCCGATCCATGGATTTCGGCACGGAGCGGATCGCGGCCTGATGCAGGACGAAATCGACGCCCGCGCAAGCCTCGGCGCAGTCTTGCGGACGCGTGATGTCGCCCTGGATAAAATCGATGTCGCCGCGAACCGAGTCCAGCTTCTCGATCTTGCCCGTCGAAAGATTATCGATGACGCGCACCCGCTCGCCGCGGCGCACGAGCTCCTCGACGATATGGGAGCCGATAAATCCGGCTCCGCCCGTGACCAACCACGTTTTTTTCGCCATGAAGAGCGTCATCGTAGCATTTCCCGTTTGCCTGACAAAAGACGGCCCCCATGGTGAACCGGAAGATTCCGGGTTAACCGAAAGTTGGGTGGAAAAAGCGAGGGTCGGAGCCTATACTATCGCGAACTCGGTCGGATCGGCGCGTATCATGGGGCTTCCCGTACTCGGCGGGAAGCCCCTGTTATTGAACCCGTTCGCGCGAGAGAAGCGCCGCGCCCACCACGCCCCAATCGCGATCGGCCGGCGCCGAGATCGTCAGCTCCTGGAAAGGCTCCTGAAACGCCTGAGCGGCGAACACGCGCCTCAGGGGCTTTAAAACGAGCTCGCCCGCGCGCGCGACTCCTCCAAGAATCAGGATCGCATCGGGATTCAAGACCAAGACGATGTTGGCCAAACCCTGACCTATACGCGCGCCGATTTCATCCCAAACCCGGCGCGCTCCCCGGTCGCCATCGGACGCCGCCTGGGCCAAGGACTTGGGAGTCAACGGCGAAGGCGGCGGGCGCATCAGCCTGCGAGCGCTGCGTTGAATTCCGGCAGTGCCCGCGTAGGCCTCCAAGCAGCCGCGCCGGCCGCAATGGCACCGCGGTCCGTCCAATTCGAGCGTTTGATGGCCGATCTCTCCCGCCGACCCCGTCGCCCCGCGGTGCAGCCGTCCATCGATGATCAAGCCTCCGCCCACCCCGGTGCCGAGCGTGACGCCGACCACCGTGCGCGGCTTTTTCTTCAAGGAAATCGCATAGCCCCCCCAAACGGCGGCATTGGCGTCGTTCTCAACGCTGGTCCTGATTTTGAACGCCTTCTTGAACGAATACCCGTCCCAACCCCGCAAATTAGGAACGAACACCAGGGTCCCCTTTTTCGCATCGACGCCGCCCGCCAAGCCGAAGCCGATGGTCTCGAATCGCCAATCCGCCACGATCGCTTTTAATCGCCGGATAAAACTGTCGGGACCGTTTTTCGGTTCCGTTGGAATCTGCACTGAACGCAGCACCGCGCCATCCGGAGCGACCAGGCCGATTTTAACGAACGTGCCGCCCACATCGACGCCGACGCTTAGACCCCTCATGATCGCCCTCCGGCGGCCGCCAAGACCGCCCCGGCCAGGTACAGAGAACCGGCGCACACCGCGACATCCTCGGAACGCGCCTCGCGCCGCCAGGCGGCGATGGCCGTGGCGGGATCGCGCTCGATGGTGACGCGGGCTTGGGGAGAGAAACGGCGCACGACTCGAGCCAAATCCAGCGGCTCGAGAGCGCGGGGACTTGGGGGACGCACGATCACGGCCTCGGCGATAAACGGCGCCAACGGGGCCAGAATCTTGGGGACGTCTTTGTCCTTCATGATCCCTAGAATCCAGCGCGTCCTCCGTCGTGAATAGGGGGAAGACCTCCACGTGGCCGCCAAGGCCTGCGCGGCCTCGGGATTATGAGCGCCGTCGACGATCAAAGTCTTGGCGCCCAGACGCAGCACCTGGAAACGTCCCGGCCAGAAGACGCTGGCCAGGCCCCGGCGCCACGCCGAATCGGGAACATCCAGCCCCGACGCCTCCACCGCGGCATGCGCCAATGCCGCGTTCCAGCCTTGGCGAGCCCCGAGAAGGGAGAGGCGGTACTGGCGACGGTTCGCGGCGCGCAGGTTCTGAACACCGAATCCCCAATCGGTTCGAACCAAAGTCCAAGGCCGGGAAACGGGACCCGC
>JBBTHA010000113.1:0-9156 GCA_038060535.1 Elusimicrobiota bacterium | reverse complement strand
AGAAAGACACGGCTTGGGCCGTGCCCGAGACCAAGGAGGCGTTCAGTGTGTTGGCGACCGAGGCGCCACGGGCCACGGTTTTGTTGCCGCCGTTGGACAGGGAGAAGTTGAAGGCCGGCGGGGGAGTCGTGCTGGGATAGCCCGCCGGGAACGAACAGCCGTTCATATTGACATTCATTCGCGTGTGCACGTCTTGGCAGGAAGTGCCCGCGATATCGTTGACGCCCGGCACGACGGCGCCGCAGAACGGATACCGGCCCGTGGCCGGATCCGTGACCCACAACGGCTGATTCGTCAGGACGCCGTCTTGGTAACGATAGAGGATATTGGCGCCGATATCTTCCCGAACGCCGTCGCCATTTAAGTCCTTGCCGGCGCGTTTAAGAGGGGAGGTGGCAGGGACCCAGAGATAGCAGCTTCCCATGCCGGGATTGCCGAGAAAGGCGTTGGTCGGCGTTATGTTGGAGGAATAGTTGGTCCTGTTGTTGTAGGTGGCGTTGTAGGCGACCTTCCAATCCCAGGTGCCCCCTCTCGACGTGGCGACCGACATTCCATAGTTCTGCGTGAGGTTCATCACCAGGCTGTTGGTCACGTACAACGAATATGTGCCATTGGTGGGTGCGGTGCCAAGATCGGCCAAATAACCGGCGAGGGTGGTGGGAGCGGCGAAGATGCTGGAATTATTGATCACCGTGTCATGAGAGCTTCGCGAATAAAATCCCGTCGTCACGGGAAAAATCGCCACGTCATTGGCGAACGTCGTGTTCATCGGCTCATCCGCGGCGGACAAGGCGGCGTGGGGAGCCGTGCGATATCCGCTTTTGTAGGACATGTTGCCGAGGTACCTATTCCTGGCAGGTCCCGCGTGAATGGGCTCCAAATTGAAAGTGGCGCCGTTTTCGCCGATGTTGTTCTCGTAGATGTTGTCGTTGCTGCCGTAAACCATAAAGCCCGCCCAACTGCACCAGGCCGAGCCGGAAACGCAAGGATAATTTCTCCTGTTGCCGTAATTGCGCCGGCCCACGTTATTGTTGCTGTTGCCGTAGAAGATATACCCGTGGCGATGCCACTCATAAATCTCATTTTCCTCCACCAGGTTGTGGGTGTTGTTGTAAATAAAAGATATCACCGCCGAGTTTTTGTATCGATCCGGGCGGCGGGCCAGGTTTCTTCGCACCACGAGATGGGAGCATCCGGGGCTGGCTGCATTAGGGCCTCTAAACGTCATCACGGTGCCGCCGTTGCTGCTGGGCGAACTGGGGAAATCCCCGTTTTCCACATGCAGGCCTATGATGTTCCAGTAGCTGCAGCTCACCATGGTAAAGGGTTGATACTTGCCTCCATCGCCCTTGATGACAGCCTGCCGCTCGTTGTCCGCCATGAAAGTGATGCGCTGCGAGGCCGTGCCGTTTTTGGCTCCATTGTTGCAATCAATGTAGACATGTCCGACGTACGTCCCATTTTTTAGACGCAGCGTGTCGCCCGGATTTAATCGGGGAATGGCAAAAGGGAAGGTCCTCCATGGGGCGGCGGAAGTCCCGCCCGCGGCCGTGTCCGTGCCGGTGGGGGAGATGTAATAGGTGGCGGCCGAGACGGGAGCCGCGCTGACCGCGAGAAGCGCGCTCAACACCAGAAAGGACGCCGTGAAGTGTTTCATGCCTTCAGTATGAGAGACGAACCTTAAGACCGCCTGGACCCAACCTTAAGCGGACCTAAAGGGAGGAAGGGGAGAATTTATAACCCAGGCCGCGGACGGTTTCGATCCAACGGCCGTCGTCGCCGAGCTTCTTGCGCAGGGTGTTGATGTGGACATAGAGGGTTTCGGAGGTGATGTCCCGGCCGCCCTCGCCCATGATCTCGCCCATATTCGCATGGGTCAGGAGCACGCCGCGGCGGCGGATGAGTTCGGCCAATATCGAGAATTCGGTCGCCGTCAGATGGATGCGGCGGCCCCGAGCCCACGCTTCGTGTTGGCTCAAGTCGAGGCGGATGCCCTCGGCCTCGAGCGCGGCCTGCTCGGGTGATGGGCCGGCGGAGGTTCGGCGCAACAACGCCGCCACCCGAGCGGCGAGCTCCTTGTGGGAGAACGGCTTGACAAGGTAGTCGTCGGCTCCGCCTTCCAGTCCCCGGACTTTGTTGGACTCCTCGCCCTTGGACGTGACCATGATGACGGGCAGGCGGGCCAACTGAGCATCCTTGCGGATGATGCTTAGGAATTGGAAGCCGTTGATGCCGGGCATGGCCACGTCTAGGATCATCAAATCCGCCTGCTTGCTCTTAAGCCACGCCAGGGCCGCGTCGGCGCCGGCGACCGAGAATGTCTTGTATCCTTCGTCTTTGAGGATGGACCCGATAAGATCCGACATCATCCGGTCATCGTCGACGATCAGGATCGCGCCCTTCACGCGGAGGCTTCTCCCAAGGCCTTGCGAATCACCCGGCTGAGCTGCTCGCTTTTCAGGGGCTTGGGCAGGAAGTCGACGGCGCCGTGGATTCGGGCGTCTTTGATCTCCTGCGCGCTGTGAGTCATGGAACAGAGGACGATGGGAATATGTTTGGTTTCGGGGTTCGCTTTGAGAAGGGCGATCGCCTGGGTGCCGGTCATGTCGTTGAGCCTCATATCCATCAGGACCAAGTCGGGTTTCTCCCGAATCGCGGCGGCTTGCGCCGCGCCTCCTTCCAGGGAGACCGCGACCGAGTAGCCGAGGGATTCTAGGATTATTTGGGCGAATTGAGCAAAAGCGAAGTCATCGTCGACGATCAATATTTTCCCATTGGTCACCGTGTCCCTCCGACCGACGGCAGCGTGATGAAAAATTTCGTGCCCCGACCCGGCTCCGATTCCACACGAATGGCGCCCCCCATGGCCTCGACCGAATGCTTGACGATGGAGAGCCCCAGGCCCGTTCCCTTCGCCGACGGGGCGGCTCGGGCTCCCGCATCGAATTGGCGGAAACGTTCGAATAATTTCGGAAGGTCTTCGGGGGAGATGCCGCAGCCCGTGTCCGCCACGCAGATCTCGACGGCGCCGTCCGCGGGGCGAGCCGAGAGGCGGATGTCGCCTCCGGGCCGGGTGAACTTCAGGGAGTTGGAAACCAGGTTGGAGAGGACGTGCTCGAAACGCACGGGATCGGCCTTGACGCGGGGCAGGGCCGCGGGCACCGCGTTGACGAAGCGTTGACCTTGTTTGGCGGCCGCCAGCGCGTACAGAGAGGCGACATTGGCGGCGACGGCGGCGACGTCGACTGGCGCCAGGCTGTACTCCATGCGCCCCGCCCTCATTTTAGCGGTGTCGAGGATATTGGTGATGAAGACGTTGAGCCGCGTCGCGCTGTAGAGAATGACCCCGAGCATGTCTCGAAACTCGGGCGGCAGCTCGCCCTTTTTGGGGTGGCCATGGAGCATGTACTCCGCGTACATCCCGATGGCCGCCAGGGGGCTGCGCAGGTCGTGGGAGACGCTGGAAATGAAGTCGTTTTTGAGCGCGTCGAGTTGCTTGAGCTTGCGGCCCATGAGCTGCAGCTCTCCGGCCAGAAAGCCCACTTCGTCGCTTCGCCGTGCCGCGGGAGTCTCGAAATCCCAGTCGCCTTCGCCCCAATGTCTGGCGGCTTCAACGAGTTGCAGCATCGGCCGAGACAGGCTCCAGGCCAAGGCCACGCCGATGATCAGCGCGCCGAGAAACGCGCACGCGCCGACGAGAATCAGCTGGCGCAGAGTCGTCAGGAGCTTGTCCCGGATTTTTCCGTCGATAATGCTCTTGTCGTAGGAGAGATAGGCCGTTCCGCGGCGCTCGCGCACGATCACGGGGGCGAACCAGTCGGCGACCAGCTTGCCCTCGGGGCGGGTCGTGGCCGCTGCTCCCTCCCGAGCGACCGGGACGTCGGGCATGATTTTTCCCAGAAGTTGAGGATCGGAAGAGGCCTGAACGCGGTTGGACATATCCAGGCAGCCCGCGGCGAGCACGGCGGGGTCCTGGCGCAGGACATTGATGTAGTTCAGGACGACGACCGCGCTCGAACCCAGGTGCATGGCTTGGCACACGGAGACGATTTTTTCGAGGGCGCGAAGCTGTTCGGCCGTTTGCTCCGCCCGCGCGGCCCGCCGCTCGAACACGAAGTAGGCCGATCCGAATAAAATCAGGACCAGGAGCGTGTAGGCCGCAAACGCGACGGAAAAACGGACCTTGAGCGTCACGGGCGTCCTCCATCCCGGCGAGGGACGTCCAGGCTCTTTTCAATGCTCTCCAGCGACTGGCGCAGGGAGTCATTGCGGGGATCGAGCCGCAGACCTTCGCGCAACGACTTCATGGCCGACTCCGGATTGTTTTCCGCGTACTGCCTCAATCCCTCGTAATACAGCTCTTCGGCGCGATGGATGTCCTCGGCGGAAGGCGCCGGGGCGGCCGCTTGCGCGCGCGACGCCGGCGGCCGGGACGATGGCGCCGCAAGGGATTTCGCGTTGTCTTTCAAAGATCGAGCGATGCGCTGTCTTAAGCTTTCAGCGGGTTGATAGGGTCCGAGCCTGAGAATTTCCTCGATAATTTTGAGCGAACGTTCCATGTCGCCCTCATCGTAGGCCGTGTTGGCGAATTCAAAGAGCGTCCCGATGCGCGCTTTTTGGCGCAGATCGGTTTGCGCGCGTTCTTGTTCAGCCTTCGCGCGGGCTTTTTGGAGATATTTGACGATTTCCTCGTTCGCGGGCTCAACGACCGACGCTTCGACCAGGCGATCGACGGCATGAGTCCATTGCTTTTGCTCATACGCCTCGAAAGCTAGGGCGTAGGCGTCGCGGCGATGGGGAGATTGGGAGCCGAGCTTTCCTTCCAGGATGGCCGATACGGCCCGGGTGATTTTTTCATTGAGCGCGAGAATCTCTTGCCCGCGAGGGTCCAAGGCCCTGAGCCGCGACACTTCCGCGGCCGCGTCGAAATAACGCTCCTCCAGGATCATGTCATTGACCCGCCGCAGGTAGGCGTGGAGCCCTTCGGACTCCCGGCGGTAGCGGATTGCCGACAGGAAGAAGCGGTAATTGACCGAGAGTTGATGGACGTGGTTGACGCTTTGCATAAGGCCCAGGGCGTAGTCGATCGCCGCGCCTTTGACGCGCACGCCTATTCCCAGGCGAGGGCCGCCAAGGGATTCTCCAAAACGCTGTCCCACGCGCAGCATCACCGTGTCCTTATAGGCGTATTCCAAGCCGCACGCCGTAAACGATTCGTCGTCGTAAAACACCCGGGCGTATTCGACCGCGAGCGCGACGCGGTCGCCGTCGAACGCCGCGCGAGAGAGTCCCAGGCCCACCTTGGCGGTCAAGGGGAGCGGGTCCGATCCTTCCGACGCCGCTCCTCCCGAGTACCGGATCGGGGGACCGACATTGGCCGCGACCAGAGCCAGCGAGGCCGCGCCGCCGAGCGCGGGGCGCTCGACATTGAGCCCGATGGAGCCCGCGTAGGCCGTCGCGTTCATTTCGTCGGCCACGCGGCTGCGCAGCAGCTTGATCGATGCGCCCGCGTTCAAGCGTCCCAAGGGAACTGGAAACCCCGACGCGTAGCCGAGTTCGAGCGCCATGTCGCGCTGAAGACTCGAGGAGCCGATGAGCCGAGACGAATCGTCGTAAATGTCGAAGCGGCCGGCATCGAGATAGCCGACCGCCGCGCCGAAAGCCTGCGATGGGCTCAGCGGCGTGGCGAAAGCGCCGTATCCCAATTTGACGGTTTCCAATCCTTGGATCATCTGCAGCGCGACCTGGCTTTCCCTCAGGCGGGCCAGGGAGGCGGGATTGTACGCCATCGCGAAGGCGTCGTCGCCCAAGGCGGAATAGGCCGAGCCCAGGGCGAAGGCCCTCGGCCCGAAGGGCTGCTGAAGCAAAAGCCCCCCGGCGCGGCCGCTCGAAGCGGACGCCGGGCGGCCGGCGTGCGCCATCACGCACAAAGCGACCGCGATAGTGACCCTCCTCATGGGCTCACTTGCCCACCGCCAGCATCAAGGTCTTTTTATGGCCCGGAGCCTCGACGCGCAGCAGGTAGCCTCCAACGGAAACGGTTTGACCCGCGTCGTTTTTACCGCACCAGGGATAGGTGTAGCTTCCCGCCGCCGCGTCCGCGTCGACGAGCGTCGAGACCCTTTGCCCCAGGAGCGTGTAGACGACCGCTTTGACTTTGCCCGCCGCCGAAACCTGGATGTCCAGGCGGGCGCACTCGCCGCGCAGCGGGCTGAAGTAGTTTTTTCGGATCGTGACCGCATTGGAGTCGGGAACCGCGCCGAACGTGAAGCTCATGCCGACGGGGTCGCCGAACGTGCCGGCTTGGTTGAGGGCGCGGACTTTGACATAGTAAACCGATGGCTGTCCCAGGCCGATATCGGTAAAGTTCACGGTGGTGTTGACGGAATCGGCCGGAATTTCGGAGGGGCTTTGGGAGATGGAGTAGCTGTAACCGACGAGAGGACTGATCGAGCTCGCCGCCCAGAACAGCCTGGGAGTGCTCAAAAATGTCGAGCCGCCATCGGGGATCGGGGTAGTGTTCGTCGCCCCGCGCTGAGCCGTCAGGGAGACGATCGTCGGGGAGGAGCGGTCGATCGTGATCGGCCCGAAGACGGAGCGGCCTATGGTCGTCAGCGCGCCGTCGGTGCCCAGAACATGGATGTAGTTGTAGCCCTCCGCCAGGGCGGCGGTTTGGGCGCTTCCGTCGAATTCCGTGTCGGTGATTTGCGCCGAGTCTCCGGCATTGGCGCTGATCCGATAGAAGAAGCGCGTGGCTCCGCCGCCTTGGGCGAATAGGACCGTGTTCGCCGCGTTCGACCAGACATTCGGCAGTCTGTCGGCCGAGACGATGATGAGCCCCGTGCCGGTCACCACGACGCCTTCGGCGTCTTCCGTCGGCACGCCGGCGAAATTCACGGCCCGTACCCGCACGAAATACGTGGTGTTTGACGTCAGCGAGGCGAACACGGTGTGGGAGGAAACGGTCGCCGCGGTCGCGAGGACGGTCGTGAAATCGATGGCCGTCGCGATGCGGACTTCATAGCGCGTTCCCGCGGGGTTTCCGGCGATGTTCCATCGAGCCTGGAACTGGCTGGGGGCGACGTTTCCAAAGCTGACGGCTCCCGGAGTCGCGGCCAAAGTCGCCGTGGCCGTGGAATTGGCCAGGGCGTAGGGGCCGACGAAGTCGTCGAAATTGGCCGTGGTCGCGGGCGCGGCGGCGCTGCTTTCCAGCCAAAGTCCGGCCTTGGCGGGCAAAAAGGAAGAGTCCGTGAAGGATCCCACGACGGTCCAGGCCCCCGCGTCTTGACGATGTTCCAAAGTGAAGGTCGCGCTGCTTCGAGTGATCCGCAGGCCATTCGTCGTCCCCATCGTCACCGCCGCGCGGGGGATGACCTCGGTCGTGCTGGCGCCATTGGTCCTGAACCCCCCGGCTGCGTGGCCGCTGCCGTCCTGCCGGTACTGAAAGGTCATGTAATTCCCGTCGGTTTGCAGAAGGATCAAGCCGTAGCCTTGGGATCCGGCTCCCCCGAGGTTGACGCCGTCGATTTTCGTCTCGAAGGATCCGTTGATGTTCGGGATGTCGCGCAGAACCCGGACGCTTCCGGCGGAGCCTCCGGGACGAGCGAACTGCAAATGACCGGGGTTATTTGAGAGGGAGATCGTCGCGTTTCCAGCGGTGTCGCTGGAGACCCAGGCCGCGGCCAGGGAGGCGGCGCTGAAGGCGTCCGAGGCGACGGCGACGCGCAGGAAATACGTCGTATTGGGAGTGAGAGTGACTAGGACCAGCCCCGGCGTCGCCGCGGAGGCCGAGGCGGAGGAGAGGGTCACGCCTCTAAAGCCGGCATCCGTAGAGGCTTCGAGCATGTAGCCGAAGGCGGAGACGGTGCTCCAGCTCACCGCGATGCTCGAGACGCTGATCGCCCCGACTTGGGGGGAAAGGCTGCTCCCGGTGGCCGGAGCATTTCCCAAGGCATAGAGTTCCCCGACCTCGGTGGCCGTCAGAACGCGGTTATAGAGACGGAAATCGTCCATCAGGCCGTTCCACGGATAGGTCAAGACCGAGCTGCCGATCTGGATCGGCTGGGTGTTGAGAAACATGGTCGTTGAGCCAATGTAGTTCGGGCCGCCGACGAGAACGCCGTTTTCGTAAAGCGACAGGAAGCCGGCGTTGAAAACGGCGACGAGATGAATCCACACGTTCTTGTTCTGGTTGAGGCGTAAGACGTGGCTGTCGCCCGTGTTGTCGCTGCGCCGCGCGCGAAAAGCGAAGTACGGCTTCATGTTGATGTTTTTGGCTCCCCAGTACAAATTCCAGCTGTTGGGGTTCTGATAGGTCGATCCCTTTTTGGAAACGATGTTGTAGTCGGTGGCTATGTCGCAGTTGCAGTTCGGAGCGCGGTTGTACACCCAGATCGACACCGACATCGCCGAGGGAGTGTTGAACAGGGCCTTGTGCGCGATGATGACTTTATCGTCGCCCACGCCGGCGAATTCGATCGCGCCTCCGATGCGTCCCGTCGTCCAGGCGGCTCCGGTGACCACCCCCGTGCTGAAATTGCCTGAAGAGTCATAGGCGCTGGCCCCGGAGGCTTCGTCGAACGACCAATGGCCGATCAAACCGTCGCTCAAGGCGGAAAATGCCGGAGCCGGCAATAGAAACAGCAACGCTGCCCAGAGCGCTGAACGTCGCGACGCTCTCCCTAAGAGGGATTTCATTTTGGGTATGCTCCCTTTTGGAGAAGTGTTGTCCGTTTATGGATAAATTGCAATACCCTTGCGCGCGCAGCCGCGAAGCGAGTTCGCCGCGCTGAAATCGTTATGGGACGACGGGCGCGCTCAGGAGCAGCCCGATTCCGCTGCCAAAGGAGAGGAGAAGAAACGCGAGCAAGGTCAAAGCTTGGAGCGGTATGAGATTCTTGGTTTCATCATAAGAGCCGGGCAGCCTCATCGCGGCCCAGGCCCCGGCCGCGACCCCCGGCAGACCAAGGAGGACGGATGCCCCCCAGCCGGTGAGGGGCAAGGCCAGCGAGGTCAGGCCCGCCGCCGCGATGAGCCCGCCAAAGACTCGGGCGGCGCGGCGTTTCCCCAGCCTAACCACCCAAGTTTTTTTTCCGGCCGCCCGGTCCGCGTCGCAATCGGGGAACTCATTGATCCAAAGAAACGCGGCGATGAGAA
>JBBTHA010000112.1:3924-19549 GCA_038060535.1 Elusimicrobiota bacterium | reverse complement strand
TATGCTACCACACGCTTCGAGGATCGAGGGCGGGTCTTAAGTCCGTCGGCGGCGTGGTCTTTGGGCCTACTAGCGGGGTCGGCCGGTGGCGCGCAGAAGGCTCAGGAACAGGTTGATGAAATCCAGGTACAGCGTCAGGGCTCCGGAGATGGCCAATTTCGTCTCGCTGTCGCCGTCGCGTCCGGCCGTATTCATGGCCTTGATCTTTTGGGTGTCGTAAGCGGTCAGGCCGACGAAGATCAAGACGCCCAGATAGGAGACCGCCATTTCCACGGCGGGGCTTTGCACCCACCAGTTGACCACCGAGGCCAGGATGATGCCGATCAAGCCCATCATCATGAAGCTGCCCATGGAGGTGAGGTCGGTTTGGGTCATGTAGCCGTAGCCGCTCATGACGGCGAACAGGCCCGCGCAGATGAAGAAGGTGGATGCGATCGAGCCATGGGTGTAGATCAGGAAGATCGTCGAGAGCGTCACGCCGCTGAGCGCGGAATAAAAAACGAAGGCAAAGCGCGCGGTGCCCACGTCCATGGTTTTGACCCAGCCCGAGAGAAATACGACAAGCCCCAGTTCGGCGAGCATAAGGCCGTAGAACAGGAGCTTGTTCTGCATCAGGGCCACGATCATCCTGGGATCGGAGGCCATGTACAAGGCGCAGGCGCCGGTCACGGCCAAGCCCAGGCTCATCCAGCCGTAGACTTTTTGTATGAAGACGCGGGACTGGACTTCGGTGGAACTCATCAAACCGGAGGGGGTGTAGCTCATACAGACAGTGTATGCCGCCGGGGCGGCCTGAGTCAAGCGACTTGGTGCTGCTTCCGGCCAGTTTGCTAGACTGTCCCGACGCCCGAAGTAATCCGTCGGCCGGGGGAATACGCGACGATGAGCGTTCGTCTGTTTTGCGTGGACGGGACGAATTTGGTCCGCACCGCCTACGGCTACGGCGGAACGGCGCATTCGGCGCAAGAAGACGCCGACACCGAGCGCGTCGCGGTCATTTTCGGCGGTCTTTGCGAGGACGTGGGAGGGGCCGTCGAGGTGGAACTTTTTTTTGACGGGGCGTTCCGGGCTTTGGGCGGACCTCGGCCGGACAATTTTCGCGTGAGCTTCACTCGCGAGAGGCCGGCCGACGATGCCATTCTCGATCGGGTCCGTGCGCGTTGCTGGAACGGGGGCGGGTCGGCCACGGTGGTGACCGGCGACGCGGAGTTGGGACGCAGGGCCGAGGCTGAAGGCGGCAAGTGGATGCGAGTTGGGCGCGGCGCCAGCGCGGAAGGCGTGGCCAGCCGCATCGGGGGGCGTTTATTGAGATGATCGCTAAAAATTCCGTAATCGTCGTGGGCGGCGGAATCATGGGCGTTCAGTCGGCCTACCACCTGGCCCTGCTGGGACACTCCGTCACGGTGCTCGATCAGCACGACGTGCCCAACCAGTGGGCCGCCTCGGGCGATCATTTGCGGGTGTTTCGCTTGACCTACGGCAAGGACGCGTTCTACACGGAGATGGCGCTCAAGGCGCTGCCGCTTTGGCTCGACCTCAACACGCAGGCCGAGGATACCCTGCTTCTGCAAAACGGGGTGCTGGAGCTGGCGCCCAAGTCGACCGGCTATGAAGCGCACAGCATGGCCGTTCTCAAAGAGCGAAAGATCAACTTCGAGCGCCTTGATCCGCCGCAGGTCAAGAAGCGCTATCCGATGTACCGGTCGGGGGCCATCAAGTGGGCCCTATTCCATCCCGACGGCGGGATGATTTGGGCCAACCGCGCCGTGGCGGCGACCGCATCGATCGCGCAGCGCCGGGGCGTGAAGATTCGCAACGGCGTCAAGATCGTCTCGATTCAGAAAGACAAAAACGGCGTCAAATCGGTGAAGGATTCAAACGGCAGGACCTGGGAAGCGGAGACGTTTCTTTTCACCACCGGGTACTGGTCCAACGAGCTTCTCAAGCCCCTGGGCGTTTCCATCAAGCTGACCAAGCAGGAGCAGTTGTTCCTGCGTCCCCAGGAGGGGCGCGGCCGCTACCGCCCGGAGCACTTTCCCGTCTTCTCCAGCGTCAGCGGAGGCTTTTACGGTTTTCCCGTTCATATACAGGGATTCATCAAGATCGGCGGCTTGCGCAAGGGGCCGGCGGTCAAAAGCCCCGATCCCGACGATCTGCGCACGACGACTCCGCAGTTCGAGAAGTCGTGCCGCCGGTTCTTGCAGAAATTTATTCCCGAACTGGCCGAATTCGTCGATTACGAGGGGCATGTGTGCTGGTACGACAACACGCCCGACGACGATTTCATCATCGACCGCCTGCCCAGCGCGCCCAACGCGTTCGTGGCGGCGGGTTTTTCCGGACACGGCTTCAAATTCGGCCCGATCGTCGGAAAATCGGCGGCCGAATTGATCGTGACCGGCAAGTCCGAGCTCAACTTGCACCGCTTCCGTCTGGGGCGGTTTAAGCGGTGACGTCCTAGGCCGCCACCGGCTTGCCCTGCCCCGCGAGCATCTGCCCCAGCACGTAGCGCAGAACGCCGCCGTAGCGGTAGTACTCGAGCTCGATGGGGGTATCGATGCGGCAGATCACGGAGAATTCCTTCGTTTTCCCGTCGAGCGTCGCTTTGACCGTCAGCGTCGAGCGCGGCTTGGCCGAGGCAAGTCCGAGGATGTCGAAGGACTCGTAGCCGGTCAGTCCCAAGGACTGAGCCGAGTCCCCGTCCTTGAATTGAAGCGGCAGGACCCCCATCCCGACGAGGTTGGAGCGGTGGATGCGCTCGAAGCTGCGGGCGATGGCGGCCTTGACGCCTTGAAGCGCGGGGCCTTTGGCCGCCCAATCGCGGGATGAACCCGTGCCGTACTCCTTGCCCGCGATCACGATCAACGGGGTGTTTTCGTCTTGGTACTTCATGGCCGCGTCGAAGATCGCCATCTGCTGTTGAGACGGAATGTGGACGGTGTAGCCGCCCGTCACGTCCTTGAGCATTAGATTTTTGATGCGGATGTTGGCGAATGTCCCGCGCATCATCACCTCGTGATTTCCGCGCCGGGCCCCGTAGCTGTTGAAATCGGCCGGCTTGACGCCGTGTTCGATCAGATAGGCCGCCGCGGGAGAATCTTTGGCGATATTGCCGGCAGGCGAGATATGGTCGGTGGTGACGGAGTCGCCGAAAACGGCCAAGGCGCGGGCGCTTTGAATATCATCGAGGGTGCGAGGCTTGAGGGCGAGATCCTCGAAGTAGGGGGGCAGGCGGACGTAGGTCGATTGCGCCTCCCAGGTGTAAAGTTCCGAGGCCGCGACCTTGAGGGAGCGCCAATTCGCGTCGCCGTCGAAAACATTTTTGTACTGCTTGATGAAGGTGTCGCGCGTGACGTGCTTTTCCACGGCGGCGGCCACCTCCGCGTTGCTCGGCCAGACATCCTTAAGACGCACCGGCTTGCCGTCCTTGCCGACGCCCAGGGGCTCGGTGGAGAGATCGATATCGACGGTTCCCGCCAGGGCGTAGGCGACGACCAGAGGGGGGGAGGCGAGGTAATTCGCCTTGACCAACGGGTTGACGCGGCCCTCGAAGTTGCGATTTCCAGAGAGCACCGCCGCGACGACGAGATTGTTGTCGCTGACAGCGGCCGCGACGTCGGGGGGCAGGGGGCCGGAGTTGCCGATGCAGGTCGTGCAGCCGTAGCCGACGAGGTGGAACTTGAGCTTTTCGAGCGGCTCGACCAAGCCGGCGCTCTTGAGATAGTCCATGACGACTTTCGAACCCGGCGCCAGCGAGGTTTTGACCCAAGGCTTGACCGAGAGGCCTTTGGCCGCCGCCTTTTGGGCGAGCAGGCCCGCGGCGATGAGGACCGAGGGGTTCGAGGTGTTGGTGCAGGAGGTGATGGCCGCGATCGTGACCGCCCCGTGCCCGATCTTATAGTTCTTGACCGCGACCTCGGTGCCCGCGGGAGCGGGACTATTGCCCTTTTTATCCTTCTCTTTCAGGAAAGCGGGCAGGGCTTCGTTGCGCCACTGAGTCTTAACCGCGGGAAGCTCGAGGCGGTCCTGGGGACGCTTAGGGCCCGCCAAGCACGCTGTGACGGCGGTGAGGTCCAAAGACACGGAGTCGGCGAACGAGGGCTCGACGTGGTCGTCGCGGAAAAGGCCTTGAGCCTTGCAGTAGGCTTCCACGAGCGCGACGTCTTCCTCGCGCCGTCCCGACAAACGAAGGTAGTCGAGCGTGCGGCCGTCGACGGGAAAGAAGCCGATCGTCGCGCCGTATTCCGGCGCCATGTTGGCGATGGTCGCGCGATCAGCCAAGGACAACTCCGCCACCCCGGGGCCGTAGAACTCCACGAATTTCCCCACCACGCCTTTTTTGCGCAGCATTTCGGTGATGGTCAGGACCGCGTCGGTGGCGGTCGCGCCTTCGGCGAGCTTGCCCGTCAGGCGGAAGCCGACCACTTCGGGGATAAGCAAGGGCATCGCCTGGCCCAGCATCGCGGCCTCGGCTTCGATGCCGCCCACGCCCCAGCCCACCACGCCCAGGCCGTTGATCATCGTGGTGTGGCTGTCGGTGCCAATGACGGTGTCGGGGTAGGCGACACCGCTTGAGTTCCAGACGACTTTGGCGAGGTACTCAAGATTGATCTGGTGGACGATGCCGGTTTCGGGGGGCACCGCCCGGAAGTTCGCGAAGGCTTTCTGGCCCCATTTGAGGAAGGCATAGCGTTCGCGATTGCGGTCGAATTCGATCTCGGAATTCTTTTCAAACGCGTCGGACGTGCCGAAATGATCGACCTGCACGGAATGATCTACGACGAGATCGACGGGCTGCAGGGGGTTGATGCTTGCCGGCGAGCCCCCGAGCTTCTTGATGGCGTCGCGCATGGCGGCCAGGTCTACGACGGCGGGCACGCCGGTGAAATCCTGCATCACGACCCGTGCCGGCATGAAAAAAACCTCGCGTTCCGCGGGCTTGACGCCGATCGTCTGGGCCACGGCTTCGATATCGCTTTTCTTGACGACGACTCCGTCTTCGTGGCGGAGGAGATTTTCAAGAAACACCTTCATCGACAAAGGCATCTTCGACAGGTCGAAGCCTTTTTTCTCGAGCGCGGGCAGGCTGAAGTATTCGTATTTGGCGGCGCCGACGGTGAGGGTTTTTCGGGTTGAAAAGCTGTCAAGGCGGAGGGGTTTCATCGGATCGCGGTCTCCCATGATAAGATGATGACGTTATAACATTTCTCTTGCGCGCGGGGAGGGTCTAGACAGGGGGCCTCTAACGCGTTATGCTTGCGGGGTGGTGAGTCCTGCACACACCGCGCGTGCCAAGCGCAAAGAGACACGGCGTTTTCACGCGCGGTTTGAAAGGAGGATTTGGAATCGGGCCAAAGGAGCCCGCGTCAATTTCAACCAATGAGAAAATGTCTCGTTGCCGTTTCCCTGGGGCTTCTCTGCGCCCCCGCCTGGTGCCGGCCCAGCGTGAAGAACTTGGTGAGAAGTTTTGAGGCCGCGTCTGCCGAGGAACGAACGCGCATGGCTCCCGTCCTCGGGCGCGCCCGCGACAAGAGGGCGACGGAGGCCTTGATCGCGGTTTTCGACATCAAGCGCGGGCAGCCGAAGGAAAGCACGGCCTATGTCGAGGCCTTGGGATTGAGCGAGGACGCCCGCGCCATCGCGCCTTTGGCCGCCGCGTGGGATTATTTGAGGTCCATGGTCCTTCAAATGGGGGAGCTCACCGGGCAGCAGCAGTTCTTGCGCTGGAAAGTCCTTGAGGCGTTGAGCGGCGTGGGCGGGGAGCAGGCCGTCGCGATTCTCGCCGAGGCCGTCAATGACAAGGACCCGCGCGTGGCCGAGGAGGCAGTGCGCGGCTTGGGCCGTCTTCAAGTCCGGGAATTGGTGCCCGTGCTCGTTCAGATGAGCGGAAGTGCTACAGGCAATCTTCGGCAGGCCGTGTTCGAGGCGCTCGGCGACATCGGAGATAAACGCATCGTCGCGACGCTGGAGCACGCGACGGCGTTCCCCGACAAATTCGTCGTCGTTCAAGCCTCTTACGCCTTGGCCAAACTTGGCCAAAAACAGAATTCCGCGCGCCTGATCGCGATGCTCAAAAGCGACCCCGGAGAGGAAAAGGTCGGTTTGATGGCCGCCTATTACCTCGCTAAATTGGAGAACAACAAGGGTCTCGAGCATCTCGAAGCGATCATGCTCAGGCCCGAGAGCCCCCTGGCTCCCCTGGCCGCGGAGGCGCTGGGCAAAACCGGCAATCCGCGGGCGGTGCTCGTGCTCAGCGAGGCCTTGGAGCTACCGAGCACCTCGGTGCGTTTGACGGCGACGCGCTCCTTGGGCCACCTGGGAGGAAGCCGGGCGGTCTCCACTTTGCGCAAGTTCTCCGAAGACCCCAATCCCGGAGTGCGCAACTCGGCGATCGCGGCTTTGACCTACCTCGGAGAGATGGACTAGAAGCGATTTCAGCGGGCAATGACGCTTGGGTCTTGCGCCCAACGATTGCTATCCTTCCTTTATGATCCTTTCAACCCTCCTGCTTGCCGTTCTGGCCGTTTCCCCGGCGTCCGCCGCCGCTCCGACCGTCGCCGACGCCCGGGCGTTCATGGACCGAGCCGAAAAATCCCTCAATGAACTCAACCGTCGCGCTTCTTTCGCCGCCTGGGCTCAGCAGACCCATATCAATTACTCGACCGATTGGCTGGCCGCCGACGCCGAGCAGGCGCTCGCCGCCGAAGTCTCCAACCTGGCCCATCAAGCCCGCGCCTTCGACGGCCTCACGCTTCCTTCCGATCTCAAGAGAAAATTTCATTTCCTGAAGCTCGAGATGGACGCGCCCGCTCCGCCCGACGCCGCGGAGCAAAAGGAGCTGGCCGACGCCAAGGTGTGGCTGCAGAGCACCTACGGGAAGGGGAAATACTGCCCGAACCCGGACAAATGCCTGACCCTCGACAAAATGGAGGATGTCCTGCGTGAATCCCGCGACCCCAAGGAGCTTCTCGACATCTGGACGGGTTGGCGCAAGGTTTCCGTTCCGATGCGCCCGCGCTACCGGCGATTCGTCGAGCTGTCCAACAAGGGCGCTCGCGACATGGGCTTCAAGGACACCGCCGACCTGTGGCGCTCCGGCTACGACATGGCTCCCGACGAGTTCACCGCCGAGCTCGATCGTCAGTGGGCCCAGATTCAACCCCTTTACGAGGCTCTCCATGCCTACGTTCGACGGCGCTTGACCGAGAAATACGGAAAAGAGGTCATGGGCGACGACGGCATGATTCCCGCGCACCTGTTGGGCAATATGTGGGGCCAGTCCTGGGAAAATATTTACGATCTAGTCGCCCCTCCCGCCGCCAAGCCCTCTTTCGACCTCACCGAACGCCTGAAAGCCGCCAAGCTCGACGAGAAGACGATGGTCCAGTACGGCGAGCGCTTTTTCACCTCGATGGGCTTGGACCCGCTTCCCGCCACGTTTTGGGAACGCTCCATGCTGACTCGTCCCCGCGACCGCGAGGTCGTCTGCCACGCCTCCGCCTGGGACGTCGAAAACAGCCAGGACCTGCGCATCAAGATGTGCATCAAGATCAACTCCGACGACTTCGTCACCATCCATCATGAGCTGGGGCATAATTTCTACCAGCGCGCCTACGAAAAACAGCCGTACCTGTTTCGTCGGGGCGCCAACGACGGCTTCCATGAAGCGCTGGGCGACACCATCGCCCTGGCCGTGACGCCGGATTACTTAAAGAAAGTCAAGCTCATCGACGGGGTCCCGGGGCCGGAGGGGGACATCGACCTCCTCTTGAAGATGGCGCTGGAACGCGTGGCCTTCCAGCCGTTCGGCTTGCTGGTCGATCAGTGGCGTTGGGGCGTGTTCTCGGGCAAAATCTCTCCGGAAAACTATAACCAGGCCTGGTGGAAGCTCGTCCAAAAATACCAGGGCCTCAAACCGCCGACCGCCAGAAGCGAGGCCGATTTCGACCCTGGCGCCAAATACCACATCCCGGCCAACGTGCCCTACACGCGCTATTTTCTCGCCCACATCTACGAATTCCAGTTCTACCGCGCCCTGTGCAAGCAAAGCGGTTATCAGGGTCCTTTGCACCGCTGCACCTTCTACGGCGACAAGGCCGCGGGAAAACGGCTCAACGATATGATGGCCATGGGCCGCAGCCGCCCCTGGCCGGAGGTTCTGGAGGCCGGCACCGGAGAGCGAGGATTGGACGGGGGGGCGGTCACGGAATACTTCGCCCCTCTCAAGGTTTGGCTCGATGAGCAGAATAAGGGCCAAGCCGTCGGCTGGAAAGCGGACTAAGCGAGACGCGAACCCGATGAGACGGTATCGGGCCGCCGCGAGCGCGGCTTCGGGTCGATCGAGGTGAAACTCCGAAGTCTGCTCGCGGTCGTCGTATGGCTCCAACCGACCTGGGCGTTCTCGGAGTCCTGCCGCGTGGTCGGAATCTCCGACGGCGATTCGATCACCGTCCGATGCAGCGATCGTCCCCAGGAGCGGGTTCGGATCGCCGAGATCGACGCACCGGAAAGATCCCAACCCTTCGGCAAGGCGGCCAAGGCCCGGGCCTCGGAGCTGGCTTTCGGCAAGCAGGTCGAACTCGAGGTGGTGGGCCGTGACCGCTATGGGCGCGTCGTCGGGAAGGTCAGGCTTCCCGATGGAACCGACTTCGGGCGCGAGATGATCCGCAGCGGGCTGGCGTGGCGATACCTCTCCTACTCGAAAGACGCGAGCCTGAGCAGCGTGGAAGTCGAGGCGCGAAGCGGGCGCCGGGGACTTTGGGCCGATTCACAAAGCCCCACGCCTCCCTGGGAATTTCGCCGCAACAAGACAAACTCCATGAAACAGAGGAAAAAGAGAAGAAGGAACTAATTCCCGCCGAGACGCAATCATCAAGTCCGGGAACCTTTTCGGGGTCTCAGTCGTCTGATAGTCATGACGTCGATCACCATCCGTCCGGAAAACGGCCGTCTCCTCGTTTTCTTCCCGTATTCCCCGGAACGCGTCGCCAAGATCAAAACCGTAAGCGGACGCTGTTGGCGCCACGCGGACAAATGTTGGTCCGTGCCCGATGAGCCCGGCGCACGCGAAAGACTTCAAGCGTTGCTCCACGAGCCGATCCCCGCCGCCCCGGCCCCAAGCCCCCCAGGCTCCGTCCTTCAGCGATTTCTCGACGCCATGAAGACCCGGCATTTGAGCCGCGGCAGCCAGGACGCCTATCTTGCTTGGGCGCGCAGGTTCATTGCCGAGGCCGCTGCCCCAATCGAAACCCTCGATGAGAAAGCCGTCGGTCGATTCCTCACGACCCTCGCCGTGGAACGCCGCGTCAGCGCCTCAACCCAAAATCAAGCTCTTTGCGCCCTGCTCTTCCTTTTCGAGCATGTCCTTGGACGCAAACTCGCGCTTATCGAGGGAGTGACCCGGGCCAAGCGTCCCGTACGACTGCCCGTTGTCCTGAGCAAGGAAGAGGTCCGGCGGATTATGGCACACATGAACGGGGCTCCCAAACTGATGGCGATGCTTCTTTACGGATCCGGACTTCGCCTCATCGAGTGCTGTCGCCTGCGGATCAAAGACCTCGATTGGGATCGGAACCAACTCGTCGTCAGGAGCGGAAAGGGTGGGAAAGATCGCCTCACGACCCTGCCTTCCGGGCTCCGAGACCCGCTCCACCGACACCTCGCCGAAGTGAAGCGAACGCATCAAGAGGACCTCAATCATGGCCTCGGCCGAGTCGAGCTTCCCGACGCGCTCTCTCTAAAGTATCCGAATGCCGACACAGAGTGGGGCTGGCAGTGGGTCTTTCCCGCGACGAGCCACTACACCGACCGAGAGACGGGAATAAAGAGGCGACACCATCTACACGAGTCGGTTCTTCAGCGGGCCTTCAAAGACGCCCGCATGAAGGCTGGCATCGCTAAGCCGGCGGGCTGCCACAGCCTTCGGCATTCATTTGCAACGCATCTGATGGAAGACGGGTATGACATCCGGACGATTCAGGAGCTGTTGGGGCACAGCGATGTCAGCACCACCATGATTTACACCCACGTCCTCAATCGCGGCGGACGCGGAGTTCTGAGCCCAGCCGATCGCCTCGGATTAGGCGAGTAAATGGTTGCAGCCATAATATGTCTATACCGACAACCCCCGCAGCCAAACACCCCCCAAAAAACCAGCCGCCCCTAGCGTTACCCTGGTTTTTACACTACAATTCGACAAGTCATGATTATCACAAGCCGTATTACGCAGACAAGCATAATCACAAGTTCGACCGCAGAAGTGACGCGACTTCCTCAGGAGGCCACATGAACGATATCGACCTTAGCAGGCGCATTGCAGCGTATGCTCCTGCGGCGCTTATTCATGCCTTCTTCTACTGGATACCCGTTGCTATCGCACAGTCGCTCGCCGCACGGGTTGGTAAAAAGCTCCCGTTCCAAGTTGGGACGGCATTCATCGTAATTTGGGTGTCGCTCGCACTCATATATATAGTTTTCGGATACCGCGCCCAACAGACATTGGGGATGTTTTCGGCCCTCCCAGCTGTGCTGGGAATTCTCGCTTGGCCAATTGGCTACGTGCTCCTAAAAATGAAAAAACCACAAGCCCCCTAAACCGGTTGACCATATGAATGAAATTCTAAAGCAGGAGTTGGTGCGGCAACAAGAGGATGCCAGGGATAAGCTGTTTGAGGCGCAATATGCCTTCTGGAACGCGCTACTGACAGTCAACGGACTCACGTTGGCAGCTTTTGGCGTATTCTACGCGGCGTCACCAAGCGGAAGTTCGTATCTGGTTACGCCGATTATCGGGGCAAGCATGATTTCGATATGCTTGCTCGTATTAAATTTTGTGGCACGCAAGTACATGCATGAGCGAATCTATCAATTCATGTCCGCCGCCCAAAAACTAACAGATGAGGCACGAAAGAAAGATCTGCGGAACACTCTGTGGCATCACTGGTCTATTCATATCAGCGAGACGATAACAGTGATTCTCTTCTTGATTGAAGTAGCCTACATCGCAGCATTCTTGTGGACACGTCGAGGTGTTTGAGATAACAGCGGAGCAGGCACCTGTCCTCGGTCGAACCATTGGCTTGACCAGCCGGCGGCTTCGGTGAGGAATATCTTGATAGCCGCCGCTGGTCAGCCCCTGCGTTAGGCGTGGAGAAAAAGGCTGTGAAAATGAAAACCAAAGTCATGTTGCTTTTACCCTTACTCGTTCTCTGCTATTTTGACAGCCTCCCGGCATGCTCGGTCGAAACGGCAAAGCCCGTATCTATTGATCAAGCTGCCATTCAAAAAGTTGCCGCATCATTCGCCGCATTTCCGATTCTTGGTACCGGCTCACAGCGATCGGTCGCAAGCATCAAGATTATAAGCTCCACTCAGGCTATTGCAGTTCTTGATGACGATGACGTTAAGAATGCTTACACGGTTAATATGAAAAAGATAAAGAAGAGATGGAAGGTCGTGAGTTACGAGTACATTTTTATTCCTACAGGAGAGAATAAATTTGAAGAAATGAAACCGCCTTATCCCGACCCTTTCTGGGAACGAGCAGCTGCGAGGAATTAGGTAACACGCCTAACCAACCGCTTGAGCCGACGGCAGAAAATTTTAAGGAGCGCCTACTATGGCCGCCGCGGCTCAGCGGCGACGTTAGGGCGATGTAGCGAAAACGATATAGAGTCCATGACCAAGAACACAAAAAAGTATTTGCTGATTGGAGTGGCGGGACTCGTAAGCACATCAATAGCCGCGGCTACTGTCCTGGTGGTTTTAGGGCGCGATCGTGTCTATCGTGGGCCAATGAGCGAGCCCAATGTCTGGAACCCCAAAACTGACCGCGCTCTTGTCGTGGAAGAGGCTCGGAAACTCATTGGCCTCTGGTATGATCCGGCACAGGGCTACTTCAATGATATTGGCGGCAAGATGGGCTTGATCGTATGCATGGACGTTCCAAGACTCGCCTACCGCAACGCTGGAACTTCTATTCGGAAGCTCCTTTCGGATGACTACAAAGCTCACCCTGAGCACTACGGAAAACGTGACGGAAGACCTGGTGATCCATATTTCGACAGGCGCGCTCGGAATCTATACTCGTACTGCAAGCACAACGGGTGCTTAGATATGGTCGGTCCCCCGGAACCCGGCGATGTTGTATTCATGAGCCACAGTCAAACCGGTTGGGTTACCCATATTTCACTCGTGAGTAGCGTTGGCACCGACGGAAGGTACAGCGTTGTGGAAGCATCTCGTGATGAGTGGTATATAACCCGCGAATTAGACGGCGAGAAGGTGTTGGGCCGTGGTTGGATATTTAGGGGATTTGGACGGCCGCTAAAGCAGGGCAAGGGAGCCTGATGCGAGACGCCCTAACCATCGGATTCTGCCGACCGCGGCCTCGTTTGGATGGACTGATATAGCCGCGGCGGCAGATCCTCAGCGTTAGACTGATTATCGAGTAACATTGTGGCGGCATGGAGGAAGCATCGCGATGAATAGCATTACCCTTGTTGGCTACTTAGGGCTGTCCTTACTTGGCCGAGCGATTGCAAGTAAGTCACTGGTTGGTGTGATGATAATTACCGCAATTGCAGGTCTCGCTTATGCAGGGATTAGAATCTCACGAGATCCAAGATTCTCGCGAGCTGTGCAACGCTGCGGACTATTCGCTGGCTTGTTTTTTGTGATTTTCGGTGCTATCTCCTTATTGTTTGCAGCTATTGATGCCAGAACTAAGAGTTTTCACGAGTGGCATAAGTCTGGGGCCAGTATTCAGGTTGGAATGGCTGTCGCGGAAGCCCGGAGCATTCTCGACCAGAGAAGCAGGGTAATTAAGCAAGAAGCTGTCGGAAATGGGGTGCAGTTTCAAATTGAGCCGACTGGTCTTGCGCAATATGAGTTCGACTTTCCCCTAAAGCGAGAATATTTCATTGACGTGGACCTGGATAAGCAGGGAAAGATAGCCGGAGTCAGATCAATTCGAAACTAGCCTGAACAGTCTAACCAAGCGCTGATGCCGACCGGGACCAGTGTGGTGATTCAGGAACCGAACACGGGCAGAACTCTTTCTTGTCCCGGCGGCATAGCGTTAGCCCGCCAGTATTATGAAAAAGTATTTGATAGGCGCCACGACGTTGCTCCTGCTTGGATCTCTGGTGGTATGGGGCTATTTTGCGGGGCACTGGCGTTTGAATTACCCCAGTCAAACTGAATTCCGAGTCAGGGGCATAGATGTTTCCCATCATCAGGGTGAGATCGATTGGCAAGCCGTCGCCAAGGAAGGATACCGCTTCGTCTATATCAAGGCGACAGAGGGCGGCGATTTTAAAGATTCGGTTTTTCAGCGCAACTGGGCGGAAGCGAAGCTAAACGGTTTGGCTGTCGGGGCGTATCACTTCTTCACTTTTTGCAAACCCGGCAAGACACAGGCAGCGAATCTTATCGAATCCGTTCCAGAAGAGGCCGGGGCGCTACCGCCTGTCATCGATTTCGAATTCGTCGGCAATTGCGCCGAGCGCCCGCCAAAAGAGGATGTGCTGAAAGAGTTATCAGCATTCGCCGACATCGTGGAAAAGAAATATCGGAAGCCCCCGGTGCTTTATGTGACGAGCCCGGCTTACTCGCAATACTTGGCTGGTCAAGCAGATCGATATCGCCTATGGATCCGGGATGTATTCCGCCGACCAGGACGCTTCGACGAACGCGACTGGACTATTTGGCAGTACTCTGACAACACTCGCGTGAACGGCATTCATGGGCTGGTGGATCAAAACGTATTTAACGGGAACGAAGAAGGATTCCAATCGTTTCTGCAGGCGCGGGCTAACCATTCGCTAGACCGGCCGGCGGCCAAGTGAGGAGTAGCTTAATAGCCGCCGCCGGTCAGCGTCTCGTTAGGCATCTCTACTCGCAAAACGGCTAAACAGATGGCTTTACGTGGGTCTTGCGGAAGTATACCCTTCAGTGTATACTTAAGACATGACTAGAACCATTACTCTCAAAGCGCTTCGTCCTGAGCTCCCTCACGTCGCGGACTCCATTGAGTCCAAACTGGATCGCTACATAGTCACTCGGCACGGGCACCCCGTAATGATGCTTATTAGCCCCGAGGACTATGAGGGGTTGCTTGAGACTATTGAGGTGCTTTCGGATAAAACTGCCGCCAAGCGAATCCGCAAGTCTTGGAAAGAGGCGCGCGCCGGCAAGACTGTCTCCCTGGAAGCGCTTCGGCGCAGATTAGAAGGTGTATAGAGTCAAGCTGGGCCGGCAAGCCGAAAAGGACCTCGAGAAGGTCTTTCGGTCTGATAAGAAGCTTTATCAGCGCTTCATAAACGCGTTTAAGGAAATCGCTCAAAATCCCATGGAAGCGGGCAAGCCACTTCACGGTGAGCTCAAAGGATTACGGTCACACCGTTTCGGCAGCTATCGGATTCTATACGAGGTGCGACACGGCGAACTGCTCGTGATCGTCATCGACCTCGGGCATCGACGTGAGATTTACGATTGAAACGCTTAATGCCTGACCATCGGATAGAGCCGCCGGGCGCTCCAGAGGAGCGCCTCAGAGCGCCCGCGGCTCATCCCCTGCGTTATGCAGCCATCCAAGCGCCAGCAACCACTTGAATTTATCTTACATTGTAGTTATACTGTAGTATGATGCCGCACTTCCAATGGGATCCCACGAAAGCGAAAACGAACAGGCAGAAACACGGGATAACATTTGAGGAAGCGCAAAGTGTCTTTTACGACGAGAATGCGAGGTTTATTGCCGATCCTGAACACCATGGAGACGAGCAGCGATTTCTTCTCCTAGGAATGAGCTCAAATCCTCGAATTCTCGTTGTGTGTCATTGCCACCGCGAGGCCGATTCGGAAATACGGCTTATTTCGGCCCGTCGTGCCACAAAGAAAGAACAGGCCTTGTATTGGGGGCGCATCCGATGAAAAAAGAATACGACTTTTCAAAATCCACGAAAAATCCTTACGCTAAGGCTCTGAAAAAGCAGATTACAATCCGGCTGGATGAGCCGACGATTGAGTACTTTCGTCGTATTGCTGGGCAGGCCGGATTGCCGTATCAGAGCTTGATGAACCTTTATCTAAGGGATTGCGCAACGCACCACAGAACGCTGCGCATGAACTGGGTTGCATAACCATGCGCTTGTGCCGACGCGCGCCTTCTTTAGGGAGTTCCTGTAGCGCGCGCGGCACAGCGTATCGTTAGGCATACAAGAGAAGATGCAAGCGGCGATTGAGGGCTGACACGGAGCAAGCGATGAATAAGAATTGGATATTGACGCTGGCCTTCGCGATGGCCAACAGTTCCTCGTCCATGGCACAGTCGGTGTACCCCGGCTCGCCTCAATCTCTCCAGGACGCCAGCCTTCCACCGACGATCCGAGTTGCGTTCCGCATGAAGCCTTTGAAGGATGCATACACCCCCGACTTCGGGATCAACCCTTTCTACGTGCAGGGCGACTTTGACGGCGACAAGCGACTCGACGTCGCCGTCTTTATTGCGGAACGCACGAATAAAAGAAAGGGCATCGCGGTCATTCACGCCTCGGGCCCCGTTTCAGTTCTTGGTGCTGGAAAGGTGGTGATGTCACGGATGGCTACATTGCGGCCGTTGCCA
>JBBTHA010000112.1:0-3914 GCA_038060535.1 Elusimicrobiota bacterium | reverse complement strand
GGCGGCGACAACTTCGACTGGCTTGACGCCTGGTACGTAATGCCAAAAGGCAAGGTCGGCCAGGGCGCGGAAGAGGGTGCGCCATCTAAGCTCAAGGGCGACGCGCTCCATGTCGAGAAGGTCGGCTCGGCGTCCGCTTTCATATTTTGGGACGGTGGGGTATATCAGTGGTATCAGCAAGGAGATTAACGCCTGCCCTGGTTCGCGCGGATGCACCCACTTAACTCAACAGGAAGATGCCTAACATCGGCTAGAGCCGACGGCGCGGCGATAAGGAAGGGGCCCAATAAGCGCCGCGGTTCAGCCTGGCGTTCGACGGATCCAAGGGGAGACTCGTGAGCACCTGCACGGTCAGGCTGTACGAGCTGGCAGATGCGGAAGACCTCGTGGCCGGTGTGGTGGAATCGGTCGCCGAAGTCGGGCGGTGGATGGGGTGGTGTCATCCAGAGTACTCGCTTGATGAAGCTCGGAACTGGATTAGAAGCCAGCAAGGGCTGGCGCGGCAGGGCCTTGCGTTCGAATTCGCGATTCGCGACGATGCCAGGCGTTACCTGGGTGGGTGTGGCGTGAATCAAGTGAACAAGGCGAATCGCTTTGCAAACCTGGGGTACTGGGTTCGCACGTCAGCGATGGGGCGTGGAGTGGCTCCCGCTGCTGCACGTCTTGTTGCTGACGAAGTATTTCGGGTGACTGACCTCGTGCGGTTGGAGATAGTGTGTGCTGTCGGGAACGTACGGAGTCAGAGGGTGGCGGAGAAGGTCGGTGCGATGCGCGAAGGCGTGCTGCGCCGGCGTCTGGCGATTCCCAGTGGTTCCTCCGACGCAGTGATATACAGCCTGGTACGAGAATGACTGATGAAGCTGACGAAGCGCCCTCGCCTCGCCCTGTGGGCTCGGCGTGCCCGCTCTTCAGCAGGCACCAGGCGCTTCGCAACTCATCCCTGGCGTTGAGCGCCTTATGACTGAAAACAACTCAATCGAAGAACACCTAAAGGAACTTGAACAGCGTTTGCTTAAACCAGAGGTCCGCAAATCTGCGGCCGAGGTGGGAGCACTGCTGGCTGAAGATTTTAAGGAATTCGTTAGCACCGGGCAGATTTACAACAAGGCTCAGATCATCGATATGCTCCAGAAAGCACCAGCGGCCGATTCAGAACTTACGGATTTTAAAGCGCTCATGCTAGCTCCCGACGTAGCACTTGCAACTTTTTTCTATTACAGAGGAACAACTCCGGGTCGGCCGGCGGCAAAATCGATTCGCAGCTCTGTTTGGAAACGGATTGATGGGCGCTGGCAAATGGTTTTTCACCAAGGAACCTTATGCAGCGAAAAGCGACGCGCTCTAACCATCGGATTCTGCCGGCCGCGACCCCGTTTGGTTGGACTCAAATAGCCGCGGCGGAAGATCCTCAGAGTTCGGCCCACGATACTCGGAGCAGCCTCGAAGCAGCAGTGGGATTGACTTTTCGTTCTTCTGTGCATACACTGTATGTATGAGTGAGCTGCGCTTTGAATGGGATAGGGCCAAGGATAAGGAGAACATCCGAAAGCATGGGGTTTCTTTTGCGGAAGCCCAGACTGCATTCTTTGATGAAAAAGCTGTTCGCTTTATCGACCCAGACGATTCTGGTGACGAAGATCGCTTCATTCTTCTGGGCATGAGCGTCAAACTGAGAGTTCTTATTGTATGCCACTGCTTCAGAGACGGCGATGCCGTGATCCGCATCATTTCCGCAAGGAAGGCGAGCAAAAGCGAATCGAAGGACTACGGGAGGTAAACATATATGAGAGCGCGCTATGATTTTTCAAAGATGAGGGGTGTGAAGAACCCGTATATCTCTCGCCTAAAGCAGCCCATTACCATTCGGCTGGATAAGGCAACTGTTTTGTATTTCAAGGAGCTGGCATCAGAGGTCGGCATGCCATATCAGAACTTGATTAACTTGTATCTGCGCGATTGCGCGGCACATCACAAGAAGCTCGCACTGAAATGGGCGGCGTAGGTCATGTCAAGTTCCTGGGTGTAATTTCGGGAGCATGAGCGCGTCCGTTCAGGCATGAGCGACCTCTTCAATTTTCGGCACGCCGCGCGGCTTCCAGGCTCGCTGCCAACGGGTTTTCTGAGCCTGTGAGACGCTCCAAACAAACTTCGCTACCTCCACACTGGATCGTGCGGATTCGATTTTCACGGACGAGGCGCCAGTTGGGGCCTAATGGCGGGTTGTGCCGGGGTAAAAGTTCCGGAAAGGTTCACACTTTAATCCGGAGAGTTTCTTGTGCTGACAGCAGGATGTTCCAGGGTCTCACCCAAATTATCGTTAAAGATACTGGTAAAATAGCGTAGTTCCCGATTTGGGGAGAGGTGGCCGAGCGGTTTAAGGCACCAGTCTTGAAATCCGTATTCCCTCCTTGAAGAATTTTTCTCCCGCCCATTTCTCGTCGGAGACGGTTGGAACGAGTTTGGCTGAGTTGGCTCGTTTGGACACCTGAGTGTGACAATAGTGTGACACTCTTCAGGTGGCCCCTTCCGCCGCGGTCAAGGATCGAAGTCTGGCGTGGCCTTGGCGGGGAAGGGAGCTACGCTTGCCTGGCCTAAGCGTCAGTAAGCGTGTGTGCCACATTGGCTGAACCGCTACACCGCCGGACCTCGCGCATGTGATAACATCGATCTTGAAGATGCACCCTAAGCATGATGCCCATCCTCGAACCGCCGATCTCGCCGCCTTGCGCGTCGCACGCAGAATCGTGGCTGACCCCCACCCCGACCAGCGTTAATCCTTCACAGATTAATTGTGGTTGGAAAACTGTCTCAACCAGATTGACAAATTCCGGACTCGTGTTATCATCCCATGCATCCTAATCGCAGGAGTAAATCAATGGCAAGGTACCATAAGTATGTTTTCGACACAATGAAACGGCGGTTCGTCGGCGACTTTGAGCGTATGTATCAAAATGAGGGACGGGAGGGGTTTGACTCGTGGCACCAAGAGGACAGTCGCCAACTCGGTCGGCGCATTTCCTTTGCTTTGATCCAAGACTACAACTTCTCTACCGTTGTCGACTTGGGTTGTGGCAAAGGAGCGTTGACCCATCTTCTTAAACGCGAAAACAACAAAGTCTTCGCCGTTGATATTGCAAAGACCGCTATTTCCGTTGCCAGCGCGAGGTTCCCTGACATCCACTTCTCATGTTGTGATTTGACCAATCCTGCGGAAGTGGAACGCCTCTATAGTTCAATTGCGGGGCCAGTAGCGCTGACATTTTGTAGTGAAACCCTTTACTATCTCCCTAATTGGAAGAAGCTGTTGCCACTGATCGCCAAACACTCAGAGTATGCACTTTTGAGAATCCACACGCCGCCAGATGCAATCGGGTTCATAAAATCTGAGTCATCGTTCATGCGCGAAGTGTCTCGTTCTTTTTACTTGATCGAAGCCGTAAGTCTGCATCGCCTAAACTCGACGGTTTTGTTCGCCCGTACGCGACATTTCAAATGAAGATTGTAATTTGACAATATTCGCTTGATTTCATAGTCTTGCGGAAGCGCATTTTGTTTTTCCCAAGAGGAGAATGAGAGATCATGTTCTGCAATATCCGAGAGCTGGGAAGGATCACGAGTTGCTCTATGGTGGCTTTAACGCTAGTTGCATCAGAGGTGCGCGCGCAATGTTCGACAAGAATCTCTTCGGGGACTTCCTCCAGTGTGGCTAGCGTTGCCTTTAATAACCTGGTCGCAACTACAACCTATCGTCTAGATTATGATGTTCTGTGGGGCACGCTGAGTGGCAGATATCTTAACTTCGCAATGAATGCGGGCTGGCCACCTGGTGCGCACTCTTACCAATATATCGGGGAAAGAATGTATGTCTTCAGCGCTTCTTGGAGACATACGACCTAAAGCTTAATCATGGTTTT
>JBBTHA010000111.1:0-7235 GCA_038060535.1 Elusimicrobiota bacterium | reverse complement strand
CGTCCCGAAAGAAGTTCCGTGAAACGTGTCAGTTAATGTTTAACGAGTCCTTAAGGGCTGGACGGAGCGTTTTGGCGAAACCTTCAGCATACCCTTCCGTGAGACGCGCAACTACGTAAATGCGATCGGCACTAAGATCGTAAAACTTATCAACGGGCTCAATTAGATCGGGCGCGTCAGCCGCCGCGATAGAGCTGAATGCGCTTGAGCCATCTTGTCAGCCAGTTCCTGTCGCCTTCCCGCCGCTCCGCAGGGGCATTATCGACGCGGCGACTGATCACCCACTCGGCGGAATCGGCGAACTCGTTGAGGGCCGCCGGGCCCGGCGCGTCGCCTTTCATGTGCTGGAGTATCTGGAGCAGGCCCCACCCCTCCATCTCTCCGTTCGGGCTTTGGTAGCGCTCCTTGGGATTGGTCCCCTCGCCTTTGAAGTTGACGTAATCGACGAGGTTGAACAACCCGCCCTCCGAACACGCCACGCGGTAAAACTGCTTCTCGATGGCCGGACCTTCTTGCGGGGACGCGGCGGCCCGCATCTTGGGCAGGGAGTCGATCATGCGTTGGGCGCTGAAGCGGGCTTGCAGCGAGATCGTGCGCTCCAGGAAGTCCTTGAGCTCCTTCATGCGCGGGCTATCAGCCGCGGCGAACATTTTCGGGGTCATGCCCCACGCCGCCGGGGGATTGAGTCGAATGCGGTCGAGCGTGAGCGTTTCGGCGAACAACTCGGCCCGGGTCTTCCACGGAGACGGCGGTTTGGAGGCGATCCATCCCGGAACCGTCGTTCCCTTGGAGACCATGAAGTCGATGAGCTGGGGGAAGGACTCCTGGAAAGGGACATCATGTCCTTGCGGGAACCACAGGTAGTTGTTGATTCCAAAGGACGAACATTGGGCGGTGTCGTCCCACCAGACCAGGATTTTTCCTCCGCCTTCCTGCTGCCAGATGCGCCGGCCGATCTCGTCGGCTTGGGCGTCGCTGATGTTGTTGACGCATTGCGCGCCGGCAACGAGGGACGCGTGGGCGCACGAGGCGGCGCCGAGGGCGAGGCTTACGAGCAGGAGGTATCGCATAGGGCATTCTAGAAAAAGAAAGGCGCATGATGGGCGAATGCCGCGCGACTTTCAATCCATCGTGTCGATTGGACTTTGATTTATGTCGCGGTCATCGGCTCAGCGCGACCTCCACCTCCCGCGAGTCCGCGCGACCCTGGTCGTCGACGACGCGGATGATATTGCGCCCGGCGCGCGGGGTCCAGAAAAACGATCGGCCCGAGACGCTTTTGCCAAGAAGCGCTCCATCGCAAAACCAGTAAAGCTCCCGGACGTCGGCGTCGGCCGTCGCTGAAAGCGAGACGTTTCCGGGCGCGGCGGCGGGAACGTGGTAGACGACGTCGGCAAGCGGCGACGTGATGCGCGGCGGCAGCCCTCGGCCGGAACGGTCGGCCAGTCCGCATGAGGGTTCGTAGGGAGGCGGGAGCCGTCGCGGGATGCCCGCGAGGCGGAATATCGCCGACAAGTCTGAAGGCCAGAATTCGAACGTCTGAGCGCGCGCGCCGGACGCGCGGCAGGCGCGCAGACCGGTTTTCACGTCGACATGAATTTGCCGGTGCACGTCGCAGACGGCGATCGGCGAGACGCCGGGAATGAACCACGTTCTCGCGCGGCGCGGGCAATGTCGGCCCGGCGCGGCGCCAGACACCGCGCACACCTCGATCGGGAGCGCCTTGAGATCTTTTTGTCCCAAAGCGTAGGCGTCTCGCGGCGTCTCGCGGGACGCCACCGCGTCGACGATGTCGAAAAACAACGGCGCGGCCGCTTCCGCGCCGATGAAAGCGGGGTTGCTCTCGCCCCGAAAATCGCCGATCCATACGACGAGCGAGTATTTGCCGAACACCCCCGCGCTCCAGGCGTCGCGAAAAGCCCATGACGTTCCCGTCTTCCAATACACGGGCAAGACGCGCGCGCGCCAGTCCTCTCGAAACGACTGGCGTGGGCGGGGGTTGGATTTCAGAGACTCCATCACCAGAAAGACCGCGTCGGCCGACAGCAGGCGCGTGCCGCCGTCGACCGGATCGCCGGCCAGCCTCCTGAGGGGCTTGAGCACGCCGCCGTTGCCGAGCATCGCGTAGAGGCGGGCGAGATCCTCCAGGCTTGTTTCACCGCCGCCGAGCGCCAGGCCAAGGCCGTAATGCTCGGCAGCCTTGGGCAAGACGACCCCGGCCGACTTGAGTAAGCCGTACAGCCCGGGAGGCGAAAGCCGAGAGGACAGGCCGACGGCGGGGACATTGCGGCTTTTGATCAGCGCCTCGCGCGCGCTCACCGGACCCGCGAACTCTCCGTCGAAATTTTCGGGATTGTAGGCTCCGAAGGCGGCGGGAGCGTCCTGGAGCACGGTCTCGGGATGGATCAGGCCTTGTTCGAAGGCCAACGCGTATACGAAAGGCTTCAAGGCCGAGCCGGGCGAACGGCGCGCGCTGAGCGCGCTGACCTGGCCCTGGATCGACTCGTCGAAATAATCCGCCGAGCCGACGGCGGCTCGGACCTCCATCGTCGTGAAGTCGACGAGCATGGCTCCGGCGTTCTTGATTCCCTGGTCACGACGTCGTTCGACGTATCCGGCGATGATTCGTTCCAGCAGCCATTGCGTTTCGAGGTCGAGGGTCGTGAGCGCCCGGTCCTGCTTTGTCGATGCGAGCGCGCGCCGAACGAAGTGCGGCGCCGCGAAAGGAAGCTCGCGCCGGCGGCGGACATCCCACGGCGTTTCGAGCGCCTCGCCGCGGCGCGCGTCCTGCGGGTGTTTTTCGATCCAACGCGCGTACAGGCGCCCGCGGGCCGCGTCGAGCTCGTCGCGCCGAGCCTTGTCCGACTCCGTCATCGCGCGTTTAATCGGATTCTGGGGGATGACGCTTAAGGTGATCGCCTCGCTGAGGTCGAGGCGGCCGACGTCCTTGCCGAAATACACGATGCTCGCCGCCCCCGCGCCCTCGATGTTGCCGCCGTAAGGCGCCAGGTTCAAGTATGCGGCGAGGATTTCGTCCTTGCTGTAGTAAGCCTCGAGCTGCAAGGCGCGCAGGATTTGCAGCAGCTTGCCTCGGGGACGGCTGGAATCCATCCCGTACTTGAGCCGCGCGAGCTGCATCGTGATCGTCGATCCTCCGCGCCGGCGCGTTTTGGCGATATAGGTGGTCCAGATCGAGCGCGCCAGCGAGAAAGGATCGAACCCCGGATGCAGGCGGAAACGGCGGTCCTCGTTGAGAAGTACGGCCGACACGAGCAGCGGCGACATGTCTGCGAGCGGCACCCAAAGACGGTGCTTGCCGTCGGCCGAGAGCGTCAGTCTGAGGAGACGTCCGTCCCGAGCGTACGCCGCCCGCGAGAACGAGAGGCCCTCGCGCAGCGGCGCGGGGCGGGCGTAATGCCAGAGGATCGCGCCCAACGCCAGCGCCGCCGCCGCGGGCAGGAGCCTCACTTGACCTCGATGGCGCCCGCCGTTCCGAAAGCGAACACGGAACGGTTGTACATCGATTCGGCAAAGGGCGGAGGGACGACGAACGTGCCGCGGCTTGTCGCTTTGAGCCGGTAGACGAGTTCGAGCGCGGAGCGCTGCGCGCTCGCGAAAAACAGCACGCGGTCCTCGCGCATGTCCTCGTAGTCGACGCCGGGTTGATCCGCGGCCTCGCGCGCCCTCCAAAGCGGCTCGAAGCCCCCGGGCACGAGATCGACGACGGCGAGGTTGGAAAAGCCGCCGCCGTCGAGGCTTCTGACGCGCAGGCGGACCGTGTATTCGCCTCCGAGTTCGGCCGCCGCGATCGGGGAATTCTTGTCGTCGACGATTTCCCGGTGCACCTCGAGGCGGCGGTGCACAGGCTCCTTGGGCGTCTGGAGGTCGTAGCCGGATTGAACGGTTTGATAGAAAATCCGCCGCGGGGAATTGTTTTCGACCGAGACCGCCGTGGCGGCGGGCGTAAACCCGATTTTCGGGAAAAAGCCGGGCGGCAGGACGAGCGCGGAGAGCGTCCCGCCCTCGCGCACCTCGTTGAGTCGGGCCTCGCCGGGCTTGAGCTCGCCGACCGCGCTCGCGTAGGAGTCCAAGGCCATGATCGAGTAGGCGGCCGACAAGGAGTTGTAGTTGCCCCGCATCAGAGGCTCGACGAGACGTAAGATCGCGTCCGCCTCGAGCTGATGCAGGCGTTCGGGAAAATGCAGGGCGAGTAGATAGAGGTACTGCGCCTCGTGAATCGACTCGTCATAGAACCACTCCCAGTCGCTGGCGACCGGCCCGCCCGTCTTGACTCCCCCGATGAGCTCCTCGGCCTGGGATTTGAGATGCAGCATCGAGTAGGAGGCGGCAAGATAGGCCGCGGTCAAATCCCCTCGCCAGCGTTTGTCGCCGGACTTGTCGAGGCGCGCGCGCAGGCCGTTGATCAACGGCGTGGTGACGCGGCCGTTGCGGGTGAGCACGTAGATCGCGTAGGCCTGCACGCGGGGGGCGGCGTCGAAGCCGGGCGAGGCCAAGGCGAGATGATTCAAGTAGGACAGATCGCGGCTGAGCAGCTCGGGCGGCACCGCGTAGTCCTTGTCCTTGGCTTCGGTCAGGAAATGGGCGGCGTACACCGCCTGGAACGGCGACACGTTCGAGTTCGCGGCCCACATTCCGAAGCCGCCGTCCTCGTTTTGCCGCGAGCGCAGGACGTCGATCGCCCGGGCCAGAGATGTTTCGACCGTGTCGGGCGCGTATCCGAACTCGGGACGGCGGCGCAGGATCAGGGCCGGGAAGGCCTGGCTTAAGACTTGCTCGGTGCAGCCGTAGGGATAGGTCCGCAGATACTGGAGCAGCCCTTTGGCGAGCACGAGCGGCACCGAAGAGACCGAGGCCTCGAGCGTTCGGTAGGAGGGATACATCCGGCGCGGGGTCTGCGCCCGCGCGCGCCCGCGCTCGAGGTGCCCCGTCACCAGCGACACCTGATAGGGCATGGACGGCCGCACGCTCAGCGAGACCTTGCGGCGCGCGGTCCGCGAGGAGAGAGAGGTCTCGAAGGAGATTTCGGCGGCGCCGAGCGCGGGACGGGATTTAAAGCGAAAGACCGCGACGGCCTCGCGGTCCTCCCCGACGGGGACCGCCTTGGAGGCGGGCCCGACCACGTCGAGGTGTCCGGAGGTCTTGACCCTCACGAGAGCGGTCGCCCCCGCGCCGGAGCCTTTCACGCCGTTGGCGACGGCGAGGCTGGCCTCGAATATGTCGCCGGGAGCCGCGAACAGCGGCGCGTTGGGCGTCAGCACGATGTCCTGGCGCGCCAGGACCTTTCTCTGGGCGACGCCGATCGACGTGGGCTCGGCGCCGACGGCGCTGACGCGCAGGGTGCCGTTGAACGAATCGGGCACGGGGATCGAGAGCGTCTTGCCCTCGGGACCGACCTCCAGGATTCCCGACCAGAACACGGCGGGCGCGTCGCGGCGGCGCTTGAAGGGATTGAGATTTTTCCCCGCCGCGTCCCAGCCCTTGTCTCCGCCGGGAGCCATCACCGACGTCGAGAGGCGGTAGTCGGGCAGGAGGAGATCTAGAATCTGGTATGTCTTGACCTCGAGCGCGCGTTTTCGCAGGAAGTGGGCGAGCGGGTCGGGAGTCGTCCAGCCGGCCGCCTGGAGAATGCCCTCGTCGACCGCGAACACCGCCACGCGGGCGCGTCGCGGCGCCGACACGCGCACGGCGAGGTTCGCGCCGGGGCGGATCGTTTCGGGAGCCTCCAGCGTCAACGGCAGCGAGCGGCGCGCGCGGCTGACGGTGAACGGGGCGACTCCGTGGCTGAGCGGGCTCATGAAGATGTCTCGGGAGCCGGGGTCGCGAAGGAAGCTGACCGTCACGTAGGCGTTGCCCTCGACGCTCTCAGGCAGGCGGATGCTTTGGGTCGACGCGGAGACCGTCGAGCGAAACCATTTGTGCGCGTAGACCCTGTCGCTCTCGATCGAGATCAGTCCGGTCCCGGCGTAGGGCGCCTTGATCTGAAGCTCAATGAGGGATCCCGGAGCGTAGTCCGTCTTCTCCAGGCGCACCTGTAGTTCGGCGTTTTTCTCGAGGCTGCGGGTCAAGTTCCCATGGCCGGCCACCGAATATTGGAGACGGTTGAGCTCGAGCCCCGAGGAATCGCGCAGCATGAGGCGAAAATCCCCGGGCGACGAAGTGTCGAGTCTGAGTGCTGTCGGCGACGCCGTCAATGACACTGTTCTCGATGAAACAAACAGCTCCTTGAGCACGGATTGATAGCGGTAGAGGTTGTCCGGGCCTTTGACGAGCGCCGAAACCCAGCGCTCCTCGACGAGCTGCAGGACGAGCCCCGGCGCCGCGACCGCCTTGCCCTCGGGTCCGACGGCCGCGGCCATGGCCGTGCGCGTGCTGCCGCGCGTGACGTAGCGCAGGTTCGCGTCGGTCTTGAGGCCGACGAGATACGGGCGAGGCGAGACGAGCACCGCGGCCTGCCCGGCGACGCCGCGGCCCCCTTCGGCTTCGTAGCCCTCGGCCGTCAGCTCGAGGCGGTAGGTGCCCTCCGCGAAGCGCTCCAGGGGCATATCGAACGACGCCGTCCCATCCTTGTCCGTCTTCACGTCGTCGAGGCCCTCCGAGAAGCTTTTCTTGGCCATCTGCGGGTCGAAGAACGCGAAGTCGGCGAACTCCTTGAATGAAGGAGCGGCCGGGCTCAGGCGGATGCGTCCCGTCACCGTGCGCCCCTCGGCGGGCGTGCCGAAAAGATTGCTCAGGCTGATCGCGGCTTTGAGCCCCCTGGGCGACACCCAGCCCTCGGCCCTCTCGCTGGAGAAGCGCGCCGAGATGCGCAGGCGATCCGGCAGGAACTCCTCGACGCGAACGGACGTTGAACCGAGCAGATTCGCCCGCCGGCCGTCCTTGACGATGTACACGCTGACCGCGAAATGTCCGGTCGGACCGTTTTCCTGCGTCTGGTAGTCGACGGCCTCCAAGCCCGCCGACGACAGCGGCAGCTTGAACTTCTTGACCTCGAGCCCGCGCGGGTCTACGATCGATATCTCCAGAGGGACGCCGGTCAGGTCCTGTCCCCAGATGGTCGGGCGAACGAGAAAGCCGACATGGAACGTCTCTCCCGGCCGGTAGAGGCCGCGATCGCTGAACAGGTACGCCGAGAGTTCGCGCTCGCGGCCCTTGGTGGCGTCCCCGCCGACGTCGAAGCGCGAGACGTCGAGCAGGCGGTCCTGCCGGTCAAAAGG
>JBBTHA010000110.1:0-10868 GCA_038060535.1 Elusimicrobiota bacterium | reverse complement strand
GCTATTGCGAAAGTCGGTTTGACTCCGCGAAGATCAATCTCAATCTCAACGATCCCAAGCTCGAAGATAAAAAACTGACGCCTCCGCCCGCGGCCGCAGTCGGCCCCAGCGAGATGGACGACAGCGAATTCGCCAAGCAAGTGGCTTTGTCCGTGGTCGGCACGGCCATCGGCGGGGCCATCGGGGGCGTGGGCGGGATGATGGTCAGCCAGGTCTTGCAGAATGCCGCCCAACGGTACATGGATCAGGAACGCAAGGTCCGGGAACTCGAGGACAAGCAGAGAATGGATCGGACGCGCTCAAGGCTCGGTTTATCGACGCAATAGGGGGAGGAAGTATGGATCCGAACGGCAAGATGCCCGAGATTAAAACGGAGGTCAACAAGCTCGACGAGGGGGCGAAAAAATCGTCGGGCCTCTTGGCGCTGCTTTTCGGCGGCGGGGGCGGCGCTGGGGGCTTGGGGGGGCTTGGCGGCGGCTCCGGAGCCGGCGGAATGCTGGCGACCAAGGCGGGGTTGATCGCGCTTGTCGTCATGGGAACGGCCGTGGCCGGCGGGCTGGGCATGGCCGGCTATAAAATTTTCGGACCGGGAGACGCCGACCGGACCGGGGGCAATCTGGCGCTTTTCGCGACGAAGCCGCGCGCAGAGCCGATCGACGCGAACGCCGTGGCCCCGATCAGGGCCGACGGGTCCTCTCCGTCGTTGGAGTACATGGCTCAAGCCGCCGCCAAGGATCGGGCGGCCGAGGCCGCCGCGGGTTCCGCCGGCGACCAGGCCTCCGCGGCCGCGTCGGCAGAGGCCGCGGGAGCGGGTGGGTCCTCCAACGGGGCCGGCGCGGGCGCGATCAACGGCGGCTCGGGCGGCGCGGGAGCCGTGGGCACGATGGGTTTGGGCAAGGGCTTGACCGGGACCAAGCCCCTGGGCGAATTGACGAAAGGAGGTCCCTCCGGCAACACGACCTCGGCGAGCGCGTCCACTAAACTGGGAGAGGGTTTGGCGGCGGCCAGTCAAAACGGATCGCTCGGCGCGTTGGGAAAAAACACCGGGGGAGCCCGGACCTCGAGCAACGCCGGACGCGGCATCGCCAGCCGGCGCAGCGTGAGCGCGCGCAGCCAGCTCGGCTCGGTCATGCGCGATCAGATGGGGGCGACGTCGAGCATGGCCGGCGGCAAAACGTACGACGGGGTCGCCGCCAAGGGCGGCTCGGCCATCGGTCCGGCCGGCAGCGCGATCGGCATGGACGCAGCGGGCGCCGCCGGGGAGGCTCAGCCCAAAAGCATCGCCAAGAATTCCGCCGCCAACGAGAAGAAAATCGAGCCTCCGACCCCCAACGAGAAGCATGTCGGCACGGCGTGGGAGACTTTGGTCAAGCGCGCCGTCGTGTTGGGACTGCTGGTCGCGGGTTTGTTCATCATGGCCAAAGTCTTGAAGAATACGAATTGGCTCTCGGCCGGGACGATGAGCACGGTGATTCAGAGCATCGGCGTCGCCATCATGGTGATTGGCTCCTATATGGGCGTTTTGGCCGGTCAAATTCTGGCCGGCGTGGGGGGCGAGCCCGGACAGAAATCCCAAGGCATCGCCGTCGCCGTGGCCGCCCTGGCGGCCATCGCCACGGGCATTTATGTCATGTCGATGGCTCCCGGTCCCAATGATGCGGCGGCGGGCAACGTGACCGCCTCTAAGCCCCCGAGTTCGCTGCCTCCCAGTATAGACATCTAAAGCGCTCTTTCGAGGGGACAGTGCGATTTGTATAAGGTAAATATTGGGTAAATCAACCAAATTTACTTGACAATCAATGGGGAGCGGGTTACACTCCCTCGACGGGACTATGGAGATTGTATGGACATGAACAAGGGGTCAGGGGCCATCGATGTCCCGGCGTTCCGGGTCGCTCGCGTGGGTTCGGAGCGCAGGCGCAGAGGCGGGGCCTTGGCCTGGTTGCGGGCGAGCTCGCCGGGCGCGCGCGGCGTGTGGGGCGCGGGGGCCGGAGGCTCGGGCGCGGCGGGCGTCAACGCGTTGGGCATGAGCGCGTCCAAGACGCTGCTCGCGCTCATGGCGACATGCGCCATCGGATCTGCGTCGATCTACGCCGGCCAGCGCAGCGCGGCCAACAGCTCCGCGTCGAACGGCGAAAAACCCAAGTTGTTCGCCCAGGACCGGCGCGCGATCAATCCCGAGGGCGACCTCTCCGACCTGCCCTCGACGTCCAACTCGATTCCCAACTCCATGGGCTATGTCACCGGCAGCCTCGACGGTATGACGCCCGAGGAGCGCGCCAAGGCGGCGGCTGAGGCCGCCGCGGCCGCCGAGGCGCAGCGCATCGCCGACGAGGCGGCGGCCAAGAAAGCCGAACAGACCGCGGCCAAGGACGGGGCGGGGGGTTCTCCCGTCGATCCCGCCGCTTTGCTGGCCTCGGCGCAGGCCGATGGAAAATCCAACGGCGTGTTCGGCAAAAGATTCGGTCAGTTGAACACCGGCTCGGGAGGGTCGGTGGCTTTGCCCGGAGGCGCGGGGTTGTCGGGCGGAGTGGGACGTTCGTTCGCGTCGGCCTCGACGGCTAAGCCCGAGGCGGGCACCCTGGGCGGTATGCGCAGCGCGGGGGGCAAACCCACGTACACGCGCGCGGCGCGCGCCGGGGCCGGGGCGAGCAAGATGCACGGTTTCGCCCGTCAGCAGCTGGCCAGCGCCAACGCCCTCTCCCAGAAGGGAGCGGCGGCGGGCAGGAGCGAAACGGCGGCCTACGAGGCCGCGTCCGCTTTCGACAACAACCAGGGAGCGGGCACGGCGATTTCGGGAACGGGCGTGGGCAAGGGGGCCAGCGGAGGCGCCGGGACTCCCAACGCGGTCGACAACGGCGGGCCCCTGACCGGCGGACCCGCCCCGGTCGATTGCGGCAGCAACGGGGTGCCCAACGGCGCCGGGGGCTGCACCGCGATCGCCACGCCCGCGAGCCGGAACGCGACGCCGTACCAAAATTTGATCGGCATCGCGATGGCGTTGATGGCGACCATGGCGGTTCTCGCCGCCCTCGCGCTCATCGCGAATACGACGACGTGGCTGATGGGTTTGGGTGAGATGATCAAGAGCATCATCAGAATAGCGATGATGGTCATCGGCGGCGTTCTCGTCGCGCTGGGCATGGCGATCATCGCGATGTCCGGAGACAAAATGGCGGGAGGCATCGTCGCGGCCGTCGGCGCGCTGACTTTGGCGATGGCGTTTATTCCGGAATCTTTAGGAACGCCCGGTCTCGTGGTGCAGGCTGCGGGAGGACTGATCGCCAATATCGCCGGCATGATGGGCGCGGCGGCGGCGCGCAAGCCGTTGGCGGCGGCGATGGACTGATTTGGGAGCGACTGCAATGGACAACGACGAAGTCTTTGGGGTTCCGGGAGCCGAGATTCCCGACCTAAAGAAGAAAGAGAAGGAGCGCAAAAAGGCCGGCTTCGCCTGGAGCGGGGCCAAGCCTGGAGGCTCCTCTTTTTCGGGAGCCGCGGGCGGCACGGCGGCGCGCGCGGCGGCCAGCGCGGCGATTGGGTCCGGCCAAATCGCGGCGGCAGGCACCTTTGGGTTTTCTTCATTTTTATCCGGTCTATTGGGCACGACGCTGGGCAGGCTGATGTTGGCGGGGGCGGTCGCGGCTTTCCTGGCGGGCGGGGGCCTGGTGGGCTATAGCCTGCTCCGGGGCGGTGGCGCCGCGGGCGCCATGGGCGGCGGCGATCTGGGCGTCTTGTCATCGTCGGTCAAGGTTCGATCCGCGAGCGGCGATCGCACCGGGTATTTGGCGTCTAAAGGAGAGATCACCTTCGATCCCGTGGAAGCGGCCGCGGCGAAAAAGGAAGAGCCGCCCTCCCCCGCGGCGGACGCCGCCGCTCCGGGCGAGGCCGGCGATGGGGAGAAGCCCGATTGGAGGCAGGCGGGCTTGGCGCATGATTTGAGCGGGGCGAAGTTGTCGTCGAGTTTGGGCGGGGAGTTCGGGGGAAAAAATATTTTCGCCGGCGCCGGCGCCGGCGGCGTCGCGCCCAAGCTCAACGCGAATTTGTCCAAGGTCAACATCCCGGCGGGTCAAAACGGGAAATTAGGTCCCATGCGCGCAAGCAGCAGGACCGGCCGCATCTCGCAAGGAATCGCCGGCCCTCGTCCGAGGTCGAACAAGGCGTTCGGCCAATTGAAAGTGGCCAAAGGTCTTTCGACGAGCGGGGCCGGAGCGGCCATCCAGGAGGGAGCGCGTTCGACGGCGGGCGCGGCCTTCGATGGCCAAACGGGGACCGGCAACATCGAGAGGGCCGGTTCGGGCGTGGTGACGTCTCCGAGCGCCGACGGCGGCAGCGCGCCGGATGTGACGGCGCCGGGCGTGACTCCGCCTGTGGGCGTCCCCCTGGATCCCCACATGCCGGCTCTCAACGGGATTTCAGCCCTGGCCCAGCAGGCGGGCAGCCTCAAGAAGAACGGCATGATGCTGCTTCTGCTCGGCCTGGCCTTGACGGCGACGATGTTTTTGGCGCCGATCGGATTGATCCTGGTGGGCATGGGCATTGCGATGATGCAGATGAGTTCGAAGATGAAGAACATGGCCGACACGATGAGCCAGACCTTGGCCGCGCGCACCGGCAACATCAATCAAAACGCCATCAATCGCTACTGCATCGACAGGGCGTACTACCAGGGAACGCCCACCCAAAATTGCGACCCGCCCGACAGCGTGACTCGGGGGCAAAGTTTCGACGCGGAAAGCGGCAAGGATATCGGACAGCACAAGGAGATGGTCAAGGTCAACAGTCAGGTGGTTCCATAAGGCCGCAGACGGCGGCCAGAGGCAATCATGGCGACTTTTTTAGAGAAGAACAAAAAAAAGAGCCTCGCGGCTCTTGTTCTCCTATTTTTCCGGGAGAGAAGGCTCGTCAGCGCCGTGCTGCTGGTCGTCGTGTGCGCCTCGTTTCTGTTCGTGAGCCCGTCGAATTTGATCCTGCGCTTTCCCGGCGGCCCGCGCGTGGCCGCGAGCGTGGCGTGGCTGGCCTCGGAGCTCGGCTTCGATACCGATCAATGGGGCCTGCCCGAAGGCCGGCGCGGCTTTAGCGATTTAGTGGCGGCCTTCCGCGCGGCCAAGGAGGGCGGCGGGAAGGCCGGCTGGGGCGCGTTCATGCGCGGCACCGACGGACGGGGGTCGGCCGGCGATTTGGGCTCGGGTTCTTTGGGTTTCGTCAAGGGGGACCGCCGCGATTTGGAGGCCGGCGGCGGGAAGGCGGGTCAGGGCGGCGACCCGGCCATTGCGGGCATTCTCAGCGCCGATGAAGCGGCGAAAGTCGGCGACGGCGACGCCGTGGCCTTGTCCGGCAAGGACCTCAAAGGAGAGCGGGCGGGCTGGCTGAGCCGGATATTTGGGTTCGGACTCTCCGAGGGGGGAATCAAGGATGCCAACGGGGCCGTTTTATCCGGAGGTCCTTACGCGGCCTTGGGTTTTTTCGGAGGGAGCTCGGCCGCCGGCTCGGGCAAAACCGGCGGCGGCTCGGGGGCAGGCGCGGTGGGAAGCAGCCTCAAGGACCAGGTGGACGCCGGCCTTTCCGGAGTGGGAGGAGCCGCCACGCCTAAGGGCGTCTTGGTGCAGAAAGGGGCCAAAGGGCGCTTGTCGTATTCCCAGGCCAACGCAATCGAAGCTCGCACGACCAAGGGCATCAGGACTTCGCGCGCGCTGGCGCGCGATCGCGCGTACGCACAGCTCGCCGTCGGCCACAGCCTGGCCAAGGTCGCCGTCGCGCCCGACTGCTCTATGGGCAACGGCTGCCCGGGAGAATTCGGCTCGACGAACACCGGCGCGGTGTACGACGGCAACTCCATCACCGGCAAGGGCACCGATATTCTCACGGCTCCGGCCATCGATGGCGACGGCACGCCCCGCGTGCCGGACACGGGGACGGTCGACGGCTATATCGGGGACGCCGAGAAAATGAAGGAATGCGCCGATAAGATCAACCTGTGCGAAGCGGGCAAGCAGCCGGATTATAAGCGCCTGGGGCAGATGCAGACCCATATCAACAATCTGTACGGGCAGCTGCCCGGCGCCTGCGGCGACCCCTGCGAATGCGACCCTTGCATTAATGTCCAAAACCAAATCAAAGCCGCGTGCGGCGGCGAGCTGCAAAGCGTGATCGACCGGATCGACAAGCCATGCGATCTTCCTTCCTACTGCGCCGGCCTGGGGGTGTCCTCACCGGCGGGCTCGGCCACGGGGCCCATGAAGCAGATGTGCGGCCAGATGCAGACCGGCAGCTGCGGCTCCGGGGGAATTTTAGAGGACATTCTGTGCGGGCTGGGTTCGTGAGCGCTTTCGGCTTGATCGCGCGATGGGCCTGATCGCGTTTCTTATCGCCGCGGCGTGGCTGGCTTTTCTGTGCGGCGCGGGCCGGGGGGCGGACTCCTGGACGGCCGCCGTGCGCCGCGGCGCGGCCCTGGGGGCCGTCTACTACGGGCTGTTGTTCAGCTGGATGATCCGCCTGCCCCCGTTGATTCATGCCGGGGCTTGGCTGGCCGGGGCCGCGTTCGGGGCCTATGTTTCCGTCGCCATTTGGCATGCGCGCCGCCTGCCGCTTTGGGTCCGGGCCCCCTTGGCGGCGCTGATCTGGACGGCGCCGGCCTTGATCGCCGGAAACCCCGTGCGTCCTTTTTTCGGCTCCGTCGTATTCTTGACGGGACTTCACGTCCCGATTCCGCTGCCCTTGCTGCAGCTGGCGCGTCCTTTCGGCGAGACCGGCCTTGTTTTTTTCCTCGTGGCGCTGGTCGTTCTCGCCGCGCAGGCCTTCGAGGATCGAGCCCGGCCGCGCCGCGCGGCCGCCGAGCTCGCGGCCGTCTGCGTTCTGCTGAGCGCCGCATGGGTCTGGGGGGCGACGGCCATACGCCGCTTCGATGCGGCGGCGCCGGCCAAGAAATCGTTGCGCATCGCCTGCGCTCAGCATGATCTCCCTTTCGAGTGGTCCTGGCGGACGGCGCACCGCGACGACATATTCAAGACCTACGAACGCATGGCCCTCGAGGCCGCCGGGCGCGGGGCGGACATGGTGCTGTTTCCCCAGTACCAAATCCCGGAGGACATCTATCGCGAGCCGGGACGCTGGGCGGGCATCGCGCGCCGGGCCAAGGCGTATATCGCTTTGGGCACCAACGCGCCCGTTGAGGCCGGAGACTACGGGCGGCAGGCGTGGGTGATGAATCTGGTGTTCTCCCCCGAGGGGAAGCTCGTGGGCTCGCAGATCGCCCAGCATCCGTCCCCCGTCGGCCGACCCATGGTCGTCGTGGGCCGCCAGGCCAGCCCCGTCGAGATCCCGGGCTTGGGCCGGGTCGCCCTACTGCCCTGTTTCGACGACGTCACCTCGCGGCCGACGCGGCAATTGTCCCGAGCGGGCGCCGACGTCGTCTTCTCCTTGGCCAATGACAGTCTTTTCAAGGGCACCATTCATCCCCGGCTTCACCTGCTGCGCTCGCGCCTGCGGGCGGTGGAAAGCCGGACGCACTTCGTGCGCTGCATCGCTCACGGCTTTTCGGCCGTCATCGATCCCGTCGGGCGGGTTCGGGATTCCCTCCCCGAGGGCCAAGGAATTCTTTTTGCCGCATGGTAAAAATTGGATTAAAGACCTCGCTCGCGCTTGACACGCCGATATCCCCCTCTTACACTATCCCAGTTGAGGAGATAATCTCATGGACCAGCAGCCCAAAATCCCCACTCTCAAAGACACCCAAAGACCCCAGGTCAAAATCAAAGGTTTGGGCGTCGGTTTGACGCTGATCGACCGCCTCAAGCAGTTCAAAAAGAAAGATTTAGCTTTCATCCTCGCGGGACTGGGAACGCTGTTCATGGCGCCGCTGGCCGAGCATTTCATGATGAGCCCGGAAAGCGCCGACGGCCAGCTCCAACAGGGCTGGGGAAGGGCCCCGGGAGGCAATTTCTTCGGCGGCGGAGGCACTCCCTACGAGAGCAACAACGGCATCGCCTCCGGAGGCGCCGTCGGCAGCTCGGGAGACATTATCACGCCCCTCAACGTGCGCGACCCCTCCGCGTTGGTCATGGGTCCGGGAGCGGCCCAGCAGCCTCCGGCGGGTTCGATCGCTCCTCCGACGCCGCCCTCCGGCCGCAGCGAGGCCGATCTCAAGGACGCCTTGGCCGGCTCGGCCTCCCGCGGCGCGTCCTCGGCGTTGGGACGCTCGCCGATGCCGATTCCCAAGGTTCCCCTCGGCGGCTCGGGCCTGCGCGGCTTGGGCGTGGCCGGCGGCAGCAGCAGCGCTTCAAGCAGCCTGGCGCCGATCGCGCCCGCTCAGGGCGGACGCCCCGATACGGGCGGCGGCGGCCTCAACTTGGTGCGCCCCGATCGCAACTTCAGGACCGCGGCCGGCGGCCGCGGCTCGAGCAATCCGACCGGCCTTGACGCCACCAAGCGCGCGGGCCAGAACGCGGGCGACCAGTTCTCGCGCACGGGCAGCGCGCTCAGCGCGCTCAACGAGGCGGCCAAGGAGACGATTCCGACCGGCGGTTCGGGCTACGGCGGCCACGGTCACGGCGGCCTCGGTCCCAACGACAAGTTTCCCGGCGGCGGCTATCCCCCCGGAGTCAAGAGCGTGGGCGAGGCCCTGTCCTTCATCGCGGCGCGCGAGCGCATGATGCAGGAGATTCAGCTGGCTTTTGAAAAGCGCAAGCTCAAGGACCCCGAACTGCTTCTCTACGGCATCCGCAACGATTTGGTCAAGTCCCTGGCGACTGAGGGCATCGGCAAACCGATGGGCGTGTGGCTCGGTAAATTGCTATCTCCCACGCCCCCCGATGCGGAGTATAAATGCGGCGCGACCACGATGTCGCGGGCTCAAATGACCGTCATGTGCTCCGGCGACGGCAAAACGCGGGGAGGACAGTGCTGGTCGGAAGAGAGCGATGGAACCACGATGACTCTCTATTCGAACAGCGGCGGAACGGCCAGCGTGCTGTTGACGTGCGTCAAGACCGGAAAAACCGCGTCGAATCCTGATCCCAAGGCCGAACGAGGGGTGACCCCGAATGGCCAGGCGGCCGGCTTGACCAATACGACCGGAGAGAGCACGGTTTTTGTGGCGGGCAACTCGCTTGAGGAACTGTGCGGCCTTTTAGAAAGTGCGCTTGCGGAAAATAAGAAAGGGTCCTCGGGTGGAAGCATGCTGGCGGCGCCCGTGGTCCGTGTGGTTGATGACATGCGGGTTAAGACCGGGAAATTGATTGCCGTGCGCGATGCCTTGTATCGTAGCGGCTCATCGGAAAGATGCGGGGCCATCCGGATCAAGGAAGAATTTTCGGTTAAAGAGTTATTTGAAAAATCGGTTGGCACGCTGCTCGCGGCTCCAGCGGTGCCCGCGATGCTGGAGATGTCGGACAAGGACAAAAACGACGTGAAATCCGCCAATGACCAGGTGACGATCGCCCGGAAATCGCATCGCGACGCCATGGAATTGCTTACGAAGGCGAAGGCTCATCTTGAGACGGTCGCCCAGGATAAAGGCCAACTTTATGATCCTGCTCCATTTGCGCGCAATCCCCTCTCGGCTACGTACGCGCGTTTATTCGATCAGGCAAAAACCGCGCGCGATGGATTTGATGGGGTTATTAAGGACCAAAGCGAGTATCTAGGAAAACTGCATCCGGCGCTTCTTAGAGCGGAGGCGGCGTCAGATCCCAAGGGGACTTTGCAGGCGGTGATTGGGGTTACGGCGAAATTCAAGCCGACCGCTGACGAAGTGTCCAATTCGTTCGGCATCAAGTCGAGCGCGAGCCCTCAGGATCCGAAAATTTCGACGCCCGCAGATAAAGAGGCCGTGCTCGAGGAGGCCAAGGTGGTTTTGGAGAAAGCGGGAACAGCCATGGCCGCTGTCGATCAGGCGCAACAAGAGGCCGCGAAGCTTAAAACGGAAAAGACGGATCCACTCCCGCAGTCTTCTAAAGACATTTTTGAAAAAGCGTTTACCGCGGTGGGCGATATGCAGATAACGCAGCGGGCCGTCATGGGTGATCTGCAAATGAAGTTGGATGAGATGTCGAAACCACCGAAGGGCGTTTCGGGGAAATGAGAATTAGGACTTTAGGCCCATGCGCCGCAACTCCTGGCGTGGTACAAACACTATAGACGTGCAGTAAAGTCGGTCCGGAGAACGCCATGAAACCCCTGCATCCCATCATGGCCGCCCTGCTGGCGGCGTCCGTGGGGACACTGTCCCTGCGGACGCCCGCTTTCGGGACGGTCGCCGACCCCGCCGCCAAGCCCGTTGAAACGGACGCCAAAAACACGGTCAACGTTTTGAGCGAGGTCCTCAAGAGCAATGGCGGAGCGCGCGCCGACGCGCAAAAGCGCATCGAGGAATTTCTCCTGGGGCCCGATGACCAGGGCAAGCGATTCGTCGCGGCGCAAACCGACGAGCAGGGGCTTGCCTCCATGGTCAAGACCTGGGTCAAGGAAGCGGGCATGGGACCGGTGGCCGATCTTTATTTCGCGGTCGGTCCCGGCGCGGCGTCTCCCGGCTGGGCGTTGAATCATCCCGACTTATCGAAGACGTTCGTCCCCGGCGCGAAATGGGAGCGTTGTCTGCGCAATGATTTGAAGGAGTGGACGACGAAAGATCAGATCGGTAGGAGCCAGGAGGCGCGGGCGGCGGCGGCTTTCCTCAATCACGCCGCCTCGCGGGCGAGCGCTGTTCTCGGCAATTGCGCGTCGAAAGAGCAAACCGGCGCGAGCGTCGCCGCCAACGACACGACGGAGGTCGCCGTGCCCACGGGCGTGCGGGGCGGGCGGGGCGGTTTGGCCGCGGTGACAACGGTCAACACGTCAAAGGATCTCTACCGGGACGGGGCGGTGTCGGG